>JANPGI010000180.1:0-18252 GCA_031423875.1 Verrucomicrobiota bacterium | reverse complement strand
ATTGCCGGGTGGTGATGGTTTTGCGCTCGCTCACGACATCCGCAAACTTGATGTCGGCGGTAACGTTCCGCTACTGTTCCTTTCATCAACGCGTTTGCGCGCCGATGATTTTCGCGACGCAAAACTGGAGGCCGTTCCGTTCGTGCATAAACCGATCCGCCCCGCGCAATTGCTCGAATCGCTGTGTCGCGCTCTGGGTGTGCAAGTGCAACGGGACAAGAAATCCGCGTTCACGCCGGGATTGGATTCTGATTTCGCGCGACGGCTTCCGCTGCGTTTGTTGCTGGCGGACGATAATCCCATCAATCAAAAAGTGGGCGCGAGCGTGTTGACCAAACTGGGTTATCGCGCTGATTTGGCGGCGGATGGTAATGAGGTCATCAAGGCGCTTGAGCAAAAAACATACGATATTCTTTTTCTCGATGTGCAGATGCCGGAGATGGATGGGTTGGATTGCGCGAAGATCATTTGCCAGCGGTGGACGCGGGATCGTCGCCCTGTGATCATCGCGATGACGGGCAATGCCTTGATGGGTGATCGGGAGAAATGTCTGGCTGCCGGCATGGATGATTATATCTCCAAGCCCGTACGAGTGGCTGATCTTCAGGCGGCGATAGAGCGTTGGGGGCCGACGAAGGTGGTGAAACATGACACGTCTTACTTCATGCGGAATCCGGGGGACATCTCGCCGGGATTGCTGGACGAGAGCGTCATCTCCGATTTGCGAGAAATGCCACCGACGAATGGCGTGAGCATGTTACGGGAGTTGATTGATCTCTACATCGAGAGCGCGCCACAGCGTGTCACGCAGATTGTTCAAGGTGCTGAAGACCCGAAGAAACTCGCCTTTCATGCGCACGCACTCAAGAGCATGAGCTTGAACATGGGTTGCAAACGCATCATAGAACTGGCGCAGAAGTTGGAGAATCTCGGCAACTCCGGCAAGGTCACGGGTGCGATGCAATATATCCAGGAGTTGGAGACAGCGTTCACGCAGACGAAGGTTCAGTTGCTGGCGCTGCGTGACAAGGAAGCACCGCCGACCGGGCCGCAGATATAACTTGCGATACAGCCATGCTGATCCGTCCGCGAAAACTTTCTTCCGGCGACACGTTGGGAATCATCGCACCTGCCAGTGCGCCGCCTGATCCGAGGGCTGTGGATCGCGCGGTAGAGGTGTTGAAGCGGCTCGGCTTCCGCATCAAGCGCGCGCCGAATGTCCACAAGCGGCATGGGTTTCTCGCTGGCACAGACCGCGAGCGCGCTTCTGATCTGATGCGGATGTTCACGGACAAGAAGGTGGACGCGGTGCTGTGCGTGCGCGGTGGTTACGGCACGGCGCGCTTGTTGCCGCTGCTGGATTACAACGTCATCGCGGCGAATCCTAAAATCTTCGTGGGATTCAGTGACATCACGTCCTTGCACTGTGCGTTTCTGACGAAGGCCAAGCTGGTTTCATTTCACGGACCGATGTTGGTCTCAGATTTTGCCAGCAAGGAGTTACCAGATTTCACGAAGATAAGTTTTCTGGAGACACTGTCGGGGCAAAGGAGCGAGTTGGGCAAAGGTTACAGCGGTAAAACGGTGAAGGTGCTTCGGCGCGGTGTGGCAAGAGGTCGGTTGGTCGGGGGAAATCTCGCCGTGCTTTGCACGTTGATCGGCACGCCGTGGATGCCTCGTTTCGATGGGCGCATTCTGTTCCTCGAGGACATCGGCGAGCTGCCGTATCGGTTTGATCGGATGCTGACGCAGTTGTTGAACTGTGGGCTGTTGCAGCAAGTGGCTGGTATCGCCATTGGCTTGAACGCAGATTGCGAAGACCCGAAAGCGAGACTGGCGGGGGAGTATCGGCAGAGTTTGGAGGATGTGCTGCGCGAGCGGTTGTTGCCGTTGAAGATTCCCGTGGTGATGGGATTGCCGTTCGGTCATGTGCCGGATAACGGGACGTTGCCGGTGGGCGTCAAGGCGGAGCTGGACGCGGATCGGGGAGAGTTGAGTTTTTGCGAGCGGTGTGTCAGTTCACGCTAGACGTTCACGGTATGCCTTCATTGACAGGATTCCCGGCTCGACAGCGGCGGTGGCGAACCTGACTATTTTTTTCATGAGTTGGATTTACAAGCAGATGATCCGCCCGGCGTTATTCAAGAATGATGCCGAGACAATACACTCGCATACGATGCACGGGCTGGCTTGGGCTGGTAGGAATGTGTTCGTCTGTGATGTGATGGAATCTTTTCTCTCGCCGCCGGCGTTGCCGGTGGAGTTGTTCGGGCTGCGGTTTCCCAATCCCATCGGACTTGCGGCGGGCATGGATAAGCATGGCGAGGCTGTGCCTGCGTGGGCGGCGCTGGGTTTTGGCTTCGCAGAACTCGGTGGCGTGACGTGGCTCAGTCAATCTGGCAATCCCAAGCCGCGCATCTTCCGGGCGGTGACGGATGAAGCCATCGTGAATCGCATGGGATTCAACAACGATGGAGCAGAGGCGTTGGCAGAGAAACTAAAGCAGTGGCGGTCATCGGGGCGTTGGCCGAAGCATCCGGTGGGGATTAATCTCGGCAAATCCAAAGTGACGCCGCTGGACAAGGCAGCGGAGGATTACGCCGATTCATTTCGCGTCTTACGTGGACTGGCTGATTTTTTTGTGGTGAACGTCAGTTCGCCCAACACGCCAAACTTGCGTCAACTCCAAGACAAAGCCGCGTTGGATGAGATTCTGGCGGCGATCCAAGAAGTCCAACGTATCAACTCCAGTGACTCACGTCCCAAGCCCATTCTTGTCAAAGTCGCGCCTGACCTCAGCTTCGATGCGTTGGATGAGATTCTCGAATTGGTCGGGTCGCGGAACATCGCAGGGATTGTCGCTACGAACACAACCATCGCGAGACCGTTCACGGAGGATGCCGCCGTAGAACGTGTTTATGCGGAGAGTGGCGGATTGAGCGGGCGACCACTCCGGGCGCGTAGCACCGAAGTGATCCGGCATTTGTTTCGGCAAACGCACGGGAAACTTCCGATCATCGGCGTGGGTGGAATCTTCACTGCCGAGGACGCGTGGGAAAAGATCACAGCCGGAGCGAGCTTGGTGCAGGTCTATACGGGATTGGTCTATGAAGGCCCGACCATCGCCAAAGATATTGTCGCCGGTCTTCGAGGGAAACTGTCTCAAGCTGGCTTGACCGAACTCCGTACGGCGGTCGGGATGCAGGCATAAAAATTCCCCGGGCGACTGCTGTCGGATGGTTCGATGTCACCCGTAGGACCGCAGATTCCACTCGTCTAAATGCTCCTTGGGGATCTCATCGAGGAAGCGCGAGGGTTGCTGCATCGTCGCGCCCGTGTTGCCGTAGCCAGCGCGGATCAGCGGGTAGCAGAGATACAGTTCATTCTTCGCGCGCGTCACAGTGACGTAGAACAATCGCCGCTCCTCCTCCAAACCTTCATCCGTCTCGGATGAACGCGCGGAGGGAAACAGGCCGTCGCACAGCATGATTGAGAACACCACGTCGAATTCCAATCCCTTCGCCTGATGAATCGTGGAGAGCTTGATCTTCTCGTCGTCGCGATTCTTGGTTTGTTGTTCGTCCTCGGCTTCGACATTGGTGAGCAGTGCCATCTGCGTGAGAAATTCATCCACGTTTTCAAACTGTTGCGCGAAGATGGCGAGCTGCTTCAAATCATCGAGTCGCGAGCGGTAGTTGGCGAAGTTCGCTTTCAAGTGATCGTCGTAACCCGCTTCGATCACGAGCGGAATCATTTTGGCCGCGCTGGCGCGGATGTCCGGTGCTTCGAGTTGTGAAACGGTCGTGGCGAATTGCGCCCAAGCAAGCGTGGCTTTCTTCGGCGCAGACTTGGCGCAGGTTTGACGCGCAGCGGCGAGAGATTTCCGTTCTGACCCGGGAGCGCCCCTCACCCCGTCCCTCCCCCCATCGGTGGGGGAGTGGGTGGCCGAAGGTCGGGTGAGGGGATTGCTCGCGATCCCACGACTATACAATTGCCAGAGTTTGTCCGCTCCTTTTCCTCCGATGCCGGGCAGCAGTTGGGTGAGTCGTTTGAACGCGAGTTCATCGCGCGGATTCGTGACGAGCTTGAGATACGCGGTCACATCCTTGATGTGGGCCTGCTCAAAGAACCTCATGCCGCTCGTGATGCTGAACGGGATATTCCGGCGCGTGAGTTCAAGTTGCAGTTCGAGCGCGTGAAAGTGCGAGCGATACAGCACCGCCATGTTATTCAACGCGATGCCTTCGTCGCGGAGTTGCAAGGCCCGTTGCGCGACGAACGCCGCCTGTTGCGCGGCATCCTGACAAGCGACCAGCACAGGCTTCATGCCGGACTTGCGCGCGGGGGCGAGTTCCTTGGCGAACTGTGCCACATTCGCGGCGATGGCGGCGTTGGCCACAGTCAGGATTTCCGGCGTGCTGCGGTAGTTCGTCTCGATCTTGTAGGTTATTGAACCGGGATAACGTTCGGGGAATTTGAGGATGTTCTGAAAATTTGCGCCGCGCCAAGCATAGATACTTTGCGCATCGTCGCCGACCACCATGACGTTTTTATGACGTTCGGCCAACAGATCAATCAGGTCGCTCTGGAGTTTGTTCGTGTCCTGATATTCGTCCACGAGGACGAATTGAAAGCGGCGTTGATACAGGTCGCGCACGTCGGCGTGGTCTTGCAGTAGCTTGAGCCAGAGCACGAGCAGGTCATCGAAATCCATCGCATTGGTGGCGAGTTTGCGCGCGACGTAACGCTTCCCCACGTCCTCGATCTGCGGCGCGAGCGTGTCGAAGTAGCCGTATTCCGTGCCGAGAATCTCCGCGACGGATTTCTGTTTATTGACCGCCAGCGAAAAAATATCTCCACACACTTCCGCCTTGGGAAAGCGCGTGGCTTTGATGTCAATGTCCGCCTCGGCGATGCAGGTCGTGATGAGATGCTTGGCGTCCTCCCGATCCATGATGGTGAAATCACGTTCATAACCGAGCAGCTTGGCGTGCTGGCGGAGGATGCGATTGCCGATGGAGTGAAACGTGCCGCCCCAAAGAGTGTTCAACTCCTGTCCAAGCAGATCGGTGACGCGCCGCATCATTTCGGCGGCGGCTTTGTTCGTGAACGTCAACAGCAGGATGCGATCAGCGGGGATGCCTTGTTCGAGCAGATAGGCGACGCGATAAGTGAGCGTGCGGGTTTTGCCTGAGCCGGCGCCCGCAATGACCAGCGCCGGGCCGGGCGGCGCGGTGACGGCAGCGCATTGTTGAGGGTTGAGTTCGCGCGCGTAATCAATCGAGAGGTGAACCTCGGATTGAAAGGTCTGGAGAACATAGTCGCGCGACATGGAGGTGGAGGTTAGGGCAGCACGCACCAACTTCCAATCCTGAAAGCTTTCGGCGAACCCAGTGCCGTGCGCCATCAGCCTTATTCCAACGCATCCGCCAACACCTCCGCCATGTGCCGCGAGCGCACTGGCGCGAGATGATCTATCTGATGGCGACAACTTGCGCCGCTCGCCACCACCATGCTGCCATAAGGAAGTTCACGAATCTTTTCGATCAACGGTTTCGCGATCTCCAGCGAGAGTTCGTATTTGGATTCCAACATGCCGAAGCCGCCCGCCATGCCGCAGCAACCGCTATCTAGGTAATGCACTTTGCGCCCCGGCAACCGCGCCGCCAGCCGGTGCATATAAGCCGGATTCGTCAACGCCTTGGCGTGGCAATGCACATGGATCGCCACGGTCGTCGGACGCGGATTGAACACCAGCGCAGCGGGTTCTTTGCGCAACATCTCATCAAGAAATTGTTCCAGAAGAAGACAACGCGCCGCGATCCGATCCGCATCCGGCAGATTCATCTCGCGATAATCTTCGATGAACATCGAGTAACACGACGGCTCAAGAAAGATGATCGGGATGTCATCGCCTGTCTCGCTCAACAACGCCAGATTGTGCGCGCCGAGCTTTCGCGCCTCCCCGATGTTGCCCTGACTGAACGCCGGTCGCCCGCAACATTTCCGCCCCGTCGCCAGCATCACGTCGTAACCCGCAGCCTCCAGCACCGTCACCGCCGCCTGTCCGATGTGCGGTTCGTTGTAGCGCACAAACGTGTCGTCCCAAAGGATCACGCGTCCCCGGATGTTGCAAAACTCCTTGTTCCGTTTCGCGAACCATTTGTCGAATCGCACCTTGGCGTATTGCGGCAACAAACGTTCCTGTGAGATTCCCGTGATGCGCGCCAATAACTTTCTCATGCGCCCCGAACTCAACACATCATTCGTCACCTTCGGCAATAGACAGCCCAGCTTTCCGAGCAAGTCCACCGAGCCGAATATCCGTTCGCGCAACGTCAGCCCGTGCCGTCTGATGCGCGCCCACTGCAACTCCGCTTTCAGCAACGCCATGTTCACGTTGGATGGACATTCATTCGTGCAAGCTTTGCACGAGAGACAATTCGTCAGCGCGGCTTCCATCTCTTCACAGCGCAAAACGTCCTTACTCTTCATGCCACGGATTTCCAATGCAGCGCGGATGGCGTTCGCCCTGCCGCGCGTGGACATGATCTCCTCGCCTGTCGCAATGAACGTCGGACACATCGTCGCCGTTTCTTTGCGGCAACCTCCGCAGCCGTTGCATTGCTCAAGATTTGCTGAGAACGATCCATCGCGCGCAGCGAACGCCAGCACCGGCTCGAACGGCAATTTCACTGCCGCACCGACTGCGGGACGTAAATTCTTATCGAGCCGATACCGCCCATCGTCAATCAGTTTGCCCGGATTGAAAACATTGTGCGGGTCGAACGACTTCTTGATCTGCCGCATGAGCAGATACATTTCGTCGCCGACTTGCTCCTTCAAAAACTCTGTGCGTCCGATGCCGACACCATGTTCCGCCGCGAACGATCCTTTGAACTGCCGCACCAACGCCGCTGTTTCCTCCGTGATGGTGCGGAACTTTTTCAGATCGCCCGCGCTGTGCAAGTCCAGCACCGGCCTCACATGCAACAACCCGGAAGCTGCGTGACCGTAGAACGACGCCTCGATCCCGGCGTCATGCAACAATTCGGAAAGCCCATTGTAGTAAGCAGGTAAATCCTTCGGACGCACTGCTGCGTCCTCGATGCACGTCACCGGCTTGGCCGAACCCTTGCAACTCGTCAGCAACGAAAGCCCCTGCTTGCGTAATGCCCAGACGTGATTGATGTCCGCCATCGTCTGCATGATTTTTTTGCGCGTGCCGAGATGACGTTTCTCCATCGCCGCCAACCGTTCTTCCACATGCCCGTGAAACTCCACAGCCAACACCCCCACAGCCGGGCGTGTATCCAGCTCCAACAAATCTCGCGCAGCCTGAAATTCCCTTTGTCCGCGCGTTTGATCCAGTAACATGCGATCAAGAAATTCCACGGCGGACGGTTTCAAATCCTCAAGCTCCACCGTGGCCTGCATCGCTTCCGCCGCAGAATCGAAGAAGATCAATCCCAACCCGATCTCATCCGGCGTGGGGACGATCTTGATGGTCGCGGAAAGAATCGCCGCCAGCGTGCCCTCACTTCCGGCGAGGACGTTGATGAGATTGTTCGGCTGACGAGCCACGCGTTCCAACCCGTAACCCGGCCAGCGTTTCAATAAGCCTTCGGGGAATCGCTCCTTGATCTGGAGTTCGTTGAACATCGTCATGTTCTCCAGCAACTCGCGTTGCACCGCCAACGTGCTGCGCTCCGGTCCAACCTGTAAGACGCGCCCGTCTGCCAGCACGACTTCCAATTCCAGAATGTGATCTGCTGTTGTGCCGAATATCGCCGTCCGCGCGCCAGAAGAATTATTCGCGATCATCCCGCCCAACGTCGCGCGTGAACTCGTGGCCACATCCGGACCGAACATGAAACCTTCCGGCCTGAGAAAACTGTTCAACTGATCCAACACCACGCCCGCGCCGACGCGCACCGTGCGTTTCTCCGCATCGAAATCTGTGATGAGTCTTGTGTAACGCGAGAAATCTATGACCACGCCTTCGCCGATGGCACCACCGACGAGTCCCGTTCCAGCCCCGCGCGGAATGACAGAGACGCCCGCCTGCGCAGCGGCCTGGATGATGGCACTTGCTTGCTTGGAATCACGCGGGAACGCCACGGCCATCGGCTCGATCTGATAATGCGATGCGTCTGTGGCAAAGAGATGACGCGTGAGTCGGTCAAAGGCGACCTCACAATTCGCGGCGGCGAGAGTGGCGTGTTGTTGTGTCGGCGTCATGCGTTGAGCGCGCCGCCAGACTACGGACGGCAGAGGCCGATGACAACGCGGAACACAAGAAAGGGTGTGGACTGGGGTGATTAAAGACGGGTGAGGGTGAAAGGGACTGTGAAGATACAGGAACGCCGCCTTTAGGCGGCAGAAGGAGCGACCGGCCACACGCTGCTGAAGGCGGCGTTCCTTAGACTCACCCGACTTTAATCACACCCGTGTGACTGAAACTTCCGCAGTTTTGTTGGAGATCACGCTTTAGCGTGTTGGAGCGTGGCAGGATTGTTGGGCACAGCTAAAGCTTGAATTCCTCGCCGTTTGGCGGCGACTCCAGTCACACTCCGCGAGGAGGTGGTGAGGCACTGAGAGTTCATCTCAGTTTTTTCCGCTTGAAGATTGGCTCAGGAAGCGTCCCTCCCGGACAGCCTGAAAAATCACGCCTCTACCATCACCTGACGCGCGCACATCTTTTCGCCCAAGTCAGCGAACGGCACTTGCGCGCTCAACCAACGCGGGTTCTGAGCGATCTCATTCATCGAGGACTTCGTGTTGTTGCAGATCAGATACGTTTCGTTGCCCAGAGCCATGAAGCCCTCGAAGCATGTCCCGGTGGCGTGGCGCGCGAATTCAAAATCGCCCACCTGATGACCGCCGGTGAGCAGCGCACTTTTCAGTGTGCCAAGGTCGCGCGAAAAGTTCTGGCGAAATTCCTGCCCGCGCGGGCCAGAGTAGGCGAGCACGCGCGCTTGAGGACGTTGGAGTGACACCACCACCCATTCGTCGAAAACCGTGGCACCGTATTCGGCGTTCATTCGAGTCGCGCAAGCGCGTACTTCCTGCATCGTGTCATCCAGATTCATAGATTCATTCATCGTAGTGAATCGTGAGTGAACAGTTTCAATGCCAAGCCAACACCCGGCTCATCCTCGCTCTCGTCCTCTTCCTCGTCCTCGAATTCATTCGTAAATCCAAATGGGCGAACCACTCTGCCTGCTACCCCACCGCACTCCGTGTCCACTTTTCAGCTTCGCTTCGTAAAAAAAGTGTTTAGCTTCGGCCTCCACTGAAATGAGTTCCGACATCATATCCAGACGCAAGAGTGCCTCGCGCCCGTCGGCCACGTTGTTCGATTGGTTCGCCCGCTCCGCATCGTTTATTGCGTTGCTGTGTTTGATTGCCGTATTTGCACAAATGTTTCTGCGCTCCACCGCATTTGGGAAATCGGGCTGGCCAGCCGCGTTGTTGGTCATCGCCACTGGGTTTGCCACGCTCACCTCCATGTCGCGCCAGTTGGCGGGACAAAACGTCATGCTCGCAGCAACGATCATCGCCGTGGCGGGCGGATTTGCCCACGCCGTCGGTGTGATCACGGGAATTCCTTTTGGGCCGTTCGCTTATTCGAATAGTGCAGGCCCGATGTTTTTCAGCACGCTCGCCTGGCCCATGCCCGCTGTCTGGATCATCGTCTTGCTCAACGCGCGCGGCGTCGCCCGGCTCATCCTCAAGCCGTGGCGCAAAATCAAGAACTACGGCTTCTGGGTCATCGGCTTGGCCGCCGCGCTCGTCGTATTGTTCGATCTTGCGCTCGAACCTTTCGCCACACGCGTCAACGGTTACTGGGTTTGGTTGCCCACAAAATTTCCGTGGACGTGGAATGGAATGCCACTGATCAATTCTCTGGGCTGGGCATTGGTAGCGATCCTCACACTCGCCTTCGCGACGCCAGCGATGATCAACAAACACTCGCGCTCACGAAAACTCCCGCCGGACTTTCATCCGCTGATCGTGTGGGTCTTGTTGCTCGCCTTGTTTGGAACAGGCGCGGCTCTGAATCAACTCTGGTCGTCACTCGCGCTCTGCATCGGGACTGCGCTCGTCTCAACTCTCTTTGCCATTCGCGGGGCTCGCTGGTGATAGGGACTTCTTCTCCCCGCGCTGATTGGGGTGGTTAGTATCAGGGATTCTGGCGCAGTGTTTTGGTGGCGAGATCAAACTCGTAAGTCTTGCCTCCGAACATTACGCGGCAGGTCTTTTGCACGTTGCTTCGGATGGAAAACGAAGTCGGTCGTCCATTTTTCCAGGCGATATCCACTTCGCAACCGCCCCGCGCGCGCAACCCTTTAACGCTCCCGTCCGGCCACGCTTTCGGCAACGCCGGTAGCAGATGCAGCACGTAATTTCCCTGCGCGTCGCGGACATGACTTTGCAACAACATCTCCGCGATGCCCGCCGTCGCGCCGAAGTTTCCATCAATCTGGAACGGCGGATGCGCGTCGAACAGGTTTGGATACAGTCCACCGCCGGTCGTCGAAACATTCTGGCCTTTCACGGGCTTGAGCAGGTTTTTCAAAATGATCAGCGTATGATCGCCATCAAGAAAGCGCGCCCAGAGATTTATTTTCCAACCCATGCTCCAGCCGGTCGCTTCGTCGCCGCGATACAGCAGCGACTGCCGCGCGGCATTGAAGAAGTTTGTGTTCTGCCAAGTGATGTCCTGGCCGGGATAAATGCCCCACAGATGCGAGACGTGACGGTGCTTGTTCTTCGGTTCGTCCTTGTCCTCGATCCATTCCTGCAACTGTCCGTGCTTGCCGATTTGATTGGGTTGAATCCTCTCGCGCATCGCCGTCAACTTCGCGCGCAACTCCGCGTCCGTTCCAAGAATGGTCGAAGCTTCAATGACATTGCTGAACAGGTCGCGGATGATCTGATGATCCATCGTCGGCCCGGCGACAAGGCCGCCTTGCTCGGGTGAATTGCTCGGCGTGCTGATGAGCCAACGCTTTTCGTTGCGCGGATCTTCGATGAGAAAATCCGTGAAGAACAACGCCGCCTCTTTCATCACCGGATACGCCTTCGCGAGGAATGCTTTGTCGCCACCAAATTCATAATGCCACCACAAGTGCTGACACAACCACGCGCCGCCCGTCACCCAGATGCCGTGATTCGCCGCATTGATCGGAGCCGTGCCGCGCCAGAGATCGAAGTTGTGATGCAACACCCAGCCGCGCGCGTTGTAATGATTCCGCGCCGTGCGCCGTCCCGAAATCATCAACTCATCCAGCGCATCAAACAACGGCTCGTGACATTCCGCCAGGTTCGCAACCTCGGCGGGCCAATAATTCATCTCCGTGTTGATGTTGCAGGTGTATTTGCTGTCCCACGGCGGCTTGATGCTTTCGTTCCAGATGCCTTGCAAATTCGCCGGTTGCCCGCCAGCGCGGCTGCTCGCGATCAACAGGTAGCGGCCATATTGAAACACCAACGCTGCAAGTCCAGGATCGTTCGACTGTGGGGCGCGGCGCAATCGTTCGTCGGTCGGCAGGTTTGCGTTAACGCTTGCTCCGAGATCGAGCGCGACGCGCTGGAACAAACTCCGATGATCGGCCACATGCGCCGCGCGCAGATGTTCCCATTTCTTTTTCTTAACCTCAGCTAGGATTTGTGCGGTGACTCGCGCCGGATCGCCGCTCACATCGTGGAAATTCTTGAAGCTCGTCGCAGCGGCCAGAATCAATGTCACTGCATTCGCTGCCGTCACTTTGATGCGCCCATCACGGCAAACCACTTTTCCCCCTTCCGCACGAACCACTAGGCGTGCTTCAAAACGCAACGGGTTTTCAACGTGCTGACCGTTGTAGCTATCGGGCAGCTTGCCGGTGAGAACAATTTCGTTGTTCGCCGCCACAACTGTGCTCCAGTGCGGACAATCGAATGCGACCTCGAAGGAAACCTGTCCTTTCACATCGGCGGCAATGCGCGTCACCAACACCTGATCCGGCGCGCTGGCAAAAGTTTCCCGTTCATGGCGAACCACGCCGATCCGATAGCTCGTGCGGGCCACAGCCTCGTCGAGATTCAACTCGCGCCGATACTCGATCACGTTGGTGTGGTCGGGCAACAGCAGTCGCAAATCTGCGAACGGCTGATACGGCATCTGTTTCAGCGGCACGCTCATGAACTCCTTCATAGCGAGCGAGTCCGCCTCCTTTTGCTTGCCGTCGAAAAGCAACTGCCGGACGGCAGCGAGATGATTCGACGCGCCCGGATGCGAGTAATCGCGCGGCTCGCCAATCCACAGCGTGTGTTCGTTGAATTGAATTCGCTCGTCCGTGATGCCGCCAAACACCATGGCACCGACGCGCCCATTGCCGACGGGCAGCGCTTCGACCCACTCTTTTGCGGGCTGGCGATACCAGAGTTGTAGTGGTTCGGAAGCCGTTGCGATTAACACCGCGCCAAACGACACGGACAACGACAAGAGAAGAAGTTTATATTTCATGTGCATTATAAAACCGACGTTGTTGGACGGCACGGGCTGTCGCCGATTTACCCGACTGTTGTAGGAGGTTCTTTTTCTGCGCGCTTCCTCCAGTAGTTCGCCAAGATTGATCCGCTGATGTTCATCCACGGACTGAAGATCGCCGCCGCCAACCCCATCGTGCCGAGTTTGCCGAGCGATCCCGCGATGCCCGACGCCATGCCGCCGTTCTGCAAGCCCACTTCAAACGCCACCGTGCGACACGACGCGATGTCCAGCTTGCACAACCGCGCCAGCCAGTAGGCGAAGACGTAGCCGAAAGTGTTGTGCAACGCCGCCGCAACGAACAACAGCCCGCCCACGTTCAACAAATTGTCCCGCCCCGCTGCCGTCGTCACCGTCGTGAAATAAACAATACCGAACATCGAAGCGATGGGCATGAGCTTGGGCAACAGCGGGAGCAACTTGGTCGCGTGATGATAAATGACTCCCGCGACCACGGCGGCAAAAACAAACCCGATGACGCCGAGCCACGGCAACACCTCCGCCGTGACATTTCCCTTGAACCAATTCCACCCTCCGAACGCAATGAACGCCAGCCACATCGCGCCGACGATTGCCGTCCCGTAAACGGTGCGCCTTCCACGCGGCTTCGCGAACGTCAGATAGTCATGCAGCAATGCCGCGCCAATCGGCACGATCACCATCTTGATGATCTCCATCATCATGTGGAACGGATTCACTTCTACCAACTCGCCCGCGAGAATCTTCATCCACATCGGCGTCAGGATAGGCGCGAGCACGGTGGTCACAGAAGTCATCGTGATGGAAAGCGCGAGATTCGCTTTTGCGATGTAGGCCATGACGTTCGACGCCAAGCCCGCCGAGCACGAGCCGATGAGAATGACTCCCGCCGCGATCTCCGGCTCGAAATGAAACACCTTTGTCAGCCCCCAACCCACCAGCGGCATGATGGTGAATTGTCCGAACACACCGATCGCGACAGCCCACGGCATCTTCGCCACGCCTTTGAAGTCGTCGAGTTTCATCTGCGTGCCCATGCCGAACATCACCGCTTGCACGATGAACAACACCACCCATTTGTCCCGCAGGTTGAAGTCGCCCCACTTCAAGAACGCCTGCGGATAAATCATCCCCGCCACCACCGCCACGATGATCCACGCCGTGAACTGGTAGCCGCGAAAGTTTTTGGTGAACCGCAGGCCGATGGCGAGCGCCACGGCGAGAAGGACTGCAAGAGGTTGCCAAAATGAATTCATATGAGTTGGGGAAACATTCAACATTCAACGCCCAACATCCAAGCGTGGAACGCGCGGTTCACCTCGGCGTTCGATGTTGAATGTTGGTTGTTGAATGTTTCTGCTCATCACAGCACTGTCGCCAGATAATCCACCGCGATGCCCGGACTCGCCAGAATCGGCACGCGCTTGTCCGCTGCCGCGAGCGTATCCACCACACGCGCCATCGAAGCCTGCGCCAGCACGATTACATCCACCTGCTGCGCCAACTCCTTCAACGCCGCCGCCACCTTCGCGTCATGTGTCGCGCCGTCGCCGCTCATCAATGCCTCGAACGCGCCTTCCACAAGTCGTGACGTGAGTTCAATCTGCTTTCCGGCAATCACCGCGCTGCGTTGAATCAAATCCGCCGTCGGCTCCAGCGTCGTCGAAAGCGTCGCGATCACGCCGATGCGTTTGCCTATGGCCACGGCCTTGTCCGCCATCGGTTGATCCACGCGCAGCACCGGCACGCCCATCAACTTCGCGCCCGCCTCCACCGCCGGCCCGATGGACGAGCAAGTGACCATGATGTAATCCGCGCCCGCCATCTCGGCGGATTCGAGATAGCCCGCCACGCGCCGCGCAATCGTCGCCGTGAGACTGCCCGCTTCGCGAATGCCTTTTACCAGCGAATCATCCGCGATGTTGAACACATCCACGTTCGGCAGTTTCTCTTTGCAAAGCGCCGCGAACACCGGCACGAGCGTGGCCGACGTGTGAACCAATCCGAGTTTTTTGCGTTTCATAAATCTTGTAGCGGCGGTCTGTGACCGCCGTCATGGCTGAAGGTCGGCGCTCACAGAGCGCCGCTACAGCCGCGTTTCACCACTCCGAAATAATCTTCCGCGCCTACCTGGCCACCCTTGAACACCACTTCGCGTCCATCGGCGGGCGAACCGGGCGCGTGCGCCTGGCACAACGGCGCGCCCGGCGTCAGCGGCGCGATCATCTCCAACGCCACAATTCCCATCGCCCGCGCCGCGTAGCTGGACGTGTCACCACCCGCGATGCACACGCGGAGAACGCCGCTTTGTTCCACCGCACCGAGCAGAACTTTTCCCAACGCCGTGCCGAGAATGTTTGCGGTGTCGCCCCGCAACTTCGCCGCGATGTGTTTGTCCGCGCCAGTTTTAGTCGAGTGAACGATAACGCTGCGCCCGGCGCCGAGCCACGCCGCCGCAACGTCTGACGCGCGTTTGATTTCTTTCGCAGAAGTTTTTGTGTCCGCAAACGCACAAACGTCCAACGCCACTTCCGCAAACCCATGCTTCAACGCCCAAGCAATCTGCCCACTCGTCACCGACGAACAACTGCCCGAACCGATGAGAAGAGTTGTAGGCGACGAGGTAACGAATCGTCCTGCGCGAATCTTTTGGGGACGACTCCTCACGTCGTTGCCTACAGACCAAAACTTCGCCAACGCGTTTTCAATCCCCGACGAGCCGACGGAGAACAAAGGTCGGTTCGCGCTCGCGCAACCGTCAATCAATCCACCGATCACCGCGAGATGTTCAACAGTGAGCGCATCGAACAACACCGCGTCCGGCTTGTCCGCCAGAAGTTGCTTGAGCGCGGCGCGGGCTTCGACGACCGGTAACGCCACTTTCAAAATATCAAACAACGCCACGCGCTTCTTGGTTTGCTTTGCCAGATGCAAACGTAAATCCGCCTCTGTCATTGGCGTGATCGGATGTTTGCTGATGGACGGATGCCGGTCCAGCCGGTGAATCGCCCCCGCGCTGCCAATCCCATAGCGCGCGAAGTGCTGACCGAAAATCGTGTAACGTCCGAGCGCGGGCGCAGCCACGAGCAACGGAATGAACGCCGCAGGAAAAATCTTCGCGGCCACATCCATCACGCGCCCGATGCTGCCGATGGTGTGCGACGAATCAAACGTGGAGCAGACCTTGTAGTGAACGTGTCGCGCGCCGAGTTTCTTGAGCGCGAGCAACGCGGGTTTGAGTTCGCGTTCCATCGCATCCGGCGCGAGCGAACGGGTTCTACCCGCGACGCCGATGGCTTGCAGGCTGGGAAACTTTTTCAACTGAGCGGGTGTCGGCGGCGCAATGAACAGCGCGGTGCGGATGCCCGCCAGCGTGAGTTGCTCCAGCGCATCCGTCGAGCCGGTGAAGTCGTCGCCGTAGAAGGTGAGGAGGAGCTTGCTCATGTAACGGTGGGAAAACATCCAACATCCAACATCGAACATTCAACATCCAAGGTGCAACACGCGCGCCGTTCGTTGGATGTTGGGCGTTGGATGTTGGATGTTGGATGTTTCATTTCTTCCCAAATTTCTCCACTGACTTTTTCAACTCGGGATACTTCGCTGCCGCTTGTTCCAGCGTGAGACCCTCCACTGCCGCTTCCCACCATTTCTGCAGCGAGCGCACGCCAGCGGCAGGGCCGTCGGGATGTGCCATGATGCCGCCGCCCGCCATGTAGAGCAGGTCCACGGTCTTGGTGCGACGATACGTTTCGCACGCTTGACCGCCCCATTGGCCGGAGGAGACGACGGGCAGAATCGTGAAGCTTCCCCTCTCCCGGCCTTCGGCCACCCTCTCCCCATCCGATGGGGAGAGGGACGGGGTGAGGGGTTCTTGGAATAGCGGTTTGGCGCAGGCTTCCATTGAGCGCACCACCGAATCATCGCTTTCCCAAAACTTGTTTGCGATGCCGTTGACGTGGAGCTGATCCACGCCCGCGAGTCGCCAGAGTTTTTGATACGCGGGAAACTCAATGCCGAGCAGCGGATGCCGGTTCAACATGCCCCAGCCATTGCGATGACCGTGAATCGCCAGCGCGCCGATGTCGCAAATCTTCTTCGCGCCGCTCAGTCCGACGCTGTTGATGGAAATCATGGCGCATGTGCCGCCGGACTTGACGATCTTGTCATAGTGCCGTTGCATCGCGTCGAGTTCATCGCTGACGTTGAAGGCATACATCACCTTCTTGCCCGTGCGATCGGCGTGGGCGTTGATGACGCGCATGATGGCGTCCACGCGTTCGTCGAACGGCGAGTGCGGTGGGTTCGCCATCAACTCGTCGTCCTTGATGAAATCAATTCCGGCTTCGCAGAGAACTTTCACCAAGTCCGCCGTCTGTTGCGGCGACATGCCGATGCTGGGCTTGATGATCGTGCCGATGAGCGGGCGCGATTGCCCCTCACCTGGCCTATCGGCCACCCTCTCCCCTTCAGAAGGGGAGAGGGACAGGGTGAGGGGGCTGCGAGTGTTTTGTGATCCAAAAACAAACCGCCGCGTTCCCTCCACGCCAAACTTTGGTCCACGAAAGTGCTGCGCGAAGGATGAAGGCAACTCGATGTCCATCAACTTCAGCCCTGTGAACGCGGTGATCTCGTAAAGGTTGCCCTGAATCGTGGAGACGAGCGTGGGCAGGTTGTAGCCCATGTTTTCGATGGACCAAGAGACGACGACTTCCGCGCGCTGAAATTTTCCGGAGGCTGACTTTGCACCGGGCAGGCTGGGCGTGGTGACGGTTTCGAGCGGCGTGATTTTTTCGACACGGGCGGCGAAGCGTTGTTTGAGTTCCTCTGTCTCGCCCGGCACGGCGACGAAGGTGCCGGAGGATTGTTCGCCCGCGAGAGTCGCGGCGGCCCGCTCGACGGCGAGTGGCGTTTCAATGAGATAGGTTGCCTGAATGCGTTCCACGGATGAGCGCATCGTAGGTTTGTTCAGCGGCCTGCTCAATGCGAAAACAAGTTCGCCTTGTGCAATTCACCCCGGTAAAATTGCCCGGATGACTCACGCAATGATTCGCAAACTGACAATCCTGTTCGCGCTGATGCTGATTTGTATCTGCAAGGCTGGGGCACAGGAAACAAAGCGCGTCTATCTTTCTGGCCACGGCAAAGACGACGCAATCCCGTGGCGTTTCATGTGTACGACCGGGGCACTTTCCGGTTTCTGGACGAACATTCCCGTGCCGTCGAATTGGGATGTGAAGGGCTTCGGGCATCTGACCTACAAGAAGGATTATTCCAACTCCATTACTGAATGCGGTCTTTACGAGAAGAGTTTCACCGCGCCGAAGAAGTGGAAGGATCAGCGCGTGTTTCTCGTGTTCGAAGGTGCGATGACGGACACGAGTGCGAAGTTGAACGGCGAGTCGGTCGGGCCGACGCATCAGGGCGGGTTTTATCGGTTCAAGTATGAGGTGACGGACAAATTGAAGCTCGGCGCGGAGAACAAGCTGGAGGTGACGGTCGCGAAGCACTCGGCAAATGAATCGGTGAACAAGGCGGAGCGGCTGGCGGATTACTGGGTGTTCGGCGGAATCTTCCGGCCCGTGTATCTGGAAGCCGAGCCGCAACAATTCATCGAGCGCGTGGCGATTGATGCGCGGGCGGACGGGGCGTTTGCAATGGATGTGTTTCTCAACGGTGTGACGGATGCGGATTCGGTGGAGGCGCAGATCGTCACGCTGGATGGCAAGAAGGTT
>JANPGI010000179.1:0-3337 GCA_031423875.1 Verrucomicrobiota bacterium | reverse complement strand
TCGCCAATCGTGGGAATGGTTTCAGTTACGGCTGGGACGTGGACAACACAGTCAATGCGCGCCAACGCAACTCGGCGAATTCCTACGATGTCCGTTACGCCACGTTCAACCATCTTCAAAAGCCCGCTGGCGGCACGACGTGGGAGATCGCCATCCCAAACGGCACGTATCAGGTGCGGATCGTTTCTGGCGATGCGGACTTTATTGACGGCAACTTCCAGCTCAATGCCGAGGGTGTATTGATCGTGAGCGGCGCGCAGACGACGACAGCGCGGTGGGTCGAAGGCTATGGCATCGTGACCGTGAACGATGGACGACTGACCGTGAGCAATGGAGCAGGAGCAGCGAACAACAAGATCTCGTTCATCGAAATCTCCACGATCATCACGAGCCTGCCGCCGATCAATCTTGTGTCACCCACTCGCACGAACGGAGCGTTCCAGTTTGCGTTGCAAGGATTGAACGGCGTCAACTACGTGATTGAAACGTCCACCAACCTCTCAAGCTGGATTCCCGTGATCACCAATGCGCCCGTGAGCAATCTTCTGCAATTCGTTGAGCCGATGACGAACGCGCCTGCGAAATTTTATCGCGGACGATTGCCCTAAGGTAGCGTCAGCCATCTTGGCTGACGTAGAGCGGGCCTCCCAGCCCGGTGGACAAAATCATGTCGCGCCTTGTGTTGTGTCGTGTTACCTCTGAGTCGGAAGTGATGAACGCAAACCGACCATCCCATACAGTCGCCGATACCGAGGTCAGCAAGTGTTTGACCCGCGCCGTCGCTGCGGTACTCGTCGAAGAACCCACGCTCGAAGCCGTCACGATTGATCCCGCGCAGAAGAAGATTTCCGTCGCCACGCTGGGGCGCACGGATGAGGCGCGCTTGCGCGAGCGTATCAATACCAAGTTGCAGGAAGTGGAGCGGACCGACAGCACCCACGCGTGTCAGTTGCTCGTCAGCGGCGGAACGTGCGCGAACTGCGCCACACCCTTGAGTGAGCCGGAGCGAAATCAATTCACCGTCAGCCACGATAACGGTGCGACAACCATTGCGCGGGTGACGTGTCCCACTGCGCCGAAATTCTGGCGTTGGCGTGATCTGCCTTTCCCCAAAATTGTGCAGCGTGACGTGGAATTTCTTGAACACGCCGATGACGAACACGGGCATGACCACGCGGATGAATGGAAGTTGCAACTCGTGCTGGCGTTCGTGTGCGGCGCGCTGGGTTTGCTGGCGGCCTACGCGGTGAATGAGACGTGGCGCGTGCCAATGTTTGTGCTGAGTTACATCGCGGGCGCATGGTTTCCCGCCGAGGAAGTCTGGGAGCGGTTGCGCCAGCGCGCGATTGACGTCCACTTCCTGATGCTCGCCGTCGCCGCTGGCAGCGCGAGCATCGGCGCGTGGGGCGAAGGCGCGACGTTATTGTTTCTCTTCTCGCTGTCGGGCGCGCTGGAGCATTACGCACTGGGGCGTACGCAAAAGGAAATCCGCTCGCTCTTCCGCGAAGCACCGAAGACAGCGACGGTTCTCGATGCGCAGGGCAATGAGAGCGAGGTGAAAGTCGAGTTGCTCCAAACCGGAATGCGTTTGCTGGTGAAGCCCGGTTCACAATTCGCCGTGGATGCTGAAGTGTTGAAAGGCAGCACAGCCGCAGATGAATCTAATCTGACCGGTGAAGCGACGCCTGTGGAGAAAGCCGTCGGCGATTCGGTGTTGGCGGGCACGATCAATCTCTGGGGTGCGGTGGAAGTCAGCGTGTTGCGTCCTGCTGCGGAAAGCTCGTTGCAAAAAATCATCAAACTCATCCGCGATGCGCAGCAACAGAAAGCTCCGTCGCAACAGTTCACGGACAAATTCAGCACCTACTACACTTACGGCGCTCTGGCATTGTCGGCGGTAATGTTTTTTGTATGGTGGCTGGCGTTTGATCTGACGCCGTTCACTTCCACCGGCGAAACCAAGAGCGCATTTTATCGGACGATGACGTTGCTGGTCGTGGCGTCGCCGTGTGCGCTGGTGTTGTCCATTCCGTCTGCGGTGCTGGCGGCGATCGCGTGGGGCGCACGGCACGGCGTGCTGATTCGCGGCGGCGCAGCAGTAGAGAAGCTCGCGGGCGTGACCGTCGTGGCACTCGACAAGACGGGCACGTTGACCACGGGCGAATTGCGCGTGGAAAAAGTGGAGAGTTTTCCGCCGGGTCGCGAAAACGAAATCGCACAACTGGCTTACTCGCTCGACCGCCTTTCGACGCATCCGCTCGCGCGAGCGGTAACGAGGCACGGCAAACAGGCGGGATTGACGCCGGTGGAGTTCGCGCATTTTGAATCGGTGACGGGGCAGGGCGTGCGCGGGCGTTACGACCGGGGCGAAATATGTTTGGGTCGCCGCGAATGGGTCGCGTCCGTGCGCGGCGATCAAGCTGTATCACAAGTGTCGCCCACCGAAGCGGGCTTTTCTGAAATCTGGTTGAGCGGCGGTGAATTGCTCGGACGAATCATTCTGCGCGACGATATACGTCCGCAGGCGCAGGGCGTGGTGGATGAGTTGAAAGCCAGCGGATTGCGCACGGTTGTGCTCACCGGCGACCGGCGCGCGACGGCGGAGCATTTGAAACGCGAATTGCATCTCGATGAAGTGCGCGCTGAGTTGAAACCGGAGGAAAAAGTCGCCGCGATCAAGGCGTTGAGCGAAGGCAAAAATCGCGTGGCGATGATTGGCGACGGCGTGAACGACGCGCCGAGTCTCGCCGTGGCGCACGTCGGCGTGGCGATGGGTGCGCGCGGTTCGGATGCGGCGTTGGAACAGGCGGATGTGGTGTTGATGCATGATCGGCTGGAAAACTTTTTGGCGGCGTATCGTTTGAGTCAGCGCGCGCGCCGGATCATTCGGCAGAATCTGTTCGTATCACTCGGCACGGTGGCGGTGCTGGTGGTGTTCGCGTTGATCGGGAAGATTCCCTTGCCCGTGGGCGTGGTGGGCCACGAAGGCAGCACGGTGATTGTGGTGATGAATAGTTTGCGGCTGTTGTTCGGCGGGAAGAAGGCGTGACACGGATTTCACTGATTTGCACAGATTGGAATCAGCCGTCACTCATTCGTGATAATCAGTGAAATCTGTGTCTGATTTCTTCCGCTCTGCGTGTTTCGCGCCTTGCCAAAGTTTTTCCTTCCTCGCAGACTGAACTCAACTTTGAAGCAGGTTTAATCGCATGAGCAATCACGCCAAACTCGAACTAGACGGAAAATCTTACACGTTGCCGGTCGTCGTCGGCACCGAAGACGAAAAAGCGGTGGACGTCTCTGCACTCCGTGCGGACACCGGATACATCACGCTGGA
>JANPGI010000178.1:0-5349 GCA_031423875.1 Verrucomicrobiota bacterium | reverse complement strand
GGAAGCTGTCGTTGTGCGAACGGTTGAAGAAATTAGAACGACCACAGATGTCGCGCCGGAAACGTTCACGCCGTCGTTGCCGCAATTTCCAGCAAGCGTCGCCTTGCCGACATATTCATCTGAGCAACCACCGCTAAAAATGGGTTTTGCTCCAGCGCGACCTGCGGCTGCTGAACCCACATTCTCACCGCCAACCATTGCAAGTCCGAAGCCGCCATCTTCCATCCTCCATCTTCCATCTTCTTCCCCGCTTTTAGCCGTCCCTCTCCGTCTCGTCGGTGTCATCGGTCGCCTCTATGTGGTGTTGGAATCGGATCGTGGCCTCGTGCTGCTGGATCAACACGCGGCGCACGAGCGGATATTGTTTGAGCAGATGCTCGAGCGATTGGAACGCAAAGAACTCGCGCCATCGCAGAAGTTGTTGCTGCCAGAAACCATCGAGCTATCACCGCGCGATGCGAATTTCATGCGCGGGCAGATCGAGGCACTTACGCGGCTCGGCGTGGGCTTGAGCGAATTTGGCGAACAAACCTTCCTGCTCGATGCACTGCCGCCATTCGTGAAAGTCGGAGACGCACGCCGCTTCGCGCTCGATCTCGTGGATGAGTTGAAAGCTGCTGGCCAAGACGTGAACTCCGCGCGACTGGGCGAACATGTGATCGTGAAAACCGTTTGTCGTCATGCCGTGAAAGCCAATGACCCACTGGCGGGACGCGAGCTGGAAAATCTTGTCGAAGACCTGCGCCGCTGCTCGATGCCTTACACTTGTCCGCACGGGCGACCGACGTTGATCGAGATGAATTACCGAGAACTGGAACGGAAGTTTGGTCGCTCGCAGTAAGGCTTAACCACGAATGAACACGAATAGAAACGAATGTTTTAGACACGGATTTCACAGATTTTCACGGATTGAATCCGTGTTAATCCGTGCAATCCGTGCAATCCGTGTCAAAATTTTGCTTCATGTCCATTCGTGTCCGTTCGCGGTCGTCTTTCCCTTATGAAATCCGCGCAGATTCTTTTCATCACCGGCACGGACACTGGCGTGGGCAAGACCGTGTTCGCGGCTCTCTCGACTATTTATCTTCGGCAGAATGGGTTTCAAGTAGCCGCACTCAAGCCGCTTTGCTCGGGCGGTCGCGAGGACGCGCGGACGTTGCATGCTGCGGCGGGGAAAGTTCTTTCGTTGGACGAGGTGAATCCGTGGTTTTTCCGTGCGCCGCTCGCGCCGGTGCTGGCCGCGCGGAAGGAAAAGAGGCGAGTCAAGCTGCGCGAAGTCGTGGCACACATCCGACGCATCGCAAAACGATTTGAGGTGGTCGTCGTTGAAGGTGCAGGCGGATTGCTGAGTCCGCTGGGCGAAGGTTTTGATTCGCGTGATTTGATCAAGGCGTTGAACGCGATGCCAATCATCGTTTGCTCCAACAAGCTTGGCGCAGTGAATCAGGTGCGGCTTGTGTTGGAAGCGTTGCCGCCGGGAGCGAGGCAAAGAGCGCGGGTTGTGTTGGTAAATCCAATGAAGCCCGACGCCGCGAGCCGGACGAATCTGGAGTTGCTCAGAGACTATGTGGAACTGGAGCGAGTGCGTGTGATTCCGTGGATTAAAATCTGACGTGATGGCGGAAATCGGTTGCCAGTTGGGTGCGGCTTGAGTTGACTCCGCTGGTGACGAATCAAACCGGAAACGCTCTAGCGACTCTGCCCGCGAAAATCTTCGCACTGATCTTCGGCACGTTTCTCGGATTGGCGTTGCTCAAATTCGCCACGCCGTCGGTAATGGACAAATTCGTCGCCACGCCGGCAACCGGCCTCGAATGGCTGGTGTTCACCTGGCCGCTGAGGATCGCTTATCCGATGGTCGGGCTACTGGTTGTGGCAGGATTATTTGCGGTTCACTGGAAAAAATTTACGCCGCGCTGGCTGGTGCTCATGCCTGCGGTCTGGCTGGCGTGGCAATTTCTTGCCGGAACACAAAGCGTGGATTCGCAACTATCCGACGGCGTGTTGGCACACTTCGTAGTCTGCACCGTCTGCTTTTATCTCGGCGCGCTTTGCTTGAATCGAGATGGGGTTGCCGCATTTGTGTTGTGGCCAGTGGGGATCGCGTTCGGTTGGATGCTCTACGTCGGGTTTGATCAGCACTTCGGCGGTTTGCAGCAAACGCGCGACTACTTCTGGACCTATATCTACCCGACGTTGCCGAACGTGCCGCCGGAATACATCAAGAAGATGCAGAGCAATCGTATCTTCTCGACGGTGTTTTATCCGAACGCATTTGCCGGGGCTTTGCTAATGTTGTTGCCGCCGTTGCTGGCGTGGATTTGGCAGGCAAAGGAGCGGTTCACGGCGGGAGCGCGAAGTTTTTCGTGCGGGGCGTTGAGTGTGGGGGCGGCGGCGTGTTTGTATTGGTCGGGATCAAAGGGCGGTTGGTTGCTGGCGTTATTGATCGGCTTGGTGGTCGTCTTGCATCAAGAATTTTCAAAGCAATTGAAGCTGATGCTTGTTGTCGTCTTGTTGGTGGCTGGCGGCGCGGGTTTTTACGTGAAGAACAAGGCTTACATGGAGCGCGGGGCGACGAGTGTGGTGGCGCGGTTTGATTATTGGCGCGCGGCTTGGCAGACCGCCGTGAGCAAACCCGTCTTCGGCAGCGGGCCGGGGACGTTTGCCATCGCCTATCAAGCCGTGAAGAAACCGGAGTCCGAGATGGCGCGGCTCACGCACAATGACTATTTGCAACAGGCATCCGACTCTGGGTTTCTGGGCTTGATCACCTACGCCGCATTTGTCGGCGGGATGTTGTGGGTAACGTATCGGCGACTGGATTGGCGGAGGACTCCCGTTGCGTGCGGGGTTTGGTTGGGTTTGGCGGCCTGGGCGGTGCAATCAGCATTTGAATTTACGCTTTACGTGCCGTCGCTGGCTTGGACGGCGTTTGCGGTAGCGGGTTGGTTGCTCGGCAGCACTCGGGAAACGATTCGACAACACCCTGCGCCCGCCCCTAATCTGTCGTCGCGATGAAGATTCTCTTCCTCAACGGTCCAAATCTGAACCTCCTCGGCCAGCGCGAGCCACAAGTTTATGGCAAAACCACCTTGGCGGATATCGAGGCGATGGTTCGCAAGCACGCCTCAACTCGCGGCGCGACCATTGATTTCCGCCAGACGAATCTTGAAGGCGAACTTGTGAGTTGGATTCAAACCGCGAAAGGTGCGTTCGATGTCATAGTCCTAAATGCGGCGGCCTACACTCACACGAGCGTTGCTCTCCGGGATACGATTGCCGCGACCGGTGTTCCCGTCATCGAAATCCATCTCTCGAACATCCATGCGCGGGAAGAATTTCGTCACAAGTCGCTTATCGCTGGAGTTTGTCGCGGCCAGATCGCCGGGTTTGGATCGAATTCCTACATTCTTGGACTCGAAGCAGCCATTAACATTACCGAGTCCACTCAAAAGGTTTGAGTTAGCCGTTTAGTCTGTATCACGCGCGGTGATGGTACGGGCACTTGAGGGTATTAAGTCTTGACGGGTTTGGAGCAAGTCTCTACGCTCCGCACCAGTCTAGGTAGTGACGTAAGCAGGGTCGGAGTTCGGCTTCTGCTTTTTTCGTTCAAACGACAAAACGCCGGGATTCAAGCCGGAATAACAACTTTAACGACTAGAAACCGTGGATCTCAAAGACATTAAAGCCATCATTGACCTGATGAAGAAGAACTCCGTTTCGGAGTTTGAGTTGGAAAAACAGGATTTTAAGATTCGTCTCAAGCGCGGAATGGGCGGAAACGTCATCCAATCCGAAGACGGCGGTCAACAGATGATTGCTTACGCCCCGATGCCTGCCTCACTTACCGCCACGAGTACTTCTTCGCCAGCCGCCGCTCCCACTGTCGCCGTTTCAAACGACGTGGACATCAAATCGCCAATGATTGGAACTTTCTATCGCGCTCCCTCGCCCGACGCCGCCGCCTATGTTGAGATCGGCACGGAAGTGAACCCGGACACCGTGGTTTGCATCATCGAAGCCATGAAAGTCATGAACGAGATCAAGGCCGAAGCCAAAGGCGTGATCACACAGATTTTGGTCGAAGGCGCGAAGCCCGTCGAGTTCGGCCAACCGTTGTTCAAGATTCGCCCGACCTGAAGCCCCGTTGCCTGCGGATTCAACCCCGCTCAACCACCAGCCCCGCATGTTTGAGAAAATTCTCGTAGCCAACCGTGGTGAAATCGCCGTCCGCATCATCCGCGCGGCCAAGGAAATGAACATCCGCACCGTGGCGGTCTATTCCGAGGCGGACGCCAACTCCATGCACGTGCAGATCGCCGACGAAGCCATCTGCATCGGCAAATCCCCTTCCAACGAAAGTTACCTGCGGATTGATCGCATCATCAGCGCGGCGGAAATCGCCGACGTGGACGCGATTCATCCTGGTTACGGCTTCCTTTCCGAGAACGCCCACTTCGCCGACGTTTGCGAGAGCTGCAACATCCGCTTCATTGGCCCAAGCTCCCGCGCCATGAATGCGCTTGAGGACAAAGCCATCAGCCGTAACCTCGCCAAGAAAGCTGGCGTGCCGACGCCGCCCGGTTCGGATGGCATCGTTGAGAACGAAAAGGACGCCCTCGTTGTCGCCAAGAAAATCGGATACCCCGTGATGATCAAAGCCGTCGCTGGCGGTGGCGGTCGCGGGATGCGCGTGGCGCACAATGATATTTCGCTGGTGAAGGGCTATCACACCGCGCGCACCGAAGCGGACAAGGCTTTCGGCAACTCCGCTGTCTATATCGAGAAGTTCATCGAGAACCCGCATCACATCGAATTCCAGATTCTTGGCGACAATCGCGGTAACATCATCCATCTCGGCGAGCGCGATTGCTCTGTGCAGCGTCGCAATCAGAAGGTGGTCGAAGAAACCCCTTCGCCGCTCATCGAAAATAAGTTTCCCAAACTTCGCAAAGAAATGGGTAAAGCCGCCATCCGCATCGCCGAAGCCGCGCATTACACCAATGCAGGCACGGTGGAATTCGTGGTGGACGACAAGGGCAATTATTACTTCCTAGAGGTCAACAAGCGCATCCAGGTGGAACATCCCATCACCGAGGAAGTCACCGGCGTTGACCTCGTACGGATGCAAATACTCATCGCGTCTGGCGAGCAATTGAAGATGTCGCAGAGCGATGTTGTGTTCAAAGGCCACGCCATCGAATGCCGCATCAACGCGGAAGACCCTTTCGACGAATTTCGCCCCAGCCCCGGTCGCATCGAGATGTATTACCAACCCGGCGGTCGCGGCACGCGCGTGGACACTCACGCTTATGCTGGCTACACCATCCCGCCGCACTACGATTCCAT
>JANPGI010000177.1:0-6137 GCA_031423875.1 Verrucomicrobiota bacterium | reverse complement strand
TTGAGCGCGGATTGATGCGCGCAGAGGCCAACGCACGTCCAGTTGGCGGATTGTTTTGCGTTCGGAAACGGTTCGCGTTTTTCCACCAACGCCATCGCGAATTCATGCACGAGATGCGGATGGCTCCCGCCGTGTCCGCTGCCTTGCGTGAAGCTCAGATGCGTTTTCTTGCTCGAATCATAGACGCCCTGTTTCGTGTATTTGGCGATGCCCTTGGGAAGGCGCTTGGCGAAATCCGGGCACGCGACGGCTTTGGGGATTTTCGGTTCAGGCAATTTCGCCGTGTGCATCACCAGCGGTTCATGCTCTACCAGCGGCCACTCGACGGATGCTTTGTCGCCATACACATCAATACTCTCGCGATACTGCCGCGCCGTATCGAACAGCGAGCGGATGATCCGGGCACTGACATCCGTCTTGGCGAACTTGATGTGCGCCGTCTCCACAGCGAACGGTGAGCCGTAATGTTTTTGCAATTCCTTGCGAACAGTTCCCGATCCAAAACAACTCACGTATTCAGCCGACTTGCCGATCAATCCCGCCACCGGCCCCACGCAATGTGTCGCATACCACATCGGCGGCAAACCCGGCCAGTAATTCGGCCATCCGTCCATGTCCTGCTGGTGACTCGCTTGAACGAACTGAAGTTTGCCCAGCTTGCCATCATCGAGCAGTTCCTTCATGAACAAATACTCGCGGGCATACACCACCGTCTCCATCATCATGTACGTCAGCCCGGTTTTCTTAACGAGGTCCACGATTTTTTTGCAATCGGCGATATTCGTCGCCATCGGCACGGTGCAGGCGACGTGTTTGCCCGCCTTGAGTGCGGCGATGCTCATCCAAGCGTGATCGGGAATCGGCGAGTTGATGTGGATGACGTCAACATTCTTATCTGTGAGCAACGCAGCGAAATCGTCATAGCGCACATGCACGCCGAAATAGTCACCGATGGCTTTGAGCTTTTTGGGGTCGCGCTGACAAATGGCGTAACAGGTCGCGTGAGGATGTTTCTGCCAGAGCGGGATGAACTCCGCTCCGAACCCAAGACCGACGATGGCAACGTTGATTTTTTTCATGTCCGAACCCGAACTCCCCGCGCCTCGCCGTTGACATAACAGCACTTGAACAAGCTGACCGGGATAATTCGGGGCTTATTCCGCTTTTTAACAGGCCGACTGTCAAGGCTAAGATGAAATAAATCCTGACATCGTGATGGAAAAACTCGCCTCACCTAGCGAACAAGAAATTCATTTCCACAATACTCAGTGACTTTGTTTTGCCCGGAGGACTCCCGCCAGATAACATCCGCGCCCGATGAATAAATCAGGCACAGTCTATCTCGTTGGCGCAGGTCCGGGTGATGCCAGCCTCCTCACGTTGCGCGGTGCGGAATTGCTCCGCCGCGCTGACGTCGTCATTTACGACGCGTTGGTCAACCTTTCCCTGCTCAGACTCGCACCTGCCACGGCGGAAATCCTTTTCGGCGGACGCCGCGCCAAAGACGCGAAGGACAATCGCGGCGACGTCATCGAACAACTCATCGCCAAAGCGCGCGAAGGCAAAACCGTCGTGCGGCTCAAAGGCGGCGACCCCTACGTGTTCGGTCGCGGCGGCGAGGAAGCCGAGCGCTTGCACGATGCGAAAATTCCCTTCGAAGTCGTGCCCGGAGTGTCCGCGTTTGCCGCCGTGCCCAACTACGCCGGCATTCCGCTCACGCATCGCGATCATTGCTCGCAACTCACCATCCTCACCGGCCACGAAGATCCCGCTGCCAAAGATTGCCCCGTGAACTGGGCTGCCGAAGCGAAAAATCCCGGCACGAAAGTTGTGATGATGGGCACGGAACACATCGGTCAAATCGCGCAAACCCTCGTCGCCAACGGCATGGCCAAGACCACACCCGTCGCGATGGTCAGTTGGGGCACGACCGGTCGCCAGCAATCCCTCACCGGCACGCTTGCCGACATCGGCGAACTCGCCGCGAAAACCAAATTGCCGCCGCCCACCGTCACCATCATCGGCGATGTCGTGAAACTGCGGAAGAAACTCAACTGGTTCGAGCAACGCCCGCTCTTCGGCCAGCGCATCGTCCTCACCCGCGCCCGCGAACAAGCCGCCGAACTCGCGCATCAGTTCACCGAACTCGGCGCGGACGTGCTGGAAATTCCCTGCATCAAAACCACCATTCCCTCGCAACCGCAGTTCCTCCTAGACGCGATGCTCGAATTAAATTCCTACGACTGGCTCGTGTTCACCAGCGTCAACGGCGTCAGTTCGTTCTTTGAATACTTTTTCCGCGCGTTCAAAGACCTGCGTGACATCGGCGGCGTGAAGATTGCCGCCGTCGGCCCGGCCACCGCCGCGAAACTCCGCGACCTGCATCTCCAAGTGGACCTGATGCCCGACGAAGCCCTCGGCGCCAAGATCGCGAAGGAGTTCGACAAGTTTGAGACCATCGAGAACCTGAAGATCTGTCTGCTCCGCGCCGAAAAGGCGAATCCCGATCTGCCCAAAGCCCTCGAAGAACTCGGCGCGATTGTGGACGACATCCCCGTCTATCAAACCGTGGCCGAATCCACCGCAGCCACGCCCGCCAGCGAAAAACTTCTCGAAGCCGGTGCGGACTGGATCACGTTCACCAGCGGTTCGACGGTGGAACATTTCCACGCGCGTTTCAACCTGCCCGCATTGCTGAAAAAGTTTCCGCAAACCAAACTCGCCTCCATCGGCCCCGAGACCACCAAAGCCCTCGAAGCCCTCGGCTTGAAACCAGCCGTCGAAGCAAAACACCACACGATGGAAGGTTTGGTGGCGGCAGTGTTGAAAGCGAAGCACTAGGAACGCCGCCTTCAGGCGGCAGCAGCCCGATACGCCCATGAGTTTTAGAACTTGCCTGCGGCGTTCAGTCATCGTAGCCCATGCTTATGGCCGACCCGAAATCCGAGCCACAATCCCAACGCACCGGACCACCACACAATCCTGGACTGCGGAAGTTGATCGAAGCCAAACGCAAATGGCATCGCCCCGAACGCACGCTGCCGCCTGAAGGCGGCGTTCCGAGCGCATCCGGAACGCCACCTTCAGCCGGCAGCCCGGGAACGCCACCTTCAGGTGGCAGCACTCCCTTTCTCGGCTGGCACGAACGCGGTTACTTGCCACACTTCGACGCCCCCAACGTCACCCAGTTCGTCACCTTCATGCTGCATGATTCCTTTCCGGTCACACGCCGTCGCGAGTGGGAAGGCTTCTTGAACGAGCCGGACGAATCGCAACGCCGTCGCAAACTGGAAACGTGGCTGGATCGCGGGCACGGCGAATGTTGGTTACGCCGGGCAGGCGTGGCGTCACTCGTCGAAAACAAACTGCGTGAGAACGATGGCAAAGCGTACCGCCTTCAAGCGTGGACAATCATGCCAAATCACGTTCATCTGGTGGTGGACGTTTGGGAATTGCCGCTCTCGAAACTGTTGAATCAGTGGAAGGGCGCAAGTGCGCGAGCCGCGAATCTGGCGCTGAAGCGACGCGGACACTTCTGGGAACGAGAGTATTTTGACACGCTGATCCGGGACAAAGCCCACCTGGACCGAGCCATTCGATACACGGAAGCAAACCCGGTGAAAGCAAGGCTGACCCCAGAACGGAAAGCCTGGCGTTGGAGTAGCGCCCGTTACCGCGATGAGTATGAACGCCTGCCGTGGCAGCGCGAGGGGACTGCCGCGTAAACGCAGCGTTCCGCACCTCCCCCGGAACGCCGCCTTCAGGCGGCAGCGAGCACTTCCTGCATCGGTCACAGCCTTCGAGCTTGATAAATTTGTTACAAGCTGCACGCTCGTGACCAGAAGCGTCGAAAAGTTTGCGCCCATAAATGGAAAATGAAAAAGCAGAACACAACGGCCTCGTCAGGAGCTCCATTAAAACCAGTAGCCTTGCCACCGCTTACTGGATTGCCACAGGTTCAGGCTGAAGCGGCAAATGCCTACGCGGTATTTAAGTTGTGTATCGCTCGTGCAAAAAACTTGATCAAAATACATCAAGCTGCACACGGAAATCAGTCAAGACCGGAAGCTTATTTAGCTGACGCTCATCGCGCGGCGGTCGTCCTTTCGGTATCTGCATTGGACGCCTATGTCCGCACTTGTTGCCTTGAGCGCGTCCGTTGCATCATTGCAGATAAAAATCGAGAACTGCCAACACCACTGGCTGGCGAAATAAAGAAGTTTCTAAAAGACGACCAATTGTTGGAAGCAGCACGGAAAGACGATTTGCTGTCGAGAGTAGATAAAGCATTTCGGCAAGACTTCGAACGAAGGGCGTTTCAGGGCGTTAAGAACATTACCGACTGCTTACAGCTTATAGGCTTTGATGACGTATTTCATGCCGTAGCCGTCGGCGAATCAATCAATGAGGACAATTTGAAGGACGATCTAAATCGCTTCACAAAACGGCGACACGCGATTGCTCATCAAGGAGATTACGACCTATCTCAAAATCCACCTGTCGAGAACGCGATACGAAAGAAAGATGCAGAAGATTGCATCAAGCTAATAACAATGATCGCTGACGCAATCCACAAACTTTCAGGAGGGCTCAAATGAAAAAGGTCCTGATAATTTCTTACGATCTAACTACGCCGGGTAAAAATTACGAACCCCTCATTCAAAGAATTAAGAAGCTGGGGTCTTGGGCTCGTCTCGGCGGCTCTGCATATCTTGTCCTGACGGAACATACGGTGGTACAGGTGAGGGACTATTTGTGGCAAGTGATGGATAATACAGACAAAATTTATGTTGGAGTTTCTCCAGCGCCATCAGCATGGCAAGGAATGCCAAATGACGTTGCTGAATGGATTCGGAACAACCAGAAGTAGTGAGTTTTGTTCACTATCTATTACAACCCCACCCACTTCATCCCGAACTTGATCCACAGCGGAATCGTCACGAGCGATACCACCGCCGTGCTGAGGACGGCGCGCATGGCCGTGGCGGGATCGCCTTTGTAAAGTTTTGCCAACACCACGGGGAACACCGCTGTCGGCATCGCGGCTTCCAGCACCAGCACGCGTTGATGCTCCGTCGTCATCGGGATGAACTTCGCCACCAGCAAAAAGACGAGCGGCAGCAGGCCGATGCGCAGCAGCACCGCGGACGAGATGACGCGCCAGCCATTGGCGGAATGAAACTCGCCGATGTGATCCGCCATGATCGCGCCGATGAGGATCAGCGCCAACGGAATCGCGCATCCACCCAGCCAATGCACGCCCGTGCCGACGACTTGCGGCACGCTCGTGTTCCACCCAAGCGCATTGAGCACGACCTCCAGCACGATGGCGATGAGCGGCGCGTTGATGAGTTTGCGCCAGTCGCGTCCGAGGCTGCCGCCGGATAACAGCATCACGCCCAGCGTCCACATCGCCATTTCCACGCCGATGATGTGCAGGAACAACACGCCCGCCGTGGCCTGATCGAAAAGCAACAGCGCGAGCGGCAGCGGGATGTAACCGTAGTTGTGCATTCCGACGGCGAGCGCGAACGTGCGTCGCTGAGTCGCCTGAGTTAATCCATGCAGCGGTTTTGCCACGTAAGCGATCAACATCCCCACACCGATCAGCAGGAATCCGATCAACGGCGCCAGCACCAGATTGCTCGGCTGCGACAGCGCGGGGTTGCCGAGGGATTTGTCGAGGATGAGACACGGCAACAGCACGTTCACACAAACGCGCATCAAGCTCTTGTCCGCCTCCTCCGTGAGCCAGTTGAGTTTGCGGATGACCACGCCGAGTCCCATGACGGCAAAGATGGGGATGACTGCATTGAGGATTGTCTGCGTCTGCTGCGACATGGCGGGAGCTTGGCGTGTAACGGGGCAATTGCCAAGAGCGGAGCGAACGCCGCGTGTGATTGGGTTGTTGCCAAAACCGAGAGGTGACGTTTAGAAAAAGAGGGGAGTCGGATGGAACATTTGCTAAGAGGTGGAATAGTCCTAGATAAAAGAGATAAGTAGCCAACAAAAACCGAGTATAGTTTTTAAAGATAAATTTGTGACTAATAAAGCTAACTCCAAAGCCAGCTAAGAATATTCCTATATAGAATGTTTGTTCCAAAGCATTTTTTGTATATAAAAAAAGGCCTTGCCAA
>JANPGI010000176.1:0-3802 GCA_031423875.1 Verrucomicrobiota bacterium | reverse complement strand
GTTTTTTTGTCAGAATCAGAACTGTTACCCAGCGTTGCCGCTGCGCGGCAACGCTGGGCTGAATGATACAATCCCTTTGGGATTTTCCACGGCGAACTTTCCACACGCTGCGGCTGACCCTGCGGGCACAGCCGCGCTCCGCATCTCGCGTTACTTGCAGAAGATGTTCAGACCTTTCCCGGTTTCGAGGAATGTCTTCAGGCTGGAGAGCACTTTCGGCCAACCTTGGGAAACTTTGCCCGCCATGGTCGAGCCGGTCGTGAACTTGTCGTGCGTCACGGTGAGGCGGACCATGTCTTCGACCTTCTCAAGCTCAAACATGACGCGGGATTTATCTTTGAGATCATCCGGGTCGGCCCACGTCAGCACCAGCCGTTTGGTGGGAATGCTTTCGACCACCTTGCCCGTGACCCAGACTTCATGCTCCGGGTTGTGGTGTTCCCATTTCGAACCCTTTTTCCAATCGGAGACGTTGGTCATTTCGCCCCAATACTGGCGGGTGAATTCGGGTTTGCAGATGGCGTCCCACGTCTTCTTGGGCGTGGAGCGGATGAACGTGGTGTAAACTAACTTTGGCTTTTCCATGGTGTCATTCTTTCTTGGTTTTGTTTTCTTCGAGACCCTTTTTCAGATCACTCAACGCCTGAAGGCGATGGCGTTCGTATTTGCCAATCCAGCGCTCGGAGATCTCGTGCAACGGCACTGGATTAAGATAATGCAGCTTCTCGCGCCCGCGCCAGATGACGACGACCAGTTTCGCGTCCTCCAGCAGTAGCAAATGCTTGGTGACCGCCTGCCGAGTCATGTCGAGGTGTTCGCACAATTCGCCCAGCGTCTGCCCGTTGCTCTTGTGCAACTGGTCGAGCAACGCGCGCCGGCTTTCGTCCGCCAAGGCTTTGAACACTGCATCCATCTCGCGGTACATTATGCAACCATACGGTTGCATGTCAAGAGGCAGGCTGTATTTGTCAGTTCCCGGATTGCGCGATGGCTTTTAAGACGCCTTCGCCCGGCTGAAAAAATTTACGGACAAAGTATCGGTAGGTTGAGCGCGGTGACGCCTGCGGAATCAGGCGTCTGCGAAAAAACGGCTATCCCTTACAGATCTCTAAAATGTTTTGGTGACTATCCGACCTGTGCGCGGATACCGTTCAGGTATTTTAATCCTTCGGTGGCGAGCTGTTCGGGCGAGTCGGCGAGTTGCCGCCAGATGCAACAGAGCCGTGCGATCTCCGGCATGTTCGGGTCGAAAGATTCAATAGTGACGCAGCCTTGGTAATTCACCGACTTCAGAGCGCGGAAAAAATCGAGCCACGGCACCTGACCGCGTCCGGGGATGCCGCGTTGATTTTCGCAGGCGTGAATGTACCCAAGCAGCGGGCCGCATGTTGTCACCGAGCCCACAAAGTCATCCTCCTCCCGGATCATATGAAATGAGTCGAGATGCACGCGCACATTAGGTTGGCCGACTTCCTTGCAGAACGCGACGGCATCCGCTGCGATGTTGATGAAGTGCGATTCGAATCGGTTGACGGGTTCGACGGCGATATTCATGCCGGGCGCGATGCGCGCAGCGTATTGAGCGAGTGTGCGAAAATGTTCCACCGCCCAGTTCCATTCGCTGGCTGTGCGCATTTTTCCGGTGAGGTAACCCCAGCCTGCGTAGGTCACGCCGCCGTAACCTTTCGAGCCGCACTCTGCGCTCAGCTCAATGAGCCGCTTGGAATAATTCAACGCCGCCGCACGGATGTTCGGTTCGGGCGAGATCGGATTGGCGTGCGCGGGCAGGCCGATGCCGGTGTAGATTTCGAGGCCCAGATCAGCGGCGCGGCGTTTCACCTTGGCTGCGGGGAAATTATCCGCATCGAACGGGATGATTTCCAGAGCATCGAAGCCAAGTGATTTTGCTTTGTCGAGAAGCGGAAGGTCTTTCTCAACGAACGTCGCGCTGAAGAGTAGTGAGTGGATGCCGAATTTCATGGGTTGAATTTTTCCACTCTGAGTAGTGGAACAGCGTGAGTCAGGCAACCGTAAAAATCAGTGCTCGCGCCGGATGATCTCGCGCACGGATTCGGGAGTGCGCAACGTGGCCCGGGAAACAAGCCGCACATAATCGTCCTCGCTCACCTCACGCGGAGTGGCGCGACAGTATTTCTCCGAACCGGGATATTTCCAAAGATTGGGAAAGTCGCGGCACTGCTGCGGCTTCACCGATTGGATGGCACAGAGGTTGTCTTTGAGAAAAACACATGCCCCGCTGGCTTGTTCCTGCAACGCCAACCCGCGCCGATCATGTTGAAGGTGCGCGTGCTGCTGGATGAAATCGTACTCGCTGAGGTGGAGAAACTCTGCGATGCGAGTCACCTCTGCGGCTGACAACCGCACTTGTCCCGGCCAGCGGCAACAGGCAGTGCAACGTTGGCAATCGTGGAAGACAGGCATCTTGGTCCTGGGGATTAACCACGAACGGACACAAGTGAGCGCAAAAGTTTTAGACACGGATTGCACAGATTTTCACGGATTGAATCCGTGTTAATCCGTGCAATCCGTGTCAAAGGCGTTTCCCAATCGTATTTATTGGTGTCCATTCGTGGTTGAAAGTTTAGTGCAGGCCGTCGAGATAGCTTTGCAGGAGGATCGCAGCAGCCGTCTTGTCCACCTTCTCCTTGCGTTGGTCACGTCGCACGCCGCCTTGGATCAAATACATTTGAGCCTGCTTGGTGGTCAGCCGTTCGTCCCACAACTTGAGCGGCACAGTCACAGCAGCTTTTAATGCGGCCGTGAATTCCTGTACCTTGAGCGCGGCGGGGCCGTAGCTGCCGTCCATGTTGCGCGGCATTCCGATGAGGATGAGGCCAACTTCCTTTTCGGCGAGAATCTCTTTTAATCGCTTCAAGAAATCTGCGAACGGTTCGGGCGCGATGTATTCGAGCGGCTGGGCGATCAAGTGCAACTCATCGCTCACCGCTACGCCAACGCGGCGCGTTCCGTGATCCAGACCAAGAATTCGCATGGCGTGATGCTAACAGTTTGAAGTCGGACGGGCAGTTTTTTCCTGCGGAGAGTAATCAACGCTTCTGGTTGTAGAGCGACTGGGAATATTTTTCTTCCACCAGATTGTTGGTGAGTTCGAGCAAGTCTCCAGCAACGATGAGTTCGTTCCAGTTCGCGGTGGCAGGAGCGGCTTGGCGCATGGCATCTTCCCACGCGCTACGTTGCAGTGAGAGCGGCGGCGGTTGCACTGAGCCTTGGATGAGTAAGCCAAGCTTGTTGCGACGTTGCGCCGCGCCGGCGATTTTCTTTCCGTGCCAGAGCAGATCGGATTTCTCGTAGCCGACAAAGCATTGGCCGGGCGCAGTTTTCTTACAGCACAGAGCGAGATCAGTCTGAACACCCAGACGTGTGAAGGCGCGGTGTATCCATTCGTGAACGCGCCGATAACTTTCCTCTGCGCGCAACAAATGCCATTCGTGACCGGCAGGAAACGCGAGGCTGTAAGTCCAGTCCGCATCGTGCGGTACAAGCCCGCCACCGGTGGGACGACGGATCAGTGGTCGCAACGGCGTGGTACGTTCGATCTCGGCGAAGTGTTGGAAGTAACCAAAGCTCGCGGCGGGCTGAGTCCAGCCGTAGAAGCGAAGCACCGGCCGATCAAGTTGCGGGGCAAACTCCATCAGCGCCTCATCAAGCGCCATGTTGAATGCGGCGTCGCACGGGCCGGAGTTCAGGAAATGCCAGTGGGATGATTGCGCGCCGTTCATGGTTCAACATTTCCCGGCACTCGGGCACAGCTTCGCGATCT
>JANPGI010000175.1:0-3507 GCA_031423875.1 Verrucomicrobiota bacterium | reverse complement strand
ACTTCTAACTCCTAACTCCTCTGGTTTCGACACCATTGAGTTTCAGTTCGCGCCCAACCCCGGTGAGCCTGCCAAACCACTTCGTGCCATCGCTTCATCCGGTGAGATGGCGCGTGTGATGTTGGCCTTGAAGACGGTTCTTGCAGCGGAGGACGAGATTCCCGTGCTGGTGTTTGATGAAGTGGACGCGAACGTGGGCGGCGAGACTGCAAACGCTGTCGGCGAGAAGATGAAACAGATCGCTGCCAAGCGACAGGTGTTGTGCATCACTCATCTGCCGCAAGTGGCCGCGCCTGCGGACGCGCATTACGTGGTGACCAAGCAGGTGAAGGATGGCCGGACGATTTCAGAGATCGAGTTGCTGGACAAAAAATCCCGCGTCACAGAACTGGCCCGGATGCTCGGCGGCCAAAGCGAAGCGGCAAGGAAACACGCCGAGGCGTTGTTGAGGTAGGGCTTCGCTGTCCACAGCGAGCCGAGCCTTGGTAAAGCAGAACGCTCCCGTACCAGCCAGCGGCGCGTTGAGGACAACGCGCCCTACCAGTTTTGGCTCACAACTTCGCCGCGATAAACTGATCTAGCTTCATTGCATCTGCATTGAACTGGCGCACGCCTTCGGCAGTCTTCTCGGTCGCCATCTGGTTCTCGTTGACCAGCCAGCGGAATGTTTTCTCGTTGATGGTAAGTTTCTCGATCTTGCTTTGCTTAGCGATCTCAGGGCTGAGTTTGCGGGCGAGAGGCGCGGTGCTGGCCTTGAGTTCGCCGAGCAGTTGCGGGCTGATGGTGAGGAGATCGCAGCCAGCGAGTTCGGTGATCTCGCCGACGTTGCGGAAGCTCGCGCCCATGACTTCGGTTTCGTGTCCGAACTTTTTGTAGTATGCGTAAATCTCTTTCACCGAAACGACGCCGGGGTCTTCGGCTGCGGTGTAATCTTTGCCGGTAGATTTTTTATACCAGTCAAGGATGCGCCCGACGAACGGCGAGATGAGTGTGGCCTTGGCTTCGGCGCAGGCGACAGCTTGGGCGAGCGAGAAGAGCAGGGTGAGGTTGCAGTTGATGCCTTCCTTCTGGAGCACTTCGCACGCGCGGATGCCTTCCCATGTGCTGGCGATCTTGACGAGGATGCGTTCGCGTGGGATGCCAGCTTGATCGTAAAGTTTGATGAACTGCCGCCCCTTGGCGATAAGCGCGTCGGCATCAAACGAAAGATTCGCATCGGTCTCAGTGGAGACGCGACCGGGAACGATCTTCAAAATCTCCACGCCGAACGCGATGAGCAGCGCGTCAATGACCTGACCCAAAAGTGCCTTGCCAGTCGCGCCGGATTTGCGAGCGTCGGTGATGGCTTTGTCCACGAGCCACGCGTATTCGGGCATCTGCGCGGCTTTGAGGATGAGTGAGGGATTCGTGGTGGCGTCGCGCGGCGCGTATTGCTTGAGCGTGGCGAAATCGCCAGTGTCGGCGACGACGACGGTGAATTGTTTAAGTTGATCGAGCTGCGAAGTGGTGTTGCTCATGGTCGGAGACTAACGAGGCGGCGGGCGGATGTCATCCACACATTTCACTCATCTGATGAAAAGTGGTCATGTGTGGAATGAGCGTGCGTTTGCGAAGCGTCCAAGCTCCAGAGAAGCACCAAATCAAAAACTCCAAACACCGCCATGCGTGGCTTGGTGTTTGGAGCTTGAAGTTTCTCTGGAGCTTGGATGTTGGTGCTTGGAGATTCTATTTCTCTCCGAGCAATTCCTTGAGCTTGGTCTCCATGGATTCAGCCCAAATGGTGTAGCCCTTTTCGGAAAGATGCAGCGCGTCGGGCATAATTTCTTTGGAGATTGAGCCATCGGCTTCGATGAGTTGCGAACCGAAATCAATGTAATGAATCATGTTGCCATCGGCGACTTTGGCGAGGGCCTGATTGATCTGAAGAATCTTGCCGCGCTGTGTCGTAAAAGTTTTGGCGCGAGGAAAAATGCCGAGGACAAGCAGCTTTGTTTCCGGCAGGCGCGTGCGTATCTGCTTCACGATGGCCTGAACGCCTTCAAGGATTTCCGCTTCGGAATACTGTTCCGTGCCGTCGCGATTCTTGTTCGAGTTGTTCGTGCCGATCATCAGTACGGCGGCTTTCGGTTTGATTCCATCGAGTTGACCGTTCTCAAAGCGCCAGAGGACGTGCTCAGTTTTGTCGCCACCGACGCCGAAGTTCAGGCACTTGCGGTTGCCGTAATAATTCGTCCACACGTTCTTGCCGTTGCCTTCCCAACCTTGCGTGATGGAATCGCCGATGAACGCAATGTCGCACGCGCCGGGATTGTCTTTGGCGCGCTGCAACACTTGCGATTGACGGTTGGTCGAACCACCAGTGCGTGAAACAGGAATGATGGCGGGATTTTCTCGCGGCACAATGACCGCTGGCGGATTTGTCGCGACAGGAGCAGTCACTTGGGGCGCAACCGGCGCGGCAGCGGGCGGTGTCGGCGCGGGTGGTGGCTGTTGTGTGCGCGAGCCGATGCTCACGACGCAACCAGCCAATGTTGAAATCAGGACAAGCAGGCCCAGTGTTTGGACGATTCGTTTCATAGTGTTGTTGACGATGTAGGAATTCGGACGCGGATGTCAGCAAGAAATTCAGAGCGGGACCAGAGATTTACGAAGAGACGGGTTTTTCCGGTGCAGCGAGTTTGGTTGAAGGCAGGAACGGTTTGCGGAACGCGTCGTCAAAATGGTAACCACCGATGAAATCTTCACGACTATCCTTCTCGGTTTTGCCGAGCAGCCCGATCTCTACCATGTTGAAAACAATCTCACCAAAATCTTCACAGCATTTGATGCCCCATTCCTCGAAGACCATCTGGGTCATAGGGCCGAATTGGGCTAACGCATAATCGCGGATGCCGATCAATAATTCCTGCCCAGTCACATGGCGCATCTCACCTTTGTTTCCTTTCACCACGATCTTCTGCGTGTGATCAAGCGCGTCCTTTACGAAAACATAGGCGTCGCGTTGATAGCGCGAATCTTTGGCGAGGACGAGTGCCAGAGTGCTTTCAAAAGTCAATTCCTGCATAGCAAATCAATTCAGAGTCAAACGTGCCGGACGATTTTCATGGACGGATGCGCGGCGCGGTAAGTTTTGACCGCCCAGCCCATGAGCAACATCCCCAGCACAAGGCAAAGGACAAGTTGTTCCTGTTTTGTCAGCGCGTTCACGGTGAAACTCTAGTGGGCGCAGAGATCGTCCGCAACTGTGTATAACCAAGGTGTGTATAACCAAGGCTCAATGCCAGCGGCCGTAAATGCGAGCTAGGCACATGCGAACGAGACGGATGGATTCGTGGCGCAGACAATGCCAGCGGCCGTAAATGCGAGCTAGGGAAACGCTGATTTAATCCACGCGGACTTTTTTGAAGGAGGATGTGGATTTTTTCGTCTGTGATGCATGACCTATCAGACCAGTTTCACGCACGCCGAGTTTGCCGCCAAAAAGAAGATCACCCGCCGCGAGAAGTT
>JANPGI010000174.1:0-2769 GCA_031423875.1 Verrucomicrobiota bacterium | reverse complement strand
TCGCGGGTCGCTTTCTTGAATTCCTTGATGCCACTGCCAAGACCTTTGGCCAATTCGGGAATTTTTTTTGCACCGAACAAGATCAAGACCACGGCGAGAATCAGGACGATTTCCCAGCCGCCAAGCATTGCTCCAAACATGATGTTCATAATTTTCACCTTACCCGCAAAAGTTAGGCCGGGGAGAGGGCTGAGTAAAGCGCCAAAACTCCCCGGCCAAATCGAGTGACCTTCAACTTACTTCGGCTCCAACACCATGAACTCGCCACGGCGGTTCTGGCGGTAGGACGCTTCGTCCTGACCTTGAGCCACGGGCTTGCGTTCGCCAAAGGTTAGGGTGATGACGCGGTCGGCGGAAACACCGAGAGCGAGAACGGCATCGCGCAACGCGAGAGCACGGCGATCTCCGAGAGCGTCGTTGTAACCTTCCGTGCCGCGTTCGTCACAGTGACCCTCAATACGGAGGCCAACGCTGGCGTTGCTGGTGAGGTAATCGGCTACTGCTTGCACGTTGCCCTTTTCGTTGCTCTTAATTACGGAGCTGTCGTAATCGAAGTGGACGGTGTGAGCTTTCAATGCGCCATCGTTCACGTTGTAGTCGCCGGCGGCAATCCAATCTTTTGGCTTCTGCTCGGTCCCAAAACCCGTGTCCCCAGTAACCGGCGGAATTTCGGAGATACGACCACCTTCAGCCAAACCGCCATCGCCCACCTGCGTCTGCCCTTTTCTGATGTCTGTGACTCTTACGGGTCTCTTTTGGCAACCAGTGCCGACCATTGTGAATGCCAGTGCAATGACCAGCAGTGTTGTAATTTTTGTAGCTTTCATTTTCTTCGAGTTTTTTGGGAAGGCGATTTATTTCGCCCAACTGGGTTGTGAGTTCTTTCCCGAAATCCGGGAAACAGTCTTGGTTTGTTTCGTGGGCACGTCAAGCATAGAGAGGTTCTTCCCTTTGCCCGAACGCCGCGCATACACCACCGTGCGCGAGTTCGGAGCCCAGGACGGATCCTCGCCTTCCACAAGCACCGTGGCCGTACCGCCGTCCGACTTGACCACGCACACGTCAAATCCGCCACCGCGCTGCGACGTGAACACGATCCACTTGCCGTCCGGCGACCAATCCGGCTCAGATGGGTTTGAGACTCCCGTGGCGATCCGCACAGGCTCGCCACCGGAGGCAGAAACTTTCCAGAGCGAACGGCGCTCGTTCTTCTTGCCCGCGAAACAAATCCATTGTCCATCCGCAGACCAACACGGCGACGACTCGTCCTCGCGTGATTTGGTCAACCGTTTCAAATTTCCACCGTCAATGTCGCCCACGTACAAGTCCACCGTACCCGAACGGCTGAGGATCATCGCCACGCGTTTGCCATCCGGCGAAACTGCGGGACTGAGATTCGATCCGGGATAACGCGCCACCGGCGTGCGGCGTCCTGAACTAAGATCGTGCTGATAAATGTCCGGCGCACCGTTGCGATACGACGTGTAGCAAAGCCCCAATCGTCCCGGAATCCACGAGGGCGAGATGACGATGGCGTTGTCCGACGTGACGGTTTGCACACCGCCACCGTCGAAGTCCGCGATGCAAATTTCGCTGTTCACACCGGTGTCTTTCTTAAAGGCGATCTTCGTCGAACCGATGCCCTTGCGTCCGAGTGCGGCGAGGAAATCATCCACGAACGCGTGCGCCTGCTTCCGCGTCGAGCCGCCAGAATAGCTTTTGTTCACCACGTAGGTGCGATTGATGCGATCCTGCGCGCGACCGACGAGATTTCCCTCGGCACTGCCGCTCAAGAGATATTGAGGCTCTTCAGACGCAGTGAACGTGAAACCCTGCACCGTGAGATCGAACTTGATGACCTCCTCCGCTTCGCCGCTGAATCCACTGATGGAAAGCGGAATGGGCTTCTCGCGCCCGGGAGTATATTCCGCTGAAATCTTGATTTCCTCCTGACCGAACACCGGAAGGCTGATGCAAACAAACATCATGAGAAAACGGAACGCCGCCTTCAGGCGGCAGCCCCCGGACATGCCACACTGCTGCCGCGTGAACGCGGCGTTCCGACTCCCGCACGGATTCGCTGGTGAAAATGATGTCTGACCTAATAGAAATTTATTTTTCATCCGAGTAATTTTTTGGCTTTGAGGCTGAAACTGATGGTGAACGTGCGTTGAGATTCTTTTGCACCGGCGGGAAACGCCACGCCAATGGTGGTAACACGATCCAGCGCGTTCTGGATGGAACGATCCACCAGCTTGCTGCCGGACTCGCTGATGATGCTTGAGTATTTCACTGAGCCGTCCCGCGCAATGGTAACGCTGACTTTGACGACAGCTTCATCGTCCGTGACATCGTCCGGAATGCGCCACGCGTCGGTATAAACCTTTCGGACGATCTGGGCGTAAGGCGCGTAACTCACACCGCCACCGCCGATTCCTTCCGGCATATCCACCTGAGTGCTCGGAGCAAGATTGGAACTGATGCGCTTCCCTGCATTGGCAAAAAGTTTTGCGTTGGCAGCAGCGCGCTCGCGATCTTTCTGTTCTTGCGCTGTTGTATCCGTGTTGGATGAATTGGCCGTCGTCGTGCGCCGGTCTTTGGGAATCGTGACAACCTTCTTGTTCACCTCCACCTTATGCGGCTTTGGCTTCTCTGGTTTTGGATCGAGAGATTCGCGGTTGTTGGGTGGCGTCGGTTTCTCCTTCTCAGGTTCGACATCTCGCACCGGTTGGCGCACTGGCGTCGGATCAGGCTTGCGAACTGGCTCGA
>JANPGI010000173.1:0-9988 GCA_031423875.1 Verrucomicrobiota bacterium | reverse complement strand
GGACCAGAAGCAGCACGTTGAGATGACGCGCGACATCGCCATCAAGTTCAACGAGCAATACGGCGAGACGTTCATCATCCCCGAACCGCAGATCAAAGGCGAAACCGCGAAAGTTCCCGGCCTCGACGGCGAGAAGATGAGCAAGAGCTACGGCAACACCATCGAGATTTTCGGCGACGAGAAGGCGCTCCGGAAAAAGGTCATGGCCATCAAGATGGACAGCCGCACACCGGCGGAACCCAAGCCCGACGCGGATCAAAACCTCGCCATCCAGTTGCTCAAGGTGATTGATGCGGGCGTCGGCAAGGAGTGGGAGGAAAAGCTTCGCGCCGGTGGCATGGGCTACGGCGATCTGAAGAAAAAGCTGTTCGAGGTCTATTGGGAACACTTTGCCGCCGCGCGAACGAAGCGCGCGGAACTGGTGGCGAACTTGGACTACGTGAACAAGGTTCTGGCTGACGGCGCAGCTAAAGCGCGGGCGAAGGCGACGGAAGTTCTTAGGCGTGCGCGCAAGGCGAGCGGGTTGGAGTGACCAGCTATTGCTTGTCCGTAGGCAGCGGCTTCAGGCGTGTTGAAACGAATTGATACAGCGAGGGCAGGAAAACGTCCGGTTCAAACGATTCCGCCGTCCGCATCCAAACATAAAGACTCTTGCCACCAGACAAAGACGGCGTGCGATGCTCGATGTACGACACAGCGTCACCCTGGCAGTTGCCTGCGCTATCCTTCAACTGCACCAGCGGGGTGTAAACTTCTGTAGCGGGGACTCGCGTACGTCTCGTGGGCACAAATCGAAGATCACCTGTTCTGGGAAAAGCCGCAGTAGCTCGCAACCCAAACAGGACGTTTGTTTTTGCGTGGAAGCTTAAGTCCGACACGTTTGGAGGTTGCTCAAAACCATTGTCCACGCCCATTGCTAGGGTATCGGTAATTGCGTAGGGCTTGCTCTTGCGGCTGTCGTCGTAAAGCAACGGCCATGTTCCGGTTGGAAGACTCACCAGAAATCCGCCTTGGCGAAAATAGCGCACCAACGCCCGCGTCACATCATCCGTCGCCTTCACGCTGCTGGTGTAATGCTCCTTGCCGATGTGAACCAAGACTGGGAAATTGCTCGCGTTGAAAAATTTCGGGTCAATCAGGTCTTTCCAAGTCAATCGTTGCAGGGTCGCGCCGCAATACGCTGCCCAGAATTCCGAGTCGTTCCTGTGATCCTGCATAATTACCCCGACGCTTCGACCGGCCAGAAGTTTATCCACCGGTTTCGTTGTTCCGGGAGCAAATCTTGGAAGCGCGGCTGCGGGAGGCGGCACAACCACTGGAGCGCTGTTGAGAAAGCGCTTCGAGTATTCGGCCGTGATCAGAAGGTATTTATCTCCCAACTCCAAACTCGGTTCGATTTCCGTGCCTTCCGGCCATTCGTTCCAGGAGGTGATGATCACCCAGTCAGGCTTTGCTTTGAGCGCCTCCTCCCACAACGTTCGATAAGTCTGTCCATCCAAACGGTCGGTTTGCCAGTCGTATTTGTAGGCCCTTCTTTGATCCGAACCGGGTATGACGGTGACGCAACTGATTCGGCCATGCTGCCGGGCACGGTCCACACCTTTCTGATAGTATTGAGCAACCCAGGCACGAAGTTCCTCAAGTTTGGCCAGCGTAAGATTTCTCTCCAGTTCAAAGGGAAGACCTTGCAGAGAGTATGAATGAATCCCGTCGAACAGATAAACGAAACTGCCCTGATAACCTTCGGCGATCAGTGCAAAATCACCGGCCTTCGCGCGAATTCCCTCAGTGATCTCCGGCCATGCTGCCACTGGCACTTGATATACCAGTCGGCCATAGGCGAAGATCGCCGGCTTATTATCCACCTTCAGAAACGTTTTGCTCTTGCCGTACCGATTGAGCACATAAGCAATCTCTCCGATAGCCCGCCCAATCTGGTCGCGGCCTTCGCCGGGGGCTTGCTCCCAATAGATCGAGATTTTGAAGTTCTTCTTTTCGGCCCGCTCAATTAAGAGCTGCATAGACTGTTCTTGCCACGAGGCTTCTGGTCCTGTGCCTGGCCAACTGACAATGAAGCCGGTAATGCCGTTCGACCTGGCCTGATCAATCTGCCAGTCCAAAATGGTTGTGTCGTGCGAACTGTAAGGACCGTTGATGGGATAACGGGCCGTTTTCAGAATTTCGTGTTTGTTGGTATTGACCTCTTCCCATGCGATGTCCATCTCGCCTCGCGCGGTTTGTTTGAACTGGCCATACCAACCGTAATAGAAAGCCAGCACTTCATGCGGAACTTGCGTGTACTGCCGCTTGCTCTGCGCTTGGACGAATTCAAAGAAGCTGTTCGTCGTTTGCGCCAGCGCCGCCACATACAAGGCGGCGAACAATCCCATTGCGAGGGCGATGCGGAGGGGAAGGTAACGGGCGGGCTGTGCGTTGCGATTCATGGCCATTCGGGGTGCTGGGAGTTTATTCGCCAAAGGCAATTTCCAGTTCGTAAGTCGCCGCGCCGCTCATGTCATCCGCAAAGGTGACCAGAATGTCTTCAGACCGCGCTTCCACATTCGCAAAGCCGCGGCCTGACTTTGAAATCACCCGCGCGCTCCGAAAATCAACGCCCGCTGGCAGCAGCACCTTTTCCAGATTCGGTGTTTCCTGCGCATTCCACGCCACGCTATTGAGCGCGATGTCGAAGGGCCAGGTCCATTGGCGGTGCTTCCAGTGCGCTCCTTTCGCATTCACGATCAGTTCGTCGCTTCCGTCAATGTTCGCCCGCACCTGCAATCGCGCCGTTGCGCCCTTGCGGGCCGTTTGCACTGGCGCGGCAAACAGTCGCACCTTGAATTCGTAGTCGGACGCGCCCCAAGGCGTGTCGTAAATGTGAACCACTGCGCCTTCCCGCTGCTTTTCGAGCGCCACCACGTCCCGGCCCGAAATCACTTCAATCTGACTGTGCTCCCAGGAAATGTTCTTGGGCGCGAGGTTCGTGCCGAAATCAATCAGGTTCATATCCGAAGGATTCCAACTCCGTCCATTGATCGAGACTTCATGCGGCGATTTATATTGAAGATGTTTCCAAAGAATTCCGTCTCGTCCGATCTGGATGGTGTCAAGTCCGTCAATGAATGCCTTGAAATGAAGGGTAGCAACAAGCTGACCGGCGGATTCTGGTTTTGCGGCGACCACGTCCGGCGCGATGGTGCGGTAATTTGAATCCCGTGATTCAGCTTGCCCCTCCGGGTAAACAGCGGCAACACGCATGAACAGCATGTCGCCGCGTCGCGGCAATCGAAACTCCATCGTGCCGCCAGCAACCGGAGCGGCGGCCTCCGGTCCATTTTCCCAGGCGGCGTCCAGCGAAGCTCTGGTCTGCAAGCTGGCGCGGGTAAAACCCGGCGGCAGGGTCACCGTCAACACAACGTCATCGCCCGCCAAGGCCATGCGCGAAATGACCGGTTGGGCGGGAGATTGCAGAGTGTCGGCCCCAGGCACGGCACCAAGAAATAATAGCGCGACAAGAGCAAGACTCCCGGAAAGAACCAGCGGCTTCATTGCCGGAAATTAACAGGCCACGAACTTGTCGAAAGAAAATTCCGAGCCGAAGCCGGATGCGGAACTGAATATCGCCATCCAGTTGCTCAAGGTGATTGATGCCAGCATCGGCAAGGAGTGGGAGGACAAGCTGCGCGCTGGCGGCATGGGCTACGGCGATCTGAAGAAGAAGCTGTTCGAGGTCTATTGGGAACACTTCGCCACCGCACGAACGAAGCGCGCCGAACTGGTGGCGAACTTGGATTACGTGAACAAAGTCCTCACCGACGGCGCGGCCAACGCGCGAGCGAAGGCGACGGAAGTTCTCAAGCGCGCTCGCAAGGCAAGCGGGCTGGCGTGAGACGGATGATCAACAGCACCTGAATTTCAATCACACCCCGACTCGTCTCCTACGGAAAAAATCCGTGTCTATCCGTGTCCATCCATGGTTAAATCTTTTCGCCGCATGAAAGAGTTTCCATCGCCGCTCGACCTAAAAAAAATCAAAGCTTATCCGCTCGCGCAGCGGCGCAGCTTGAGCGCGATTGAGAAGATGCTGGTAGATCCCGCCAAGCCCGCGCCGAGTTGCCCTCCCGAAAATCTCGCGCAGATCCAAGCCTGCGCTGCCAACATCAAATCCGCCCGCGAACGCGGCTCCAGCGTGATGCTGCTCTATGGCGCGCATCTCGTGAAGAATGGTTTGCTCCCCGTGGTGAATGTACTCATCGAGCGTGGCTGGATCACCCATCTCGCCACGAACGGCGCGGGGACGATCCACGATTGGGAACTCGCATTCCAAGGTCGCACCGAAGAAAGCGTCCGCGACAACGTCGCCACCGGCACGTTCGGCACTTGGGACGAAACCGGGCGCAACATCCATCTCGCGCTGTTGGCCGGTGCGTTGTGCGACGAAGGTTACGGTCGCAGCCTCGGCAGGTTTATCGCCGAAGATGGCGTGGCGTTGCCGACGACTACCGATCTTGAAAAACTTTTGCGTGAGCAACCCATACATTCGCTCGCACCCGCTCGCGCTGAATTGCTTCAGGCCATGCTGACTCACAAACTTCCTGCCGGTCGCATTGAGGCAAAACATCCGCACGCGCAGAGTTCCATTCTCGCGACAGCGTTTCGCCACAACATCGCGCTCACAGTTCATCCCGGCATCGGCTACGACATCATCTCGAATCATCCCATGTTCAACGGCGCTGCGATTGGTCGCGCGGCGCAGTTGGATTTTGCGTTGTTCGGTCGCGCGGTGGAAGAGCTTGATGGCGGCGTGGTGATGAGCGTTGGTTCGGCCATCATGGGCCCGCAAGTCTTCGAGAAGAGCATCAGTTGCGTCAACAATCTGCGGTTGCAGGCCGGGCGCAGAATCGTGAGTGGTCACTCGATTCACGTCGTGGACATTCAAGATGGTGGTAATTGGGATTGGACGCGCGGCGAACCGCCCAAGGACAATCCCGCATACTATCTCCGCTTCTGCAAAAGTTTCGCGCGTATGGGCGGCACAATGCACTATGCACAATGCGACAACGTCGTCTTTCTTTGTAATCTTCTGAATCTCCTGAACGAGTGATCGGCGCTGATTGACAGTTCTGATTCACGTAATCATTCTAGGCTCACATGCGATACATCACCGTTGCTCTGCTTTGCTTGGTCACCTTGAATCTGCGCGCTGCCTCGGACTATCCCGTGCAACCCGTGCCGTTCACCAGTGTCCGTTTGACCAGCGGATTGCTTGCGAACCGTCAAGCCACGAACAACGCCGTCACCATGCCGTTCGCGCTCGGCCAATGTGAGTCCTCCAAACGCGTGCTCAACTTTGATCTCGCCGCCGAAACCATGCGCCGTCGCGCCGCTGGCGAGACCAATTTTCAAAACAAACCGCCCACGGAATATCCCTTCGACGACTCGGATGTTTACAAAGCCATTGAAGGAGCGGCGTTTTGCCTGAGCGTTAAACCCGACCCCGCCATGGCCGCGAAACTCGAAGACCTCATCAAGCACATCGCCGCCGCGCAAGAGCCGGACGGTTATCTCTACACCTTCCGCACCATGCACCCGGACAGTCCCGGCCACGACTGGATTGATCAACAACGCTGGAAGAAAGACCCGAATCTCAGCCACGAACTTTACAACCTCGGCCATCTCTACGAAGCGGGCTTCGCGCACTATCAAGCCACCGGCTCACGCTCGCTGCTCGACATCTGCCTCAAGAGCGCTGAGTTGTTGCAACGCGATTTCGGCGACGGCGAACCTCGCATCGCGCCCGGCCATCAAGTCATTGAAATGGGCCTCGCCAAACTTTATCGCCAGACCGGTGACAAGCGCTGGCTCGATCTCGCAAAATTCTTCCTTGATGTGCGCGGCAAAGGCGGCGAATACAGCCAAGATCACAAGCCCGTCATCTCGCAGGACAAAGCCGTGGGCCACGCCGTCCGCGCCAACTATCTGTACAGCGGCATGGCGGATGTCGCCGCTCTCTCTGGCGATGAACGCTATCTCGCCGCCATCACGAAGATTTGGGACAACGTCGTCGGCACGAAATTGCATCTCACTGGTGGTTGCGGCGCCCGCGCGTCAGGCGAAGCTTACGGCAACGACTATGAACTCCCGCATCGTTGCTACAATGAAACCTGCGCTGCTGTCGCGTTCTTGTTTTGGAATCACCGCATGTTCCTCATGACCGGCGACGCCAAATACATGGACGTCTTCGAACGCTCGCTCTACAACAGCGTCCTCAGCGGCGTCTCGCTTTCCGGTGACCGTTTCTTCTATCCGAACCCGCTCGAATACGACGGCAGCACCAAGAACAATCATGGCTTCGCCGGTCGCGCGCCATGGTTTGGTTGCGCGTGTTGTCCGCCGAATGTCCTCCGCACCCTCGCGTCGCTCGGTGATTACGTTTACGCGGTGCAAGGCGACAAACTGTTCGTGAACCTCTACGCGCAAGGCGAAGCCACCGCAACCGTGGCGGGCAACAAAGTTAAACTTGAACAAGCCACCGAGTATCCGTGGAACGGCAAAATCAAACTGCGCGTCACGCCCGAAAAGCCAGGCACATTCACGCTCAACCTCCGCATCCCCGGCTGGGCCGAAGGCAAACCGTTGCCCAGCGACCTTTACACTTACGACGACGCCGCCCCCGCCAAATGGACGCTGCAAGTGAACGGCAAGAAGGTTTCTTTCAATTCTTCCCGTAGCAGCGGACGTGAGTCCGCTCAAACTAAAACCGGAAATAATCAGAGCCGACTCACGTCGGCTGCTACCTACGAGATCAGGAACGGCTTCGCAGTCATCACGCGCGAATGGAAATCCGGCGATGAAGTCACGCTGGATTTACCCATGCCCGTGCGTCGCGTCGCTGGTAACGCGAAGATCGCCGCCACCAAGAATCAAGTCGCGCTCGAACGTGGCCCGATCGTTTACGCGTTTGAAGGTGTGGACAACGACGGCTCAGCGTTCGATGCCGTGTTGCCGACTGACGCGAAAATCAAACCCGAGTATCGCGCGGACCTCCTCGGCGGGGTCACCGTGTTAAACATCACCAAAGCCCAACGCGTGACGCTCGGAAAAGACGGCAAGCTCGCGACCAAGCCCACCAAGCTCACGGCGATCCCTTACGCGGTCTGGGCAAATCGCGGCCTCACGCCGATGGCCGTCTGGTTCGCGCGCGATGCCGCCACCGCACGACCGATTCAACCGCCCACACTCGCCTCGCAAGCGCGCGTCACCACTTCGTTCGTGCGCGCCGGGATGAACACCGCCTACATCAACGACCAGCTTATGCCGCAGAATTTCACCGACGGCTTCGCACCCAACTTCGATTTCTGGCCACACAAAGGCACAAGCGAATGGATCCGTTATGAATTCCCTCAATCCACGAAGGTGAGCGCCGTGCGCGTCTCGTGGTTCGACGACACCGGCTCCGGCGAATGTCGCCTGCCCGTCTCCTGGCGCATCACCTATCGCGACGCGGAAAACAAATGGCAGCCCGTGAGCAATCCCTCCGAATACACCATCAAGAAACGTGACCCCATCCGCGTCACCTTTGATCCAGTCACCACGAAGTCGTTGCGCTTGGAGATCGAACTCCCAAAAGACTTCAGCGCCGGACTCTACGAGTGGGAAGTGGAGTGAGGGGAAAAAAACCAAGCACCAACATCCAAGCTCCAGAGAAACTTCAAGCGCCAAACTTCAAAGGCACTGCGATTGATGTTTGGATGTTCTCTGGTGCTTGGATGTTGGAATTTGGAGCTTCTTTTACGGCAACTTGTCGAAATAAAAACTCACGCGCCCGGAGTATTCTCCCTGCCCCACATTCGGTTGGCTTTGCGGTCCACTCGCGGCAGCAGGTTTGAACTTCGTGCCGATGGGCGGGATCGCGTGCAGGAAACCCAGCCCGCACTGCGGCAGATTCACCTTCGTCTTACCGATGAGATTGTCCGGCGGTTGCTCCGGTGTGAGCACCTGCACAAACGGAATATTCTCCGGCACAACCGTGATCAATCCTTCGGTTGTCTCCAGTTGCAGCCAGCGCACGTTGGAGAAACAGCCTTTGAACTCGGGATACTCCCAGCCGCTGTAACCCGTGATCGTGTTGTTGCATTCATTTTCCCAAATACCAAACTTCACCCCGCCCAGCCGGTTCTTCCAAACACGATACGGTCCATCACCCAGCCAGCGTTTCTTCTTCACGAGATTCTCCGGGTAATCAAACACCACGCCGAACACGTCTTGCGTGCCGGTGGCGGTGTAATTGAAATCACATTGCAACCAGCCGTCTTTGCGGATCTGCCAGAAGAGTTTGGTGAAGACTGAATTGGTCATTGCGAAACGTGGCCCGGCATTCAACGAAAGCTTTTTCCCTCTGTAATCAACCGTCAGCAACGCACCCGTGACAGCATCTATCTGCGCCACAACTCCTGCCTGCCGCAACTCCTGCGGGTCCGACCGGTTCGTTCCCAGCACGTCAAAGCTGTCAGCCACAGCAACTCCCGCTTTCATTACTGCTGCCCATTTCTTCGTCGCATCCGTCCAATTGGTCGTATTTCCCCAAATCTCCTTGATCGCATAAAAACTCGCCTCGCGCTCGCGATACGGCCCTACAATCCCATCCGGCGCTTGATTACCCGCCGTATCCAACTGGCCGGTGTGTGGATTCTTGATGCCTTCATCCGCGAACACCCAGATAAAGCCGCCCGCGCAATTGGAACTGCTCATCATCATGCGCCAGTAATCCTCCAGGCCCGCGCCCGCGCCGCCGTCGTAAAGGCCATGCATAAATTCCGTAGGCATGTAAATCCAGCCGCTGGGCAGATTGGTATTGAGCGCTTCCACCTGCTCCTTGGGATGGTAATACATCGGCTCGCCGCGCGCCGCGACCTCGGCATTGGTGTAGGCAAGATAGTGCGCCGTGTTGAGACCGCTATGCAACGCCCAAGGATGTAACACCCGCCGCTTCTGCGGGTCGAACTTGGCAAACAAGTGATCGAGATTCGTGTTCCAGCCGCCCTCGTTGCCGTTGTCCCAAAAAAGAATGCTCGGATGATTCACGTCGCGCGTGACCATTTCCTCCACGAGCTTCGTGCCGATGGCTGTGTCGTAGGAATTGTGCCAGCCTGCCAGTTCGTTCAGCACGTAAAGCCCCAGCTCATCGCACAGATCAAGGAACTCCGCGTCCGGCGGATAGTGCGACATGCGCACTGCGTTGCCGTTCATCTCCTTGATCGTCTCGATGTCGAGCTTGTGAACAGCGGTGCTCAGGCAGCGCCCCGAGTCCGGCCAAGCCGAGTGACGATTCACGCCTTTGAGGATGATCCTCTGTCCGTTGAGATAAAGCCCATCGCCATCCCGCACCTCGAACGTGCGGAAACCAAATCGCTGCGTGAACGTGTGCAACACTTCCTTGCCACGCTTCAATCGCACCTCGACGTGGTAAAGATTCGGCGTCTCCGCAGTCCAGAGTTTGGGCGACGCGATCTGGGCTTGGAGTCTAACCGAGCGTGTGGCTTTCCCCTCACCCGGCCTATCGGCCACCCTCTCCCCTTCGGAAGGGGAGAGGGACGGGGTGAGGGGCTTCCCGAAAAACACGTCGCCTCCTCTTTTCCCCTCCACCGTCACAATCTGTGCCTCGACCGAATCCGCATCCGTCACGCCGTTGAGAAACACCTCCATCGCAAAACTCCCATCCGCACGCGCATCAATCGCCACGCGCTCGATGAACTGCTGCGGCACGACTTCGAGCAGCACCGGCCGATAAATCCCACCAAACACCCAATAATCCGCCAGCCGCTCCGCCTTGTTCACGGATTCATTCGCCGAGTGTTTCGCGACTGTGACCTCCAGCTTGTTCTGCGCACCCAACTTCAACTTGTCCGTGACCTCATACTTGAAACGATAAAACCCACCTTGATGCGTCGGCCCGACCGATTGCCCGTTTAACTTCGCACTCGTGTCC
>JANPGI010000172.1:0-3663 GCA_031423875.1 Verrucomicrobiota bacterium | reverse complement strand
GTTGAAGCGCCCATCGCGCTTCGTCCGTTCAAGCCCGGCAAGATCGAGCAGGCCATTCATCGCCGCGTCAACACCAGCTTTCTCGAATACGCCAGCTACGTAATCCGCGACCGCGCGATCCCGCATCTCGCCGACGGTGTGAAGCCCGTGCAGCGCCGCATCCTCTGGGCGCTGCACGAAAAAGATGACGGGCGCTTCATCAAGGTCGCCAACATCACCGGGCACACGATGCAGTACCATCCGCATGGCAACGCGTCCATTGACGACGCCATCGTGGTGCTGGTGAACAAACGCTACCTCATCGAGGGCCAGGGCAACTACGGCAACATCTACACCGGCGACCCCGCCGCCGCGCCGCGTTACATTGAATGCCGGCTGACCGAACTCGCTCGCACCGAACTTTTCAACGACTCCATCACCGAGTTCATGGCGAGCTACGATGGCCGCAACCAGGAGCCGGTCACCCTGCCCTGCAAGCTCCCGCTCACGCTCATGCTCGGCACGGAAGGCATCGCCGTCGGTTTGGCCACGCGGATTCTGCCGCATAATTTTCCCGAACTGCTCGAAGCACAGATCGCGATCTTGAAGAAGCAGCCGTTCAAGTGTCTGCCGGATTTTACGACCGGCGGGATGATGGACGCGCGCGATTATCAGGACGGCAAAGGCACGGTCAAAGTCCGCGCCAAGATCAAACTCAAGGATGAGCAGACCATTGCGATCAAAGAAATTCCACCCACCACCACGACGGAATCGCTCATGGCGTCCATCGAAGACGCGGTGCAGAAGGGCAAGTTGAAGGTGAAGTCTATCAACGATTTCACGTCGGAGAATGTCGAGATTGAGATCAAGTGTCCGACGGGCGTGGACGCGGAGAAATTGGTGGATGCGCTCTACGCCTTCACCGCTTGCGAAGTTTCCATTTCCAGCCGCATCATCGTCATCAAGGACAATCGCCCGGTGGAGCTGACCGTGAGCGAGGTGTTGCGCGAGAACACGGATCAGCTCGTCCGCATCCTCAAACGCGAACTGGAGTTGCGCGAGAAGAACCTGCTCGACGAACTGCATTACCGCACGCTTGAACGCATCTTCATCGAGGAACGCATCTATAAGGCGATTGAGAAGTGCAAGACGAACGAAGCAGTGTTCGCTGCCGTGTATGACGGGTTCAAACCGTTCAAGAAGGAACTCGTGCGTGAGATTGTGGACGCGGACGTGGAGCGGTTGTTGCAGGTGCGCATCCGCCGGATTTCGCTCTTCGACATCAACAAGCATCGCGAGGAGATGGAGAAGACGAAGGCCGACCTCGAAACGACGCGCAAGAATCTCAAGAACCTCACCAAGTATGTCATCGGGCATCTCGAGGCGTTGCTGGAGAAATACGGCCCGCTGTATCCGCGTCTGACCACCAAATCCGCGCGCCACGAAGAAGTGGACGTGAAAGCCGTGGCGTTCAAGTCGTTCAAGGTGGCCTATGATCGCGAGAGCGGTTACGTGGGCTACAAGGTGAGCGGCGAGGAATTCAAGCTGGAGTGTACGAAGTTCGACAAGATTCTCCTCGTTTTCAAGGATGGCACTTACAAGGTCACCGAGTTGCCGGAAAAATTATTCGTCGGGCCGGAGCTGTTCTATTGCGGATTGCCGGATCGCGAGTCGGTGTTCACCTGCGCCTACACGGATCGCAAGGCGAGCTACCTGAAGCGCTTCACGTTCGGCGGCACGATCATGAACAAGGCGTATCTGTGCATCCCGGACAAGTCGCGCATCCTGTTCTTCGCGCCGGAAACGCCGAAGGTGCTCTACGTCCGCTACAAACCCGCGCCGCACCAGAAGATCAATCAGCAGACCTGCGACCCGTCGAAGATCGAGATCAAATCACCGAAGACGCGTGGACGCCAAATCTCCATCAAAGACATCTCGTCCGTCACCGCCGACCCGACGCGCGGTTGGGATGAGAAGGCCGCGACGACGGAGATTGTGTTTGTGTAGGGGTGGGCCGGAACGCCGTGTTCACGTGGCAGGGCCAAAATCGGCACCGGTCGCTGCCGCCTGAAGGCGACGTTCCGAGTCGGTGTCAGGCTGCGCCTGAGCCGTAAGCCCGTGAAAGAAAAACCTCGCGGTCTGGCGGAAAAAGGTGCAGAGGTAATGCACAACGATCATGTCGGAACCTGCCCGTCATAACGATGAAGCGACAACGCCAGCTTTGAAACTGGCCGAGGCAATCTCCCCTTACAAGGCCGACGTGTGGCGGCGGTTGACGCCGCGCGAGCGGCTGCGCCGCAGTTGGCAGATGCGGTCGCGTCTTCCCGACCTGCAAGCAGTGCATGATCGCAAACTTTTTCCAAAGCCTTAACGCCGGCAAGATCGAGTATTTGCTGATCAGCGGTCAGGCGACCGTGCTTTATGGCGCGGCGACATTTTCCGAAGATGTTGATCTCTGGCTAAATCCGACCGCTGAAAACTGTGACCGCTTTCTGGCGAGTCTGCGCGCTTGCGGGGCGCGTTACTACAAACTGACGCCGCCATTCACACCCACCAATCTCCAACGCGGCCATGGTTTCCATTTTACTTTGGGTGATGGTGGAGACACCGCGTTCCTTGACGTGATGGGAAATCCACCACGTACGAGTTCTTTCTCCGCCGCCAATGAAAAGGCATGCTGGATGCAAACCGAATGGGGGGAAATCCGCACCGTTGGGATCAAGGAATTGGTTGAGCTGAAGAAGACCCAGCGGCTGGAGGACTATCCCATCATCAGCAAACTTGCGCTCGCGTGGTTCGACCAACCGGAGGGTGCGAAAACGGTGGATGATTTTATCTGGGGGCTGGAAAACATTTTCACGTTGCCGGAACTAACGACATTTTTCACCGAGCATCCCGAAGCTGTGGCTCTGGCCAGCCAATTCAATCCGAAAGCCGCAGCCTTGGGTCGCCAGTTGTTGGCCGACGCCGATGCGCCGGAATCCTTCGAACAGCCGGTGCGGGAATTGTTCCAGAGCAGAATCGCAAAACTGCAAATGGCCGACCGTTACTATTGGCGGGACATCATTGCCGAACTCAAAGCGTTCCGTGCGGAAGGAAAGTTGATGCCCGAAGGAAGTGCGGTTTGATCTCGCGAAAGCGATGAGTCACGGCCTCTTCCGAAACACAATGATGTGTTGCTGCGGCAGCGTGCCGATGGTTTCCACCCAGTCGAGCGGGTGAACGCTCATCTCCTTGCGCACCTGCGCCTCGGTCATTTTGTGAACCAGCTTGATCGGCACGTCTGGGTCTTCACCGCGAAATTCCACGAACACGATGCGCCCGCCCGGCTTCAAGGATTGGCACATCGCCGCCACCATCTCGAACGGGTGATCGAACTCGTGATACACGTCCACCATCAGGATCAAATCCACCGCCGCGCGTGGCAGTTTCGGATCGGTGATCGTGCCGAGCACGGGTTTGACGTTGAAAATCTTTTCTGCCGCGAGTTTGTTCGTAAGGAGGTCGAGCATCTCCTGCTGAATCTCCACGGCATAGACGAGGCCCCTCACCCCGTCCCTCTCCCCATCGGATGGGGAGAGGGTGGCCGGAGGACGGGTGAGGGGTATGATTGGGAGAACCCGATGGTGCGTTGCGGCATCGCGCTGGCGGGAGCGAATCACGCGCGGCAAATCACGAATGCCG
>JANPGI010000171.1:0-5640 GCA_031423875.1 Verrucomicrobiota bacterium | reverse complement strand
ATCGAGATCATGAACAAACTCTGGCGTGCGCAGAAGCAGCTCACGCAGGAACTCGGTCGCGAACCCACACCTGAAGAGTTGGCTGACGAGATGCACATGCCGGTGGGACGCATCAACTCGCTGCACAAGATGGCGCAACAGCCCGTCTCGTTGCACGCGCCCGTCGGTGACGACGGTGATGTCAGCGTCGGCGACTTCATCGAAGACAAGAGCGCGGAAAATCCTTCCGACGTGACGAGCTACTCGTTGCTCAAGGAAAAACTGGGCGATGTGTTGACCACGCTCACGGAACGCGAACGAAAGATTCTGGAGATGCGCTTCGGTCTTGTAGATGGTTATGAACGCACGCTCGAGGAGATTGGTAAGATGTATAACGTCACTCGCGAACGCATCCGCCAGATCGAAGCCAAGGCGTTGCGTAAGCTGCGTCATCCGACACGCGTCCGTCATCTGCAAGGCTTCCTCGATGGCGAAGAAGCCGCTGCTGCCTGACGCATCGCAAGATTCAAATTCAAGAGCCGGACGAAATTTTCGTCCGGCTCTTTTTTTTGGACACGAGCGGACTCCGAATTCAATACCCGTCCTCGATTTCAAACAATTGCGGGCGATCAGTATTGCGACGGTGTTGCGGGTCGTAGCTAGATTTGGTGTGCGGTAGAAATTAGTTTGCGGGCAGCAAGCGGATCTTGACGTTGCGATAAGAGACCTCGTCGCCGTGTTCCTGCAAGAGGATATGCCCGTCAACCCACCCGCCGAAGCCGGGAATGTTGTGGTACTTGCTTCCTGCGACGAGCGTGCGGAACGCCTCCGAGCCATGATCGAACTCCACGGTCTTCTGACCGTTCAACCAAAACTCGATGTGCTGCCCGCGCGACAAAATCCGCGCAGTGTTCCATTCGCCGACGGGTGAAACCTTTTTGCCGTCAGGCGCGGGAATCAGATCATAGAGTGAACCGAGGGTGCGATTACCATTCTTACCGAGTTTTGCATCCGGATGTTTGGCGTCATCCAGAATTTGAAACTCATAACCAACGGCCATGCTGGCAGCAGCCTTACCGCCGGTCTTCGAGATGGGCGCGAGGTTTGGCTGCACGAATATCTTGATGCCACTGTTCGCGCCGGGCGTGATCTTGAAATCCACCTTGAGTTCAAAGTCTGCGTAACGTTTCCGTGTGATGATGTCGCCGCCGCCTGAGGAGTTTTCGCCCTTATTGTCGTGAACGGTCAGCAGGCCGTCCTTCATTGTCCATCCGTGCTCCGGGAAGTTTTCAGACTTCGTGCTGCGCCAACCCTCGGAGGTTTTGCCATCCCAGAGCAATTGCCAGCCCGCCGCTATTTCCTCAGTTGTGAGCGAGTTTATCGCCGAGGAAGTGTCGCCATCGTTCAGTTCAGTGAGCTTCAAATTCCGCCACCGCACCTGCGCGCCTTCCTTGTCGGCTTCCTTGGCGATGCCATGAACTTGCAAGGCGATGAATCCGCGCAGCGTCATTGAATCCTTGATGTCTGCGCATGGCGTGCCGTTGAGCCAAGTCTTTATCGAATCGCCCCGGGCCTCCACGCGCACATGATTCCAATCGTTCTGTCTAAAAATCTTCCGCCCCTGCTCGGTGAACTCCTTGCCATCCCCGCCAGCGAGTCCCGGATAAAGCCACGCTCGTCTGCCCTCATCATAGAGGCCTGCGCTCCACCACCGATTTTGGATCGGGTTCGGATCAATTTCCACTTGGTAGCCATGCACGCGGCCTGCGGGGATGTTGATTGGTTTGCCCTTCCACTCGATTTGCTTCGCCGTGTCGAAACATTCACTGCGGATTTGAACGCCCGAGTTCAATCGCGGGTCTATCTTGAAATCGTATTCAAAGATGAAGTCGTCGTAGGTCTTGTCCGTGCAGAGAAATGAATTAGGGGTATTAAGTACGCACGTTCCAACGATGGCATCGCCTTCAATCGCGTATTTGGCCTTGCCGCCCCGCTGCGTCCAGCCGGAGAGATCCTTCCCATTAAATAAATCCGTCCCGCCGGATTCAGCCGATGCGGCAATCGCAATGCAACAGGACGCGAGAATATTTAGATGATGGCTAAATTTCATAGATACGTTTTTGAAATGTGCCGACAGGCTAACAAGTGTGCCCGCGCTGGCAATCACTCAATCAGTTCGCGTGAGTTGATCCGTATCATTAAAGACCAATGAGGTGTCTGATGGAATGCGAGCGGTCACTCGCTCGCAGCGCGTTGGTGTTTGAAAGGGCTGTGAAAAGATTCCATGTGCCTGGCGGTGGCGGCGCGCTGCAGGCAGTGACCGCCCGCACTCCGGGACGAGAGGCGACGTAACTCACCCAATTTGATCGAACCCTGAGTTTATTGGCACTTCACGCTACACGAACATGCCGATGACTTCGTGTGATTTGCGTTGAAGAACCTTTTCCCGCCCGGCAATTTCAACGCATGAAACACCACAGGGTCGGTCGGCGTTTGTTTCTCAAACAGCTTGGCTTGGCTATTCCTGCCGCTGCGGCTGCGCCGATGTATGTCAGTGCGCAAACCACAGCTCCGTCGGCTGGGTTCGCGAAAAAGTATTTTGCCAAGGAACTCAAGGCAGACCTTGTCATCATCGGTGGTGGGCTTGGCGGATGTGCGGCGGCATTGGCGGCGGCACGGAATGGTTTGCGAGTCATCATGACGGAGGAGACGGATTGGATCGGCGGGCAACTGACGTCGCAAGCGGTGCCGCCGGACGAAAATCCGTGGATCGAAACCCACGGCGGCACGCGGAGCTATCAGGAGTTGCGCACGCGGATTCGCGATTACTATCGCCGTAACTTTCCTCTCACTGACGCTGCTCGTGCAAACGCCATGCTTAACCCCGGCAATGGCGGCGTCTCAAAGCTTTGTCACGAGCCGCGCGTGGCGTTGGCTGTGTTAAACGAAATGCTCGCGCCGTTCGTGGCTAGTTCGCGTGTGCAGATTTTGCTGCGGACCATCCCTGTTTCCGCTGCGACGGCGGGGGATAAAGTCGAAGCTGTGCGCGTGCGCAGTCTGGACTCCGGCAACGAATTGAATCTTCTCGCGCCGTTCTTCGCCGATGCGACCGAGACGGGCGAACTCTTGCCACTGACGAAGAGCGAATACGTCACCGGTGCGGAGGCGCAGAAGGATACCGGTGAGCCGAATGCCAAACCGGAATATCAGCCGCTGAACATGCAGGGGTTCACGTGCTGCTTCGCAATGGAATACATTCACGGCGAAGATCACACCATCGAGAAGCCGCGCGAGTGGGAGTTCTGGCGCGATTACGTGCCGCCCATCAAACCCGCGTGGCCGGGCAAGCTGCTCGATTTGGTTTATTCAAACCCCGTCACGCTCGAACCGCGCAACTACGGTTTCAATCCCGAGAAGGCGAGTGGATTGTTTCACTATCGACGCATTGTGGATCGGAGCAATTTTATCGCGGGCACGTATGCAGGCGATGTCTCGCTCGTGAACTGGCCGCAGAATGATTATCTGCCGGGCAATCCCTTCGAGTGCGCACCGGACTTGGCAGCGAAACACATAGCGAGCGCAAAGCAACTCAGCCTCTCGTTGCTCTATTGGTTGCAGACGAAATGCCCGCGCCCCGATGGTGGCGAGGGGTGGAAGGGGCTGCGTTTGCGCCCGGACATCACCGACACGGAGGACGGTTTGGCGAAGTATCCTTACATCCGCGAGAGCCGGCGGGTTCGCGCGGAGTTCACCGTGTGCGAACAACACGTCGGCACGGACGCGCGAGCGGTGACGCTCGGCAAACCGAAGGATCAAGTCGCCGCCGAAAACTTTCCCGACTCCGTGGGCATCGGGAGTTATCGCATTGATCTTCATCCAAGCACGGGCGGAGACAACTACATTGATATCGCGTCGCTGCCGTTTCAGATTCCACTCGGGGCGTTGTTGCCGAAGCGCGTGGAGAATCTTTTGCCCGCGTGCAAAAATCTCGGCGTGACGCACATCACCAATGGTTGTTACCGCCTACATCCGGTGGAATGGAACATCGGCGAAGCCGTGGGCGCGCTGGCCGCGTTTTGCGTTACGAAGAAGCGCGCGCCACGCGAGGTGCGGGCCAAGGCAGAGTTACTAAAAGAATTTCAGGGCCAGCTCAACGACCAAGGCGTGCGGCTGGCGTGGCCAGCAAAATGAAACCAATCAGCAAATTCAAAATCGTTCTCGTTACTGCGCCGGATTTGAAAACAGCGCGGCGGTTGGCGCGGGCGGCGTTGGCGGCGCGATTGATCGCGTGCGCGAATCTCGTCCCGAAGATCGAGTCGCATTATTGCTGGCAGGGCAAACTGGAGCAAAGCGCAGAGGTGTTGATGGTGATAAAGACGACGCAGGCACGCGTGGCAGCGTTGGAAAAGCTGATCGTGGCCAAACATCCTTACGATACGCCGGAGTTTGTGGTGCTGAATCTGGCAGGCGGCACGAAGAAGTATCTGGCGTGGCTGGCGGAGTCTTGTGGGTGATTGAGGTGGAAACAAAATTCAATCAGCCACAAAGAGGCACAAGAAGCACAAAGTGACGGTGGCAAGCAGAGACGGGGTGTTGTTATCGTCCGAAGTTTTGCGCCTCTCGTGACTTTTCGTGGCAACTCAACTTCACTCTCTGTTTTCTGCCCGATACGCTTCTGCGAGCAGTGTGATGGGATGCACGATGCGCAGCTTCAAGCCTTCCTTTGCCGCGCCGTTGATGAGTTGCAGCAGGCAACCGGGATTTCCCGTGGCCACAGTCGTCGCGCCAGTGGACTTGATGTGTTTGATTTTGCGCGCGAGAAGGTCGTTGGCCATCTCGGGCTGCGTGAGATTGTAGATGCCTGCGCTGCCGCAACACCAGTTGGCTTCGGGAAGTTCAAACAGTTTCAATCCGGGAATGACGCGCAACAACTTACGTGGTTGGGAAACAACTTTTTGTCCGTGCGTCAGATGGCAGGACTCGTGGTAGGTGACGATCTCGCTTGTAGGCGACGACGTAAGGAGTCGGCCCGCGTCATTCTTGGTTGACGACGACTCCTCACGTCGTCGCCTACAAGTCGGAGCGCGCAGGCCGATCTCTGCCAGCCATTCGTGGATGTCTTTCACTTTCGTGTCCCATAACTCAGCGCGTTTGAGATACGCGGGGTCGTCCGCGAGCAGTTTGGCGTAATGCTTGAGATGCGAGCCGCAGCCACCCGCATTCGAGATGATGGCGTCGAATTGTTCCGGTGGAAATTGCTCAATGTTTCGGCGCGCGAGTTGTTGCGCGAGTGTCCATGCGCCGTTGTGTGCGTGAAGCGAGCCGCAGCAGCTTTGTTCCGCAGGCGTGACAACTTCGCAGCCGTTCTGCGCTAGGACTTCCACGGTGTCGCGGTTCACGTCGCTAAACGTGAGGTCTTGCGCGCAACCCGTCAGCATGGCGACGCGAAATTTCTTCGCGCCGCTTGCTGGCGTCACTGGCTCGATGAGTTCCGCTGAAAACTTCTCGCAAACTGTCGGGGTCATGGCTTCGAGTTCGCGCAGCCGTTTCGGAACGAGTCGCATGAGACCAATGCGACGAATGAAAGTTTGCAAACCGAGTTGTTGATACAGGCGGAGAATTTTGCCGAACAGTTCAAGCCGTCGCAAATCCATGAACAAC
>JANPGI010000170.1:0-1551 GCA_031423875.1 Verrucomicrobiota bacterium | reverse complement strand
GAACCGAGCCGCCCACGATGCCCTGATTTTCCAGCAGCGTGTCGAAGCGAGCGTCGAAGTTCGCCTGCACACCGCCGTTCGGACGATGGCAATGCGCGCAGTTCGCATCGAAGTAGGAACGGGCGCGCAGTTCGAGCGTGGCATTGGTGTCCGTCACCGCGACTAACTTTGAATAACCAGGGATCGCCGCCTCGCTGAGTGTCGTGTTGAACAGCCCGACATGATTCCACGCGCGCAGTTGATTGTCCGTCACGCCAGTTGAGGGATAACCAAAGCTTCCGTTGATCTGCCGCGTTTTAACGCCCAGCACGCCGCCAGATGGAATCGTGTGGCAGGTCAAACAATCCTGACGCCCCGGATACGACCACGATTGCGTGCGGACGCCGGTGGCGGTGGTGATCGTGATGTTTTCGTTGGTCAACGTCGGCACGAGATCGGCATCGCTGTAATCCGCGCGCCACTTATAGCTCGCGCCGTACACCAATCCATTTGTGCCCTTAACCAACAAACGCGTTTCGAGCCGTTTGACCACGGCGGGATTGGTGTCGTTGATCGGTAGATCAAAATGTTTCACGAAGACGGTGCCGTTCGGGAAAGCCCATTCGCCACCGGGCGCGAAGGTGACCGCAGTATTTGTAGCTAATGCCATCCAACGCGCTTTCACCGCGCCATCCGACCACAGCGGTGAGTTGACGGTGTAAGGAACCAAACCTGGATTCGGAGCAAGCGTCGCGAGATTCGTGAACGCGCCGGTCTGCGAAAGCAGCGTTGGCAACGGACGGCTCGCCACCGCCGAACCACTCGCCAACTTGTAGATGCGCCCACCGATACTGCTCATCTGGCACATGTAGATTTCGTTGTTCGCATCGAGGCCGAAGGAAGAAAGCCCCGTGTAATCTGAGCCGGAGTTCGGCCCGTCGCCTTTGGGCAGCGTGCCAAGAGCAACCTTGGTGGCAGGCGTGGTGGATTCATTCATGTACCAGATCGTGCGCGAGACGTTGTCGCCAAAAATATAGCGCCCGCCAAGTTCAGCGGCGAATTCGCTCCCGCGATACACATTCCCGCCGATGACTGCATTTCCCTCCGAGTGTGTGTAGTCGAGGATCGGCGGCTTGCTGATGCCGACGTAACTGCCGGGCATCGTGCCGAGAAAGCCTTCCACGTAGCTCCATTGAAAATTGAATCCTGACTCGCCCGTCTCCATCCGGCTGATCTCTTCACGCGCTCCACCGCCGACATCGCCGATGTAAACGCGCCCCGTCGGCGGATCAATCGTCATGCGATGCGGACTGCGCAGTCCGAGACAGAAAAACTCCTCAAGCACGTTGGGTTGGCCAACGAAGGGATTGTCGTTCGGGATATAATAATTCGCCGTCGTGCCTAGGACGGGTTGGCGTGGAATTGGATGACTAATCGCGCCGCCGCGTTGATCCACGTCAATACGGAACACGCCGGAGAAAAGTTTGTTGGTGATGACCTGCCGGTTGGCCGCGTTCTCGTCGTCGCCGTCCGTCCAGTAGAGGAAGCCGTTCGTGGGATGAAAGAACAGAC
>JANPGI010000169.1:0-7052 GCA_031423875.1 Verrucomicrobiota bacterium | reverse complement strand
CACCATCACCGCGTTCGTGCGCGACAAGGGCGTCGGGTTCGCATCGGCGGAAATCGGTGGCGATCGCCGGGGCATCGCCATGTCGATTCGTGATCGCATCGAGCGCGCCGGCGGCAGAGCCGTGTTGGACTCGTCACCTGGCGCTGGCACCGAGTGGGAATTGGTGGTGCCCCGATGACGGGCCGGGTTCGAGTCTTCGTCGTTGACGACCATGCGCTGTTCTTCCACGCATTACTGGGTCAGCCCCAAGGATAGATTGATCGTGGTGACACTCGAACAGATCATGCCCTACCAGTGGGACACCGAGTTCGGCGTAAAGAAAACCATCTACGACGCCGTGCAGAAATAGATCGGCGAGCCGCTCAAGGCCGCTGGAGTCGGAAGAACTTTGTGCTCGTGTCAGGAGATTGTGTCACCACGATCTGTCCGCCGTTGGTGTTCGCGGATGCGCCAGTCATCGTCCAACTTCCTGCCGATGCAAGATTGGTCGTGGAAAAAAGGTTGAAGCTGTATCCGTTGGTGACGGGCCAGTTCAGCAGGACATTGCTCCCCGACTGCGTGATCGCGAGCGCGGGCGTCGGTAGTAGATAACCGCTCCCGATCAATTCCATGTCGAAGCCGAGCGTGGAGTTGGTGACGGAACTCTGGTGGATCTCCACGGCAACAAGATTTGTTCCCGTCGGCAGACTGGTCACGGCGATGTTCGTCGGATAAAAAATATGCGCCGTGTATCCCGTCATCGCGGCGAGTGCCAGATTGGTGTAAGTGACCGGGCCGCTCGGCAGATTGGTGCGGAACATTTCCTGACCGTTGAGCCTCACCACGGCGCCGTCGGCGCGCGCGAGACGGAAGTTCAGATTGGTGATCACCACATTCCACGGCACCACGAACTGGCGGCGGAAATATGTGGTCGCGAATTTATTGTTCGGGTCAGGCCCGAAGCTCACCGCTGTGGCTGTGGCAAGATCGCCGTAGCCGAGACGCGCGATGCCATTGCTCCAACTGCTGTCGTCGAAGTTGATTTGCGACCAGTTCGTTCCCAAATCCATCCCTGTGGCTGAATACTTCCAGTTCGCGCCGCCGTTGATGAGGACGGAATGAATCTGATTCGTTCGCAACGTGATGGTTTGCATCCGGGCCGTCCACTCATTGGCGATGGCTTTCAATCCGGGCGGATTCGGATGCAGATGATCGTTCAGAAACATCGTGCCGTAATCCACCGCAGAAAACATGTCCGCGAGGAAAACATTTTTACCCTGAGCACGCTTCTGATTGACTAACGCCTGCAAAGCCGCGTTATAGATGGGGACGTTCGTCTCATAAGCCGAGTAACCCAGGCCGGCGTTTTGCAACGTGGTGATCTTGGTGAGGATCACGTTGGCGTTGGTGGCGCGCGAGTAGATCAAGTTCAACAGATTTACAACGCTGTTGGTCGCCACGTAGTAGGGATTGCGCCCGCGCCCGATGTCGTTCGCGCCGATCAACACCAGCACCACATCTGGAAACGTATTCGTCAGGGCGTCGCGGGTGATGAGATAGAGATATACATCCGTCCCGATGTAGCCATGCACCGGACTGGTCATGACTCCAGGCGCGCCTGCCACCGCACCGCAATAACCTTCATGATTTCGCTTTGTGAACGGCGCCGGAGTTGCGCTTGAAAGTTGTCGTCCGACGAATGTGAAAGGAAAACCATTCGTTTCTAACAGCGGTTGTAGAAACAACCGCCACGCGCCGTTGGTGACGCAATCATCCGTGATCGAATCGCCGATGGCCATGATCTTGATGGGGCTGGCGGCGGTGAAATTGGTGAGGATCAATTCCGCGCGGGCAGAGACAAGCGTTCCCAGAATCAACAGGCAGATCAGAACCCGCTGGATAAAACACAAGATCATGATGGCGAGCGTCGGTGAAAATTAACGATGGCGCAAACGGAAAGAACGTCATCAAAGTCACTGACATCGCGAACGCGAAGGCGGAGTTGAACCGCCGCAGCCAAGCCTGTGAAGTCCTGACCGTCACCGGGATTTCGCGTCGCAAACCACTAATCTTCGCTGATAAACGCTGATGGCAAACCGCACGCAGGCGGCTATAGAATGGGCGAAGATGAGCGCGGATTAGCGATTTGAAAATGGCCAGGAAGCCGGGGGTCGCACCCGGACTGTCGCGTTCACAACACGAAGTGCTGCTGTTACACCACGATCCTGAAGTTGGTTGATAGTGGAGAGTTGATGGTTGATAGAAAAACTGGCGGCGACGTGCGCGTCCTTTCCCCCTATCAACTATCCACTCTGAACTATCAACAAAGTAAAAGGGCCGGAAGCGTCATTGCGCCTCCGGCCCGTGCCATTTCAATAAAGAACAAACACCTCCTGGTGATCTATGCGATCCCAGCCCGCGGATTCACGGCGGCTGTTTCGGTGTTTGGGGCACACCTCCTCCGAAGCCCTTAATATGTAAAAGTGTTTCAAACCATCTCAGCACGCGTCTTCGCTCGCGATGGGCAGACCCCATCGGGGGAGAACCTCGGTTCTCCTGCGCCATCTTTAGTTGTGTTGCGGCTGACATCATCGAGACGTCACAAAATTACTGTTCACAGACTGTTCACCTTTCGTTGCTGCCATCTCACCCTCAGCTCCGAAAACCTTCGGGTAGATTTTAGGGTAACAAAAAACCCTGCCTCCGTTCGGGAAGCAGGGTTGGGAAGAAAACTTCTTCTCGTTACGACTTAACCTGTTTTCCCGGTGTCCAGTTGGGGTTCATCCCATAACGGGTCTGAATCGCCGCTAGACCGAGGCCGGACACACAGCCTTCAACCGACCGATCATGACGTTTCGCAAATGATGCGACCCGTTGTTTCGGCCAGCTCTTGGCTGATATGTCTCTGCAAGTTTTCATCGAACGTGCGTAGGTTTTAACATCGAAGCGCTGAAGTGCCTACTTATACGTTGAGGGGATGAAGTGTTTTGAATCCGAATATCGCGATACGTGGATAACTTGCGGGCGCAAAATCTGCGCGCGACCGCGATGCACATGAAACCCTCGCCGTATTTCTGCGATGATCTATTTTAATTTGGAGGCGTGTTCAGTTCGCGGACGAAGATATTCTTGAACCACACCACGGAGTTGTGCGCTTGCAATTCAATCGGCCCAAACGGCAGCAACGCCAAATCACGCTGCCAATAATTTTCCAACGGTGTTCCGTTGACCACGAGTTCACCGTTCAGGAATACATGCACCTTGTCGCCCACCATGATGATCCGGAATTGGTTCCACTGCCCGATGGGTTTATCCGCCACCAGCAAGGGTTTCGAGGCATTCGTCTTGTTGTTATAGAGGCCGCCCGACCCGACTTCGCTACCGGACTTCGTGGGTTGAGTGAATGGATCCCAGATGTTCACCTGAGGCGTACCGCGCAGATAAAATCCACTGTCAGCATGAGGCGCAATTTTGCATTCCGCCAAGAATTCAAAATTCACGTAGTCTTTCACGCTGCAAAGATTGTCATAGTTCGTGCCGCGATACACCAACGCGCCGTCCTCCACTCTCCAGTTGGCGCGAGCGAGATCGTCAGCCTTGGCTTGAGCAGCGGCTAGCTGTACCGCAGACATCAACGCGCGCTTGCGCGGGCCGCCCTCCACCATCCCTTTCCATCCGGTCAGATCGTTTCCGTTGAACATTGAGGTGAACCCTTCACCCTTCACCACCGCACCCGTCGTGCGCGGCAATTCCTTCACGCGGATGTTGCGGAACTCCACGTAGTCGTTGTGACCCAGAAATCCGATGTGGCCGCGCTCGCGGAACAAACCCGGATGCTTCACGATCTTTGCGGGGTCATTGATGTCATTGATGTTCACATCCAAGATCGTCACATCATTCAACACCACAGTGATCTGGCGTCCGTTGGCGATGATCAACTGTGAATTCCATTCCCCGACAGGTTTGAGCGCCCCTTTCTTCGCCGCCGCAACGCCATAAATCGAGCCATGAAATTGCTCATCCCGCAGCTTGCCCCACTTGCCCTTTTCCGCCGCGCCTTCGTCCAGCACCTGTATCTCCATCCCGAGATAAGCGGCATCTCCATCCAGCGGCGCGCGGATACCGATACCATTGTTTGAACCTTCCTCCAGCTTGAACTCGAATCGCAGCGCGAAGTTCTCGTATTCCTTCTCCGTGAAAAGATTCCCACCTCCGTCTCTGGCGCAAAAGATCGCCCCGTTCGTGACACCAAAACCTGCACCGTGTTTCCCCATCAACACCCACCCATCGAGCGATTCGCCATTGAAGATGGATTTGAACCCCGGCTCAACCCACGCGGTCTTGGGGGAAGATGTGGAACAGCCAGCAACTGTGACGATGATGGCAGCGACACCAAGGATATTGGCGACGACGGATACCGTTTTTGACGAGCGATGTTTCATACGATGGACTTGAGATGAATTCTTAAGCGAGCGTTTGCGAAATGCGCTGAAGTGTCAAGCGACTGTTTACGCCGGTGTGATTGAAGACAGGTGAGGCGTGCGAAGATCAGCGACAGGCAGGGTGATTACCCTCACCCGACTCTAATCACACCCATGCCCGTGTTTCCTGATTCAAACGGGACTTTGCAGAAACTTCAAGGTGCGGACTGAAAGACGCATGATAGACTTCGCCATCCATGAAACTTAAGAAGTTTTCGAAATGCGCGGTTTGGTCGGCACGACTTGTCGCCGGTGTTGCGTTGTTACTGTCTGTGACGCGCGCGTCCGCGTCATTGATCGCGTATGAAGGGTTTGAATACACGGCGGGCACAACCGTAGGTGGACTGGCGGGCGGCACGGGTTGGACGAACGCCTGGCTCGGCACCAGCTTGGCAACTTACATGGGCACGAACACCGCCCTCGGCCTCACTTACACCGATGCCAACAGCAACGCGCTTCAGACGTTCGGCGGCAGCGTCATCGTCGGCAATCCTGCTGGCACAACGACGACCACGGCCACGCCAAATCGGTTGTTGCCCTACAATCTTTCCGGTGGCGCGGGCGTGACCGCTGGGTCTGGCGCGACGACGTGGATCAGTTTTCTCTACAAGCGGCTCAACTTCGATCTCGGCACACTTCCGTTTTCACGGCAAACCACAGTGAGTTTATTTGAAGGCACTGGTGAGAAAGTACCAATCGGTTCGCCGAACACCACCGCCACGGTTTCAAATGTCTTCTCCGTCTGGGGCACGGGTTCGCACAACGTCAATATACCGTTTCAATCCGCCGCGCACCCGATCACTCCAGGCTCAACTTATTTCGTTTTGATGAAGGTCGTCACCGATGGAACGGTGGCGGTGGACACGGCTTACATCTGGGTCAACTGGACGAACCTGACGATTGAACCCACTATCGGTAGCGCAACCTTCGTGCAGAACGAAGTTAATCTCTCATCCATCAATACGCTCCGGCTTCAGGCGAACAACCAGAATGCCAGCGGCAGCAACGCCGTGTTTCAAGCGGACGAACTCCGCGTGGGCACGACGTTCGCCGATGTCGCGCCTCAAGCCGCCGCGCCCGCAACTCCGCCAGCCATCACGGCGCAGCCCGCGAATCTCACCGTCGTAGTCGGCGACCCCGCGACATTCATAGTCAACGTAGATGGCACTGCGCCGCTCCGATACCAATGGTATTTCAACACCAACACCATTCTGGCTGCCGCCACCAATGCGTCACTCACTCTCTTGAATGTTCAGTCGAACAACGCAGGTGCTTACTCCGTCATCATCACGAATGCCGCAGGCTCGACCAACAGTGCGTTCGCCACGCTCACAGTGTTGCCGCCTGTTGCGCCTGGAATTTCATCGCAGCCGCAGAACTTCACAAACGTCGTTGGGTTCAACGCGACTTTCTCCGTGACAGTGACCGGCACTGCGCCGTTGCGTTACCAATGGTATTTCAACACCAACACTCCACTTGCGGGAAAGACCAACGCCTCTCTCACCTTCACCATCGCTTCCACGAACGACGCGGGGAATTATTCCGTCATCGTCACGAACAGTGCAGGTTCGGTCACGAGTTCTGTGGCTTCACTTGTTGTTGTTCCTGCTAGCCCAGCGGGATTGCCCGCGTTTCCGGGCGCCGACGGCGCGGCAAAATTCATCACGGGCGGACGTGGCGGAATTGTTTATCACGTCACCAAGTTGGATCGGAACATGAATCACAGCGAAGCGGGCACACTGCGATATGGTTTGACCGACGGCAATTTCCCGCCCGGCGTCCCGCGCACTGTCGTGTTCGATGTCGCAGGAACGTTTTGGCTCGGACGTTACGGCGCAGAGAGCAATCACATGCACGGCTGGGATGCGGCCTCGCGCTACAATCTTTCCGGCAACACCACCATTGCGGGGCAGACGGCTCCCGGGCCGGTCATCATCGCGGGTGGTGTCACCAAGGCCAGCAGCGTGAATACCATCGCGCGCAATCTGACGTTCGCGCCCAGCTACGGCATGAGAAGTTTTGAAGACCCGCCCACACTGCCGACCCCGGGGGATTTTCCTGACTCATTTGTGTTCGATGCGCTCGACATCAGCGGCCAGAACATCATGCTCGATCATCTCACGACGATTTATGCCACGGACGAAACCATTTCATGCAACGAACTCGCGGCGAATCTCACCATCCAGTATTGCACCATCGCGCAGGGAGAAAATTATCCGCAGGCAGACGCCGAAAGCCCCGGAGTTTATACCGGCCACGCGCTCGGCTCGCTGTTGCAGGCAGGTTCAAACGCCAAGGTCAGCGTGCTCAATAATTTTTACGCGCACCTCAAGGGTCGTTTGCCACGCGTGGGCAGCGAGGTCGGCACGGGCGCATTGAATGATTTCCGCAACAATGTTTTCTACAACTGGTTTGGCACGGGCGGTAGCGGCTCTGGCGGCCAGCCCAGCTTCAACAACTTCATCAACAACTTCCACCTCGCGGGCGATGGCGGCGATGATGTGAGCGGCACAAACATTGTGAGTGCAGGCGGCGGAACGGGGATTTTCAGCGGCTCGGATTCATCCCTCACTCGCGTCTATCATTCCGGGA
>JANPGI010000168.1:0-3158 GCA_031423875.1 Verrucomicrobiota bacterium | reverse complement strand
GCGCAATCGCAACGGCTCTGGCAACACTGGCAGGAGCGCGCGAAGAACCTTGGGCCAGGCGACGAGTACCGGCTGGTGGATGAGTTCGCGGACATGGTTGGTCTGCGGGACTGGTATGAATGGCGTCCTGATCCCGGCCATCACGAGGCCACTGCCGAACCGCTCAAGGAAGGCACGACGAATCCCGCTCTGCTCCAGCAGAAACAGCCAGCCGCCGTTTTCTATTTCCTTGATGCCTTCAAGCGCTACGACGCCATGACGCCGGAGCAGGTGCGCGATGTGGCGTATGAAATCGCGCTGCTGGGCCGGAACGGACTCGACTACGCCGCGCCCGACGAGAAATACGAACTCCGCGCGCTGCCCGACCGGAAATTTTCCGGCCTGCACCTGATGTGCCTCATGTTTGCGGGCTTCAAACGCGTCGCGCCTGAACACGAAGTGCAGATGGATTTGAATGAGCCGTTCCTCACGGCGCTTCAGATGCACAAGAACGGAGAGGAGAAGCGATAGCCGATGCAAATTCCCCTCGAAGATTTGGAATATCAGCGCCGCGCGATTGCGACGGTGGTCGGCGTGTTGGAAGGACAGGTCCGCAATTCGTTCGACAACTCGAACCTCTTCGGCATTCAGGCCAACATCACAAACCTGACGCCCGCGCAAATCGAGGAAAACAAGAAGCGCATTATTGCGGAGAACGGCGTTGCGGAAGGTGACGCAAAACTCTCACCTGACAACGATATTTGCATCGAGATGGAGACCGGCACCGGCAAGACGCTCGTCTATCTCCACACGGCCTACAAACTCTACAAGGAATACCGGCTGACCAAATTCATCATCCTCGTGCCGTCCATCGCCATCAAGGAAGGCGTGCTTCAGTCCGTGGAGGATTTCAAGAAGCCTCTCGCCGACCGTTACGGCTTCACGCCGGCCTGCTTCGAGTATGACAGCAGCAAGCTCTCGCGGTTGAAACACTTCATCGAGGACACCCAGCCGCAAATCATGGTGATGACGATCCAGTCCATCACCTCCGACGACCGCATCATCAACCAAGTCGGTCGCGACGACTCCTTTCTCGGCCTCACGTTCCTGCAAGCGCTCGGAAAATGCCGCCCCGTCATCATCATGGATGAGCCGCAGGAAGGCATGGACACCGAGAACGCCGTCGCCCGCCTCGCCACGCTCGATCCGTTGGTGAAGCTCCGCTATTCCGCGACGCACAAGGTCGTGAAGAACCTGCTTTTCCGCCTCACCCCGTTCGATGCGTATCGCGACGGTATGGTGAAGAAAATCGAAGTCCTCTCCGTTGCCGAGAAGAACGACGAGGCCACGCTCAAGATTGAGTTTTCCAGCGTTCAGGCCAACGGCACCGGCGTTAAGGCGAAGCTCACCGTCTGGCGGGTGAATGGTGACGGCTTCAAGTGGAAGGAAACCAACTGGCTGAAAGTCGGCGACAACCTCGGCGACAAGTCCGCCAACGTCAGCTACCGCGACTACACCATCGAGCGCATCTGGAAGAGCCTGCATGACCAGAAGCATCACTTGAAGTTCACCAACGGCGTCGAACTCATCCTCAAGGAGCGCAACGGCGATGTCTCCGGTCTCTTCCGGCAGCAGCTTCAGTGGCTCATCCGCCGCCACTTCCAGAAAAAGCCCGTGCTGGCCGCGCAGGGCATCAAGTGTCTGTCGCTCATCTTCATCGACAAGGTGGACAACTACGTCCGCGACGAAGGCATCATCAAAGTCCTGTTCCGCGAGGAATACGCCGCCGTTCATCGCGAGATACTCGGCACCGATCCCACGCCCGCTCAGATCGAGGAGTGCCAGGGCTACTACTTCGCCAAGACTGGCGGTGACGAATACACCGACAGCGAGAACGCCATGTTGAAGAACAAGAAAATCTTCGACGAAATCCTCCGCGACAAGCGCGCCCTGCTCGATCTCGCCAACCCGCGCGAGTTCATCTTCTCCCACTCCGCGCTCGGCGTCGGCTGGGACAATCCGAACATCTTCAACATCGCCACGCTCAACGAATCCTACAGCGACGTGAAAAAGCGGCAGGAACTCGGGCGCGGCCTCCGCATCTGCCGCAATCAGGACGGACGCCGCATCTACGACGCCGAAGGCGTGAAGGAAGGCGAGGAGACAAACCTCCTCACCATCGTCCCCAACGAAACCTACGAGACCTTTGCCGCGCAGTATCAGGAGCAGATTAAGGAAATCTACGGCACCGCCGCCGCGGGTGGCACGCTGCGCAAATCGCACAAAGGCAAACCGGCGAAGAACAAGGTCACCCGCACCAAGCATTTCGAGTCCGCCGCATTTACGGCGTTCTGGGAACGGCTCGCGCGCAAGACCGATTACACCGTCGCTTTCGACGAAGCCAAGGTCGTCGAGCGAGCCATCGAGGCGCTGAACAAGCTCGTCATCGGCGACTATCAGGCGGAAGTCGTGCTCACCCGGATTCGCAGCATCGCCGCCGAGGCCATTGGCAGCGAGGAAGTCGGACGCGAGACCGAGAACCTTCGCGCCACCTTCACCCCGTTCGATCTCGTCGAGGAGCTGAGCGAGAACACCGCGCTCTCCTACAAGACGGCGCTGGAGATTGTGAACGGCCTCTCGAACTTTGCCACCATCGCGAAGAACCCGCCCAAGTTCCTCGCCGCCGCTTGCGCCCTCATCCGCGACATCGAGCTGGACGAGATGCTGCGCACCCTCAGCTATCATCCCACCGGCGAAAGCATCCCGCTCGCCGAGTTTCTGCCCGTCATTGAGACCTTCCTGCCCATCGAGCCGACTCCCGCGCGCGGCGTTTACGACGGCGTGGCCTACGGCAGTTCCATTGAGCGCAGCTTCACGAAAAACGCCGAGGGAGACAACGAAGTCGTTTGCTTCCTGAAACTGCCAAGCTGCTACAAGATTCCGACGCCGATTGGAAAACACTACGAGCCGGACACGACGGCGGGGCGCGGTTCGAGAACGTCCGCACGGCGGGCGGGGTTCACGCCGACGCCCACGCCCTGTGGATCGACGCGAAAAACCCCAAGCACCTGCTCATCGGCTGCGACGGCGGGTTCTACGCCACCTACGACAAGGCCGCCACCTGGGACCACCTGAACACGCTCGCCCTGGGCCAGTTCTACCACGTCGCCGTGGACAGC
>JANPGI010000167.1:0-1639 GCA_031423875.1 Verrucomicrobiota bacterium | reverse complement strand
CATCATCGGTGCGGTGATCGCCGAGGCTCGCGAGATTCACCGGATCGAGACGCTGATCGAACCGGTGCGCGACATGTTCAGCGCAATTTTCTTCGTCGCCATCGGTCTGCTGATTGATCCCAAACTGCTGCTTGTCTATTGGCAACCCATTCTTGTCATCACTCTCGCGGTCATCGTGGGCAAGGTGTTGACCTGCTCGTTCGGCGCGTTCATCGGCGGCAACGACACGCGCACATCGCTCCGCGTCGGCATGGGGCTGGCGCAGATCGGTGAATTTTCATTCATCATCGCATCGCTTGGTGTGACTCTGAAAGTCACGAGCAGTTTTCTGTATCCCATCGCCGTCGCGGTCTCAGTCATCACCACGTTGTTGACGCCGTATCTCATCAAGAGCGCGGACGGACTCGTCGGCTGGTTCGACCGCAAAGCACCGCAACCACTGGTGAATTCGCTTCAACTCTACACGCGCTGGGTCGGGCAGATTGGCAGTCGCCAAACCCCAAACTTGGTCGCGCAGTTGATGCGGCGTTGGATTCTGCAAATGATCTTGAACGCTGCGCTCATCGCAGCTGTGTTCATTGCCGCTGCGTTCATCGGCAAACGTCCGCCGTTATGGATGATGGACCTAAAACTCGGCGATCAATGGCTCAAATCCGCGCTCTGGCTGGTGGCGATGATTTTGTCCATGCCCATGTTCATCGCCACAGCGCGGAAGTTACAGGCGCTTGGATTGTTGTTGGCGGAAACCAAAGTCTCGGAAGCCGCTGCTGGTGAACGCACCGCCGCCATCCGTTCAGTTGTCGCCGCCGTTGTTCCCATCGCAGGCACGGTGACGCTCGGACTGTTCGTGCTGGTGTTGAGTTCAACGCTTCTGCCGCCATTGAACGTGCTGCTCGTGTTGCTCGTCATCTCTGGATTCATCGCATGGCTGTTGTGGCGGTCATTCATCAAGGTTTATTCCAAGGCGCAGATCGCCTTGCAGGAAACCTTTGCCCAAGCGCCCGCGCCGCGTCACGATACCGCGCAGACCGCCAAGCCATCCTTGTTAAGTGATGCCGATCTGGAAACTGTCATCCTAACCGCCGGTTCGCCAGCCATCGGAAAACTTATCCGCGAACTCGAACTCCGCACTCGCACGGGCGCGAGCATCGTAGCCATCGAACACGCTGGCGTGAACAATGTGAACCCCGGCCCGGACGAAGAATTACAGGTGAACGATCAGGTGTTGCTGTTGGGAAGTGCGGCGCAATTGGAGAAAGCGCGGAAACATCTTTTAGAGACGACTTGAGAAGGAGGAACTCAGGAAATCAGGAACAGAAAACCCGACTGCTTTCCCCTTCTTGAGTTCCTGATTTCCTCCTTCAACTCCCACGGTAAGTCGAATAACTCCACGGCGAGACGAGCAGTGGGACGTGATACCCCTGTGTTGCATCTGCGATGCCAAAAGCGATGTCGACCACATCGAGGAAGGGCGGGTCGCTGAGCGGCACGTGGCGACCGCGGAAGTAGTCGGCGACAAAGAAGCGCAGGCGATAGCGACCCGCGCGCAGCGCTGCGTCCTTCAGCAGCGGCGAAGGGGTGCGGCCATCGGCGTTGGTGCGCAGGTCCGCCAGCACCGCCGCCGCATCATCCAGGAGCT
>JANPGI010000166.1:0-2003 GCA_031423875.1 Verrucomicrobiota bacterium | reverse complement strand
GGGGTGGGTCGCAAAATTTCTGCCCTCGGAAAAAAGACCTAGCAAGTTAGCGTGCGGCTCGGTGGCTTTTAGGATGCGCGGCGAATCCCAACCTGCCAAATCCATGCAACGCGCGATGAGGAGCGCTTGTTCATCAAAGGTTTTGAAGGCTGGCATGGCTACGCGCGTGTGAAACTTTTGAACATCAACGCCAGCAGTTTCGAGTTTGTCCTTGAGCCAGCGGAAGAACTGTTCGGCGACGATTGCGGCCGCTGCTGAATCTTTATTGTTCTGCGAGTGGAACAGGCTTGCCTTCCAATTTTGGAACACCTCCATTTTACCATCTGGCGTCAACTCGGCTGCTTGCCGACCGAAGAGCCACGGCGCGCGGGATTGTTTGGTGTGAATCGCCAAAGATGGGATCAAGATGTCTTGATCTATTATGACTGGCTCGGCCCGGCTATCATAAGGATGTCCCGGCCTGGGATTGCAAGCGGAGCGGCGAGCGACCTTTGTATAAGAGGCACCAAAATCTATACTCAACACTGGTTCATACATGACATCATCCCTTTGTTTTGCGTACACGAGCGCGTAAGATCACATTCTGACCGTGTGACCATCCTTGAGATTCAATCAAGGCTGAATCACGAGGAATCATCCCGCCGTCGATGTCCTCGTGCTGAAGCGGATCGTAGTTCACTGTCTCGCCTGTTACTCCAATTGGAGTTAAGCCCAAGTTGCGCGCCGTCATGGAAAGGATGTCCGTAACAGGAAAGCCTTGTGTAGCTTTTTCAAAAGCGACGGCAAAACGTCGTGCGCCATCTAAAGTGATATGCAATTGGCCTTCAGTCGGAGTTGTCTCTTCCTGCAAACTTTCAAGAACCCACGTCCGTGACCGAATCTCGGTGTCGCGTGTAGCTCCGCGCAATTGATGTGAGATTTGCTGTATAAAATTCAAAGCCTTGTTCGCACAATTACCGATGTCATGGTGAAGTAGGATGCCTGTACCCAAACGCGCGAGCGATGCAGTGGCAAACTGGCGTGCTGTGTCTGTTGTGGTAACGACGTTCACGAAGAGTTGCCGGACTAATACCATTACGGACGATGGCGGTTCTTTTACAGTTAACAATTGTGGCAGCACATCAATCGTGACCTTCATCAAAGCCGGATTGTTGCGAATCACTTCTGCCAAAGCCGCAATGCGATCCTCGCCTTGCCACGGATGACACAGGACGATAGGAAGCAATGCGCCGCGTTTGTCCTTTTGCAGCGCAAAGGCAAGTGCCTCTGACCACGTTGGGAGATACTTGGGCCGCATTTGGCGTGTGAGGAAAAGGTCGAGCAAGGGTAGTTGCTTTTCGTGCGGAGCTTGCAGCAAGAGCCAGTCTGCGGCGGCAGTCGAGTAGGTTGTGGCTGGTGCGGCGAACAACTGTTGCTCAATTTCCTTGGCGGATTTTGCAGATACTTTTCGCCAGACCTCGAATGAGGCCGCATCGGGCACAAGCGGCAAGATGGCATTAAGTGGTTGTGTTGCCATGATGTCGTGCCATGCGGCGAACAGGAACGCCGCCGAAGAAACAAACTGGCGGTCACACAACGTACGGACAACTTCAACCGCCTCCACTAACCCCGGCTTGCACCGTTGGTCTGTCGGTGCAGACAAAGATTTGAACAAGTCATCCAGAATTGTGCCGAGCTTTGCATCAATAACCCGACTTCGGATTGAGTAAAAATCTTTACCAAGCTTCTCTCTCGCTGGCGCGTCTTTGATGCCCTTGCTCAATGCCTTCAGCACGGTGGCTAGTTTTCGGTCAAATGGATTTGTATTGGGCATGGGTGTTAGTAGATGGCTTCAAACAAACTTCCCCGGATTCAGGATCGCTTTCGGATCAACGGCGAGCTTGATGGTGCGATGCAGGTCGCGGGCTTCTTGGGAAACGGCCAGTGGCCACCAGCGTTTTTTGGCGATGCCGATGCCGTGTTCGCCGGTGATCGAGCCGCCCCATGCCAGCACCTGCCGGAAT
>JANPGI010000165.1:0-4024 GCA_031423875.1 Verrucomicrobiota bacterium | reverse complement strand
GAGATTCCCGTCCGTTTTCAGGTGACACTCATGTCAGGTGGGATGCCCGTTTGGCATATTCGTTACCATCAAAGCCCATTTGAAGAGACGTGAAGAATTCATGAACACCAAAGATTTTCTCCGTCTCGGCGTGCCGCTGGGGGAAGCCACGCGGCGGGCGACGGATTTTGTGGCCAGATTCATCCTCGGCGGCGGCGACAAGTCGCGGTTGCACGAGGAGGTCGTGGCCATCGTGGCGAACCCGTCGGCATTTCTGGCGGATGATTTGCGCAAGGAGTTTGCTAAGGCGTTGCTCAATGCACCGCCGCCGCCGCGCGCCGAGCCGGTGAAGTATCATCAGTGGGGCGAAGGGCTGGATCACGAGGCGGTCATGCAGATGGAGAAGGCGTGTCTGTTGCCGGTGTCGGTGGCGGGTGCGTTGATGCCGGATGCGCACGTGGGCTACGGCTTGCCCATCGGCGGCGTGCTGGCCACGGAGAACACGGTGATCCCTTACGCCGTGGGCGTGGACATCGCGTGCCGCATGAAGATGACGGTGCTGGACATCCCGCTGCGCGACTTGGAGCAGAAGCAAGATCGGCTCACGCGCGCCATCGAGGCGGAGACGCGCTTCGGCGTGGGCGCGAATTTCAAGAATCGCCGCGCGCATGACGTGCTGGATGCGGATTGGTCGGTCAGCCCGATCACGAAGCAGAACAAGGACAAGGCTTGGTCACAACTCGGCACAAGCGGGAGCGGGAATCATTTCGTGGAGTTCGGTTTGTTCACGGCGCACTCGGCCATAGCATGGCCCGGCCAATCAAAAGAATTGCCGGCGGGAACTTACGTGGCGTTGCTCTCGCACAGCGGCAGTCGCGGCACGGGCGCGGCGGTTTGTGATCATTACAGCAAGATCGCGTTCAACCAGTTCCCGGATTTGCCAAGCGAATTGAAACGGCTCGCGTGGTTGTCGCTGGATTCGCAGGAGGGCCAGGAATATTGGAACGCGATGGAGTTGATGGGCCAATACGCCGCGGCGAACCACGCGTGCATCCATCGGCACATCGCGGAGAACCTTGGTGCGACGGTGCTGCTCGATCTGGAGAACCACCACAACTTCGCGTGGAAGGAGAAACACGTCATTGATGGTGTGGAGCGCGAAGTTATCGTGCATCGCAAAGGCGCGACGCCAGCGGGGCAGGGCGTGCTGGGAATCATTCCCGGCTCGATGGCGACGCCGGGATTTATCGTGAGTGGCAAGGGTAATGCGGAGTCGTTGAACTCGGCGTCGCACGGGGCGGGTCGCGCGATGAGTCGCAAAGCTGCGAACGAGAAGGTCAATGGGAAGGACGTGAACCGGTTACTCCGCGAGCGCGGCGTGACGCTCATCAGTTCCGGACTCGACGAAGTGCCGATGGCTTACAAAAACATCCGCGAAGTCATGGAAGCGCAGCGCGATCTCGTCACTGTGCTGGGTCAGTTTGATCCCAAGCTGGTGAAGATGGCGCCCGCCGGCGAGCGCCCGGAGGATTGATTCAGAATTTGATCAACGCCGGAAGAATCCACACCGCCCATTCCTTCAAACGTTACTTTGCGGTCGTCCGCAAAGCGGACGATCAGCACGCCGATTTCAGTCTTGAAAAGGATGCGTGGTGGAGCAATCTCGGAACTGCATGAGCGAGCAGGTAGAAAAGATTTCTCGCGAGAATCTTTATCAAAAGGTGTGGGCCAAGCCGTTCGTAAAGCTGGCGGCCGAACTCGGCTATTCTTATCCCGAACTGATCCAAATCTGCGCTGATCTAAACATCCCACGACCGACCGGAGGCTATTGGTATCGCCTCGCGCACGGGGGCGTGAATGAGCAAACAGCTTTACAACCCACACCGCCCGGCAGACCCAATGAAATTGAGATTAAACCAAAGAGATTAAACGCGAAGCCACCCACAGTTGAACAGGTGGATGATAAATCGAGTAAGGAAAAGGAGGTTGAAACTACCAAGTCCGAAACTGCCAAGGCAGCAGTGATTGAAGTTCACAAACTGGAGGAGCACCCGGCAGAAGCGCCGGTATGCGATGCCGAAACGAAATCAGAAAAAACGACTACGGCAGTTGTAGAGGAGAAGCCAAAATGGATCGACTACACCCGCGAGCAATTGTATGCAGCAATCTGGAGTACACCGTGCAGCAAGCTGGCAGCAACGCTGGGGATTTCGGATGTCGCTCTGGCGAAGACATGTCGGCGGTTGGGAATTCCGCGACCGCCACGAGGATACTGGGCACGGGTTGAAGCCGGAGAGAAATTACGAAGAGAGCCTTTGCCCCCTGCCACGGCGAGCCAAAATCCCAGTGTGACGTTTTACGTAGCCGATAATCTTGTGCGGCGAGAAGAATGGGCGGCGAATAACATCTTAACAGCAGGACGAGGTGGCCGAAAATGTTTTATGGAACTGCCACCAGAAGGATGCGAACTGCACCCCATCGCAAAGAGGCATCAAGCGGCGTTCGAGAAAGCCAAACCCGGCGCACTGGGTTTCGTAAAGATCAAAGGCCGGAATTTGTTTTCGTGCAAGGTGTCGGCAACGATCCTGCCACGGCTGCTGAGAACATTGCATGCCGTCGTTTGTGAACTGGAGGTCCACTTCCTTTTCCCACGCAATCCGGGCGCGCTGATTTCAATGCACAGATTTTCAGAGAGTTTTGTTTCTTTCAATTTCCAGATCCAGCTCGGCTTTCGCCTATCCTCGTTTGTCGGCTCTCGTTCGACCTCGATCATCGCCTCACTGCACCGGAGTTCTGCCCGGTCGTTGTCTCGGGTGATTTGCAGCCCTTCGCAATCATTCTTGCCTGATTCAAAACTAAAATCTCAGTCCGGACGTGTTTTCTGCCGCGCTTGCTTGGGTTCCCTCTGCGAAGCCTTCGTAGCAATGATGATTTTGTCATTCGCGTTTGTTGCCGTTTACTCCGTGGTCGGAGTTGCGGCTCAGTTCAACATCAGTCTCGTTTATCCAAGGAGCGTTTAGCTTCTCGCCGTGTTGGCTTCGCTCATAGAAACCGCGCAGACTTTCGGCGGCAAATGGGTATTGGTCGAACACGTCGCCTTGGCCAAGTGCGCGCGGATCGTTTTGCGCTCGGAGGGCCGATAAGAGTTGCTCACGCAATTGCTGCTTTGTTGTTTGATAGGCCGCGTCGTTGGCGAGATTAGTGAGGCAATTCGGATCGCGGCTCAGGTGGAAAAGCTCCTCGCTGCCGCGCCGACCGAAGGTGAGTTCCCATCGGCGACGTTGCTCTGGTGTTGCGCGGTTAGAGAGGATTTCTGTCTTGGCCTGGCAGCCGCAAGCATCGGTGTATCCCGTCTCAGCATTGCCCGAAGGCCAGCGTGTCGGTTCGAAATTGTGGAGATAGCGGAAATTGGCATTCACTATTCCGCGCACTGGATAGCCCGCGTCTTGTGGTCGCCCGACATCGTTTCGCTCGCGTCCGATGATCACATGACCGCGTGGCGTATTAGTCCGCACAGAATCTTGGCCCGAAAAAATATCGCTCAAACTGCGCCCGGTTGCAGCGGCCATTCCGATCTGCCGCCAATCGAGTCCCGCCAGTTCAATGATTGTCGGGGCGAAGTCAATGAAACTGACAAATTCTGAAACCTTTCGTCCGGGACGTTGAATGCCCGCTGGCCATTGGATTGCGAGCGGCATGTGATCGGAGTCCTCGTACGCCTGACCTTTTGCTCGCGGGAACGGCATCCCGTTGTCGGACGTGACTACGACGATTGTGTTGCTCAACAGACCGCGCGCTTCCAGCAAGTCCAGCATCCGTCCCAGATGTCGGTCGAAGTGTTCGACTTCAAGTGCGTAATCCAACATGTCCTCACGCACACCCGGCGAGTCCGGCCACTGAGGTGGAACGCGGTCAATGTCAGAAAGTTTTTTGCCACCTTTGGAAACACCGCTGCCGCGTTCGTAAATGCGATGCGGCTCCATTCCGCCGTACCAGAAACACCACGGCTTAGTCGCACTCGATGATTCGAGGAACTGGTTGAAGT
>JANPGI010000164.1:0-3785 GCA_031423875.1 Verrucomicrobiota bacterium | reverse complement strand
TGATGACCTCCTCCGCTGTCGGGCTAAGAAACCACTGACGACCGGAGCTGTCCTTGACCTTGAACAGAACATTGCTGGCGGTCTCGGCGCGACCGCTCTGCTCCCAAATCTCTGTCGGTTGCAATGCCGGCATGAGGACTTCGACCGCATCCGCACGATTCATTTCCTCGCGGATGATCTGCTCAACCTTGCGCAACGCGCGCAGTCCGAGCGGGAGAAAAGTATAAACTCCACCTGCGAGCTTGCGGATGAGGCCAGCACGCAAGAGCAGTTTGTGCGAAACAATTTCCGCATCAGACGGAGCTTCGCGGAGTGTTGGAATCAGAGTTTTGGTCCACTTCATGTGACGGGAAGCTTAAACGTATTAGCGTCAGGAGACGAAGATTTTTTCACTCAGTGTCTCAGCGTTCAAAATCAACGCGCCGAATTGATCATTACGGTACCGATACTTGAATGATCGAGGACTGGAAAATTATTCACCGGGTTGAAATACGGATCAAAACAACGGATTTTTGCGGATCCTCCATGAATATCGCTGCGATCCACTTTCAGGGTCAATGTTCGATCCGAACAAAGACTCATTGATAGCATACGAGCAGAAGCGAGAACCGTAATTGCTACGAATAGGAAGTAGTTTGTTTTCTTCATAGCGGCGATCCGTTTTATTTCACCGTGTTGATCAACGGCGCAAGACCAGAGATGCGGACTTCAAGAGTGTCATCCGATTTGATCGGGCCGACGCCAGCGGGTGTTCCGGTCAGAATCACATCGCCCGGCAGCAAGGTCATGTTCATCGAGATGAAACTCACGATGTCGTAGCAATTGAAAATCATCTGGCGCGTGTGCGAGTTCTGGCGGAGTTGACCGTTTTGAAACAACTGTATCGTCATGTCCAGCGGATCAACCTTGGTGTCAATATAAGGTCCGAGCGGCGTGAATGTGTCGAACGATTTGGCGCGCGTGTATTGACTCTCGGAATTCTGGATATGCCGGTCACTGATGTCCTGCGATGCAGTATAACCAAGGATGTAGCGGGAAGCTGAAGCCGCCGGGACGTTGCGAATCTTCCGCCCGATGATGATGGCAAGTTCCGCTTCGAAATCCGTGCGATGCGACGGATGTGGGATTTCAATCTTGCCACCGTCAGGTAGCAACGACGTGGAAGCCTTGATCCAGATGAGCGGTTCTTTGGGCAACGGCTTGTTCTGTTCGCGCGCGTGATCGGCGTAATTCAACCCGACAGCGATCACCTTGGAAGGGACGATGGGGACAAGCGTGCGCACGCCTTTGCGCGGGGTAGGTTTCTTATCGAACGTCGGCGACCCGAAGATGTCGCCGTGCAGTCGGAAGAGTTCTCCGTCCACAATCTTCGCGTGGAAGATGTCCTCGCCTTTTTGGAATCGTCCGATGGCAGCCATAAACGTGGTCGCAAACTAACAAGCCGCGATTCCCCGTCGCAAGGCTAAACCATTTTTGTGATTCCTTGAGCGGGCAATCTCCGTCTTGCCAAGCGCGGCGGCGATTTGTTCTAATCCGCGCGTGCTACACCAGCAGACCCTGAATCGTTCAGCCAGTTTTTCCGGTATCGGCCTCCACAGCGGGAATCGCGTCAACATGACCTTCCTGCCTGCGCCCGCCAACACCGGCATCCGTTTCCGTCGCGTGGACCTCGAAGGCAAACCTGAGATCGAAGCGCGCGTTGAAAATGTTTCTGAGACGAACCGCTCCACCACCATCGCCAAGGGCAACATCAAGGTTCACACAGTCGAACACGTCCTCGCTGCGTTCGCAGGGTTCGGCGTGGACAACGCCATCGTGGAATTGGACGCAAACGAACCACCCATCGGCGATGGCAGCTCGCGCGAGTTCTGCAAGATGGTTCAATCCGCCGGCATCGTGAGCCTCACCGAAGATCGCGACACGTACACCATCACCGAACCGATCCAGATCGAGATGGGCGAAACCACGATGACGCTCGTGCCCGATGACAGTTTCAAAGTCACCTGCACCAGCGCGGACAAGAATGGAAGGTTCACGCAATTTTACAGCACAGATGTGACGCCTAAGACGTGGGAAAAAGAATTGTCACACGCGCGCACGTTCTGTTTCTACGAGGAGATCGAGTATCTCATCAAGAACGGTCTCATCAAAGGCGGCAGCTTGGAGAACGCCGTGGTCATCCGGGAAGATGCGGTGCTGACGACTGAGCCGCTGCGTTACACGGATGAGTTCGTACGTCACAAGATGCTCGACATCGTCGGCGACTTGTCGCTCGTGGGAAAACCCATTCGCGGACATCTCATCGCCGTGAAGCCGAGTCACAGCGGCAACGTGGAGATGGCGCGACAGATCGTGGCGCAGATGCAAAAGCCCAAGCGCGCTGCGCAGACGTTTGCACCACCACCGCCTGAACCGAAACCTCTCACCGTCCCCGCTGCTCCATCACAGATTCCCGCAGAAGGCGTGGGCGCGGCTGGCATTGAGCAGATCATGAAATGGTTGCCGCATCGCTATCCCTTCCTGCTCGTGGATCGCGTGTTGACCATTGATGGCAACAAAATCGTTGCGATGAAGAACGTCAGCGTGAACGAGCCTTACTTCCAAGGACATTTCCCCGGTCATCCGATCATGCCCGGAGTTTTGCAACTTGAAGCGATGGCGCAGGTCGCTGGCATCTTCATGATCAAAGCGCAGGCGGCGGACAATCAGATCGCGTATTTCATGGCCGCCAACAATGTGAAATGGCGCAAGCCCGTCGTGCCGGGAGATGTCCTCATCATCGAAGTCGAGATGGTCAAATCACGCGGCAAGATCGGCAAAGCCAACGCCGTCTGCAAAGTGAACGGCGAGGTCGTCAGCGAAGCCGAAGTGATGTTCCTCGTTCAAGGAGCTTGAACCACGCGCCATGATTCATCCTTCAGCCATCATTCATCCCAAAGCAAAGCTCGGAGCTGACTGCCATGTCGGGCCGTATTGCGTCATCGGCGAGCACGTCGAACTCGGCGACGGTTGCAAACTTCATTCGCATGTGGTCGTGGACGGTCACACCAAGCTCGGTCGCGCGAATGAAGTATTTCCCTTCGCCAGCATTGGCCTCAAGACGCAGGATTTGAAATGGAAAGGTGGCGTCACCCGCACTGAGATCGGCGACAACAATACCTTCCGCGAATACGTCACCGTCCACAGCGCGACGAATGACGGCGATGCCACGCGCCTCGGCTCGCACAACAACCTGCTCGCCTACACGCATGTGGCGCACGATTGCCAGATCGGCAGCCACGTCATCATGTCCAACGGCACCACGCTCGCAGGCCACGTCATCGTCCACGACCACGCCATTCTCGGCGGACTCACCGGCGTGCATCAGTTTTGTCGCATCGGGCGGATGGCGATGCTCGGTGGTTACTCAAAAGTTGTGCAGGATATTCCGCCGTTCATGATCGCCGATGGCAACCCTTCCGCCACGCGCACCGTCAACAAGGTTGGCCTCACACGCAACGGTGTTTCAGAAGAAACGCAGACTGCGCTGCGTCAGGCTTACAAAGTTATTTTCCGCGAAGAACTCACCTTAGCTAACGCAATTCTGAAGATGGAGAAAGACCTGCCTGCGCTGCCCGAAGTCAAAGAGCTGATTGAGTTCGTCCGCACCAGCGAACGCGGCCTCGCAAGATAGGCTGTTCCAGTGTGCGGGTGTGATTCAAGTCGGGTGGGTAAAAGACTACCGAGACATAGGAACGCCGCCTTCAGGCGGCAGCGCGTGGCAAGTCGCTCATTCTGCCGCCTGA
>JANPGI010000163.1:0-8602 GCA_031423875.1 Verrucomicrobiota bacterium | reverse complement strand
CCCATCCGATGGGGAGAGGGTGGCCGAAGGTCGGGTGAGGGGTTTTTGTTGCTGCCAGAAATCCCGCCAGATGGAAGCGAGTTGAATGCTCAACCGTCCGGTCGAGCCGCAGCCGGTGAAATAAAGATTTCCTCCGTTCTTGAGCGATGCCAGCACTACATCCGCGATCTTCCGCGCGCGACCAGACTCCGCGAACTCGCGATACTGGCGCACAACATCGTCGTCCACATCGAGCAGCAACTTCAGTCCGGCGGCGATGTCTTTGCGCGCGACTTCGCTGAGTTCAGCGGTGACGGGATGTGACGATTCAGTTGTGAGTGCGCCGAGTTTGAATTGGTCGGCGATCTTGAGAAAATCAGCGGAACGTTGGTCGGAGGTGTGGCTCATGAGTTTGAAAGCTTGGTTCTACTTTCCGAAACAGTGGCGAACGATTGGCGCGTGGTGCAAGTCTGTTTTCGTTTTTGGCCAAAGGAATCGCGACATCACCATGTCATTAAATTTCTAGGAGGGCGGCTCTGTGAGCCGCAGCAAACGTGGCTGCGAGATGCGTTTTGATGCTATTGATTCTATTGCTGGCGGTGCTTCTGCGGGTCACAGACCCGCGCTCCGGGAGCGATTCACTTCTTGGATTTCTTGAAGAGATCAAGCAGGCCGCCGGATTTCTTTGGTGGTTCGGCTGCGGAGTTTGTTCCAGATGCGTCGGTGGATGAATTGGTTGTCGTGGTGCCGAGCAAAAGTTTGTTGGCAACTCCATAAAGCGATTTGCCTTGGTCACCCGCAGCGAGACCGACTTGCTTGGCGATGCCACCGCCGGTTTTCGCAGCGAGAATCGCGAGCCCGCGTTTGCTGATCTCAGGTTCAGGTTTGCCGACAGTTCCTTTCAATTTCAGGAAGTCGGGCAGAGGCACATACGCTGCGTTGGTTGGCACGTCAGAATTCACCAGCCCGATCTTGTCAGCGAAGTAACGACCCAATGCAACGTTGACAGGAAACTGGATCGTAGAGTTCGTCAGGATCGTGGCGATGGCGACTTCGCCGGTGGTCTGCACGCGGAACGCCGCGCTAACGATGTCAGCCTGACTGATCAAGAAGCGGCCTTCTCCGGCGACTCCGCGAGCGGCGATGACATCAATCGTCTTGCTCATCAGATCATCCGCCCAGCCGCTTTTCGATTTGCCGCCCATGCCGATGATCGCGGCGGGATTCTTGATCAAGTCTGGGAGTCCCACGATGACGTTGATGATCGTGTTGATCGTCGGGCTGCGGACATTGTTGATCGAGAGATTCATGTTCGTGGTCAACAAACTGAAGTTGCCCTTCAGATTTTTTTGCAATCCTTCACCCGTGATTCCCGCGCCTTGAATCTTGGCGTCCGCGAGAAGTTGTCCACCGATCTGACCTTTCCGCGCGGGCTGAAACGTGTTCACGATCGGTGTCAACGGAATCGCCTGCGCATTGAACGCCACGTTGTATTTGTAGCCGGGCACGCCCAGATCAAGGTCAACTTGAGCGCTGACCGGTGCGCCATTGAGCGAGAGTTCGCACGGTTGGAGAACAACGTGTCCGCCGTCAATCTTCGTGAGCAGGTGGAAATTTGCCACGTCCACTTCCCGCAGATAAATATGCCCGATGTTCGCTTCGAACGTGAAATTCTGGAGAGGCAGTTTGACGGGATCAGGTTCTTTGTCTTCGGACGGACTCGACGGAGCAGGGGAGGTCGTTTGTGTTGAAGTTGAGGCTGGCTTCTCCGTCATCAAATCGTAGTAGTGTGTGAAATCCAGCGCGTCGGCAGTGAGCTTGAGCGCGCCGGAGATGGCTTCTGGATTGGACATATCCACCTTGCCCGTCAGGTTCAACTCGTTCTTCGCGCGGTCGGTCGGCGTGAGCGTGAGGGTGCATTGACGAATCTCGGCGGTCTGTCCGATCAACGTGGAATCAATCTTGAGCTTTGCGGCGAGCGGCGTGGTGAGACCGTTCTTCGCCACGAGATTCGCGAGCGAAAGTTCGCCGGAGAACGTCAGCCCCTTCGCCTTGCTGCCGAGTTGCCCGACAAAGTCCAACGCGCCGCTTTGAAGTTCCATCGGCGGCTGTGGCAGCAGCGCGAGCAATTGCGTGAGCGCAGATTGGAGGACGACTTTCAGTTCAAGTTCTTGGGTCGCGCCATCGAGTTTTCCCGAGCCGGACAAGGTCAAAGCAGGTTGGGCGTTGCGAGCGAGTTCCACGCGGTAGCTTTCGATGTCGAAGTTTTTCAACTCCGTGGCGCGTCCGTGAATCTCGGCGGAGATTTCCAGCGGCGGAAGTCTGTCTGCGCCGAGCGATGCGGACAGCTCGCGGATTTGGCTGGTGAGATCAAAGTTCAAAAGCGCGCCGCCCTTTTGCGAAACGAGCCGGAGATTGCCGTTGATCTGTCCTGCGGGTGACGCTTCGCCCGCGAACGATTTCCAATCCGCGATGTTGAAACTGGTGACGGCGACGGTCAGCACGGAGTCGTTGCCAGTGGCAGTCTTTGCGCCCCAAGAGATCGCCATCGGGCTGTTCAATTCACCGCGCAAAAATGCTTTTGAATTTTGCGCGCCGGTGAGATTGAAGCTTTGGAGCGTGGCCGACTTTGCGCCCGTGTCCACGCGGATGGCGTAGTCGGTGTGAATATCGAGTGTGGGCGAAGTTTTCTTTTGCTGGGTGAGTTGAAGGCGCGCGATGTCGAAACGGCCAGACGCGGTGATGACTGAACCACCGCTCGCGATCTCGATCAGGTTCGTGGAGCTGATGGCTGTCTTGCCGAAGTCTAATCCAGCAGCCGCGCCCGCGAGATTCAGGACGCGACGATCAATCGAATCAATGACAACGCTGAGTTTCCCCTCGGTCTTCGCGCTGTCAAACGGCCCGCTCACGCGCAGTTCGCCGAGCGCCTCGCTGGATTGAGCGAAGCGTACCGCGAGATGTTTGATCTCGGTGGACGTAGTTTCGCAATCAAGCGTGACACTCAGCGCATTGAGATCGGACATCTTTCCCGTGGCCTTCTCAATGGCGAACGTTGTCTTGCCGTTCAACATGGCGGGCAGCGCGTCTGGCGTGAGTTGAAACGCGAGGTTGCCGCTGAGTTTGGCGGACAAACTCCCGGCGTTCGTGGCGGAAGAATTGTTCGCCGAGATCATGGCGCTGACGTCGAGCTTGCCCGCCGAGCCGTTCTTGATGTTGGCGATGTTGAGATTGAAGTCGGTGACTTCAATGATCTCCTGTGCGCCGTCGGCGAATTTTTGAGTCTGCCGCACCAAACCACTTTTGATGGCGACAAGTTTCACATCGAGCTTCGGTGGCGTAGAGGAGGATTTGCTTGTGTCAGATTTTTTATCGCCTTTCAGCAACGCATCCAGATTGCTCGTGCCGTCGGCGTTGCGGACGATTGTGATGTTGGGCGATTCAACGGTGACTTCCTCGACGACGATGTTGCCCCGGATGATGTCGAGCAGGCTGTAACGCGCACGAACGAGGCTGACGGAAAACAGTTGCTCGCCGCCGTGTGGCGTGAGTTTCACGTCATTCAGGACGAGTTGCGAGAACGTGCTGAGTTGCACATCGCCGACGGTGATGTCGGAGTCCAACGCCTTGCCCGCCTGCGGCACGATGACGCCCTTGATGAACGCCGAGCTCGTGGCGACGAAGAAAACGATCACGAGCAAGACGACTCCGATGATCGCGACCCAGAGAAGTTTCTTCAACCAACTCGAACGCTTGGGTTGGTCGGATTTTATTTTGACGATGCTCATGGCTTTGCGTTTGTGTTTTCCGGACGCGCTGGAGCGGCGGCGGTTTGTCCGGGGGGAATTATGTTTATGGCGCGGTTAAAGAGATTCGGTGGCGTCCATGAATGCGAGTATCCGCAAACGCTTCTTAAAGCCAAGCAGATTGATGGGCAAACCCCGGTTACGGATTTGGTGGGGCGAAAAGATTGAACATGCTGATCAGATGTTTTGCTTCGTCTCGAATTCCTTGCGGGAGAAAAATCCAGATGGCGGCGGCGGCGGCGATGTAGGGGCCGTAAGGAATGCGTGCGAATCGTTCGCGGCCCTTGAGTGACATCCCAATGATGCCGACTGCCGAGCCGATGAACGAACTGACGATGAGCGAGAACAACGTGGCTTGCCAGCCGAGGAACGCGCCGATGGCTGCCATGAATTTCACGTCGCCAAAACCCATCGCCTCGCGGGGCAGGGTGATTTCTGTGCCGACGGCTTCCATGTGATGGACGATTTCGGGATCGAATTCTTCTTCCTCGATCCGCAGAAGCTTTGGTGAGAGGCGCACCTTCACGTTCATGTAACTGCGATCTATCAGTTCCAGTGTTTTCGCCTGGATCACGATTTCGTCGGACTGGCGATAGAAGAGTTCTCCGTAAGGGATGTCATTGCCGGGAAGGTGGACGGCGGATTCTGAGAAGATGATTTTCGTGCCGAGTGGAAGTTCAACACGTTGGCGACCGAACATCAATTTGCCGAGCCGCACGATGGAATACACAATTCCAAAGCCCACGCCTGCGCCGACCAATCCCTGCCACAACCCGCTGCCAAGATTTGTTTGCGCGTGCAATTTTGGCAACGCGAGCGAACAGATCAATCCTGCCACGACACCGCCGATGGTGATCTCGTCCGGGATGATGTAGTGCTCAAAGTCAATGAACGTGGCGGCAATCATTCCGGCGAGCACCAGTGAATAGATGAGCGCGAGCATCGGAGAGTTTTGTCCGTGACTCCACCACGCTAAGAGGAACATCACGCCCGTGAGCAGTTCGACGAAGAAGTAACGCACGGAGATCGGCGCAGAACAGTTTTTGCATTTGCCGCGCAGCACGAGCCAGGTGATTAGCGGCATGTTGAGAAACCACGGGATCGAGTATTTACAATGTGGACAATGGGATGGTGGCGACACGACGCTCAAGCCCAGCGGCATCCTGTAGATGCAGACGTTGAGAAAACTTCCCACCATGCTGCCGAACACGAAGAACACGACCGACCAGAAGTGGAACGGCACGCGCGACCAGATTTCGGGATCAAAGATGGGGGCAATCATCGTAGATTATTTCGCACCATAGACATTTTGTTCCAACGCGGCCCGCATCACGGCGATGGGCGCGGTCTTGCCAGTCCAAATTTCCAGCGCCTTTGCGCCTTGATAGAGCAACATGCCCAAGCCGTTCGCAGTTTGACAACCGGCGGCTTTGGCGGCTTTGAGGAACGGCGTTTCTGCCGGGCGATAAACCATGTCGTAAGCTGTGCGCGCCTGCTTTAGCGAGAATTGCCGCTCGTCGAACGGCAGCGCGTCGTCGGATTTCAGTCCGAGGGATGTGGCGTTCAATACAATATCAACCTGCGACTTCGGATAACCCACGGTAACTTTCACGTCCGGCGAGCGACGGCGAATCTCATCGGCCACGGCTGCGGCTTTGGATTCGGTGCGGTTCACGAGAAATAATTCGCCCACACCTTCAGCGGCGAGCTTCAAAGCCGCCGTACGTCCGGCTCCGCCAGCACCAAGCAATAGAACTTTTGTGCCTCGCAGTTCCAAACCCAAGTCTTCGTGTAATGACCGCGTGATGGCGTCGGCGTCAGTGTTGTATCCACGCGCCACAGTTTTGCCGTCTGCGTCCGTCTCGAAGCGGATGGTGTTCACCGCGCCCCAGATTTTTGCGGAATCATCGAGCGCATCCACCATCTCCATCGCGAGAAGTTTATGCGGCACGGTGAGGTTTAATCCAACGAAACCCATCGTGCGTGCGCCTTCGATGGCAGTGCGGAGTTGGTCGGGATGAACATCGAATGCGAGGTAGCGCCAGTTGAGGCCGAGCGCGGCGATGCCAGCATTCTGCATGGCGGGCGATGCCGAGTGCTTGATGGGATGGCCGAGCACGGCGCAGAAGCGCGTGCTGGCATCTATCGGCGGTTGAAACGGCGCGGACATGCGAGGGTTATACGGGCGACGCGGCGAAGTTCAAAGCGGATTTTATGGACTGCGAAGACAGATTCCAAAGTCTCGGAAGGCGACACCGGTTTCTGCCGCAGATTTGGTTGCACAATCTCGGAAGGGTATTTAGTTCTTAATTGCGACGACGGTTTGAACAAACCAGTCAATCAGGCGGGGAATTGCCGGTCAAAGTCCTTGTGGCTGCCGATCCAAATCCAGACCCACTCATCATTCTCGTAGCGGCGCGCGACTGCACGAAAATCCCGAGTGACACGTACCGACCACAAGCGCGGGTCTTTTCGCAACCGCTCCAACTGCAAACCCGGGTGTGCCGGATTTTCACGGAATCGTTTGTGTGCGACACCTGCGGCAACCCTTATTTCCACAGGCAGACTCCGATACAGCTTCCAGAAAATTTCAGTCCCGCGCGAAATCACGATTTTGAATCAAAGTCGCCATCTTTGATTTCAGGGAAACCCTTGGGATTGCGCTGATACTCGGCATCAACCGCATCTGCAAACTTTGATAAAGACGAGCTGGGTGTAGAATCTTCGATAATTCGCTTCCACGCCTCGTCGCCGTCCAATTCCGGGAGCAATGCGGGCAAATCACGCACCAGCTTCTTGCGTTCTTGAGGAGAGAGCGACTGTATCGCTGCTTCAATTTCGAGTGCCGTGCTCATGGTTGTAAAGTATCAGTTCCAGCTCGTTCGCCAACTCGAAAATCGGCGGTTAATTCCCCTTTTCAAACCGCTGGATGCACTCAGCGAAGTTGGAGGCAAATGCCTCCAGCGAATTTTCCTCGTGGTTGTAGAAATACACTGGCCAGTTTCCACCCGACGCGCGCACGTCGAAGACGAACACATCGCCGCTATCCATTTCGGCAAAGGCCACCCCATCCACTTCCGCGTCCTCTCCTTCCAAATGCGCTACCTTTCCGCTACGATAATTCTTGAAGTCCAACTTCTGCGGCGGAACTACGCTGGTGGTTGAACCTTCCATGCCGTTCACGTCTTTGAATGACTTCGCACCGACGGTTGCGATGAAATCTTTGTAGTCCTGCGGCAGTGCGAGCTTTTGCTTCTTTTCGACAGCAGCAAAATCAACAGCCTTGATTCCTTTCTTGGCGTTCTTCTTCAGATAGTCCTTGAACCATTTCTGTGCCGCGCCAGCAGCCTTGCCTTTGGCGGGTTTTGCCCCGTCCACCAAACCGTGCTGTGCAAGCAACTCCAACTTTTCCTCAATCCACGCCTCGTCTTGGGGTGAGGGTTTTATGTCTTGGAAACCGAGATACCGCACCAACTGCCCCTTGATCTTCGCCCTCTTAAACAACTGCTCCAATCGAACAGAGAAATATAAGTAGCGCTGGGGCATTCGTGTCCAGCGTTCAGGATGTGGAGGTGGTAGTAACCCTATATGCGACCACGGAAAAGGCACTGCGCCTTGTGATTCTCGATATCGGTTGGTTGACAAAAATCTTTCCTCCGCTGTGGCCCCTGCATCCCATTCGAGAGTTTTGAACACGTCCACTCCATGCGAATTGAATTGCTTCATCTCCTTCCAAACCTGAGGCATTTCCCAATCCCATGCCTTTGCTTCTCGACATTTTGAGCAAAAAGGCGGCTTGGGTTTGGGGACAACTGTTTTCAACTTTTGACGAGGTACTGCCAGCCACCATGGAGCAGACTTCTTGCTCTTGGCATCTGCCGTCGGATGGAACGAGCACGCATCTGGAACAACTAATTCGAGTATCCGACGAACCCGATCGCGAACAAGAAAGTTCCCCTGCACCGCAGTTGATGTTTCTGTTGGTGAGGCAATACCCCGCGTCAAAAGATAGGGACGTGGGATGTAATCAATGTCAGGTAAAGTGCAATGGGGACACTTAACTGGCAGTGAGTTCACGGCTTCCGTCGAATTGCCCTTTTGATCCATTTGGTCTGAAGACCCGGTCATCGCCACGCAGGCAGTTTTGATTTTGGCTTTGCTCATGTTTTTGGTTTGTGGATTGTTTCGCGCCTTGGTTACAAGCTTCCCCCAGAAATAACAATCCACATTTCGCACTGTTCTCTTCATGAATCCACGCCGATGAGTTCCGGCGGCATCACCAACTCGATCGGCCTGCTGATTGACAGTCCACATTCCCCTGCTGTCTGCGTAAGTCTTCATTAAGATTGTGAATAAAATGTTTTTGCTTTTTCTGAACGCTCCAGTCCAAACTACGTCGAAGTGTTCGTAACCAATCGGTGCTGGCGACTCGTTGTTCCTCACGACCAAGTTTAAGCACACGGATTTTCGCATGAATGTACCATTATTGTTTTCCGTCGTGGGGGCCGTTTCTTCCGAATCGGAACTCGTCTATATCCTCAAGCGCGCCACGCCAGAGGCTAAGATCATCATCGTTCTACTGCTGCTGTTCTCCATCGTGGCGTGGTACAAGATGATTTTCAAAATCATCCAGATGCACCGCGCCAAGAAGCTCAATCAATTCTTCACGCAGGAATTCAAGACGCAGAAAGGCGTGCTCGATCTCTACGACAGGCGCATTCAGGCGGAGGGTTGTCCGCTGTTTGCCGTTTATCAAACGGGCAGTGTGGAACTCGATGCGCGACTGAAAGGCGCATCAGGCGAGGCGCGGAAGAAAC
>JANPGI010000162.1:0-5315 GCA_031423875.1 Verrucomicrobiota bacterium | reverse complement strand
CTTATGGCTTGAATCGTGGTGGCATTGATGAACGCTGGTTCGCGTCCACGACGGAGACGGCCAACGAAGGTCGTGCTGCGGACGAAGGCTTGAATTACTGCGTCGTTGGCGGTGAAAAATTCACGTTGCGCAAAGCCGTGGAAGATTGCGGCGCGACGCTCATCGGCAATTCGATCTGGCGGAAGTATGGCAAGTGGCCGGTCTATTCCAAATTTTTCGACAACATGGGGCCGATTCCGCATCACATGCACCAGAGCGCGGCACAGGCGAAACTCGTCGGGCAGGAAGGCAAGCCGGAGTCGTATTATTTTCCACCGCAACACAACAACGTGGGAAATAATTTTCCCTACACGTTCATGGGCTTTGAACCCGGCACGACCAAGGCACAGGTCCGCAAGTGCATCGAGAATTGGAACAAGAGCGACAACGGCATCCTCGATCTCTCCAAAGCGTATCGCCTCAAAGTCGGCAGCGGCTGGCTGATTGATCCGTGCATCCTGCACGCGCCGGGCAGTCTTTGCACTTACGAGCCGCAATGGGGTAGTGACGTCTTTGGCATGTATCAAAACTTGGTCGAGGGCCGCGAAGTTCCGTGGAGCCTGCTCGTGAAGGACATGCCCAAGAGCAAACATCGCGACATTGATTTCATCGTGGATCAACTCGACTGGGATAAAAACGTTGACCCGAATTTCAAGGACAACCACTACCTCGAACCCGTGCCCGTGGCCGACACGCGCAAGGAAGGCTTCGTAGATCGCTGGATCGTCTATGGCAAAGTGGACGGCAAACAATATTTTACTGCGAAAGAACTCACGGTTGACCCCGGCGCGAAATGCACGATCACCGACAAGGGTGCTTACGGTCTGATCTGTGTACAGGGCAGTGGTAAGATCAACGGTCAGCCGCTTGTCAGCCCGAAGCTCATCCGCTTCCATGAACTGACCGAGGACGAATATTTCTGCACCGAGGACGGCGCGAAAGCCGGCGTGACTTTTGAGAACACGAGTGAGACTGAGCCGCTGGTCTGCCTCCGCTACTTCGGGCCGGACGTGAATCCCGATGCCCCGCAGATGGGCGCGTATCGGAAGAACAAGTTTTGATTGAGGCTCAACCAGCAACCGATCCACCATCCACGCAGTATGGAAACCGAAATCGTTCAAACTCTCACCACCACCTTTGAAGCCCACGCCCAAAAGACTGATAGCGGCATTGAGTATTGGCTGGCGCGGGACATTCAATTCCTCCTCGGCTACACCAAGTGGGATAACTTTCTCAATGTCGTTTCCAAGGCCAAGACCGCCTGCGAAGTCTCTGGGCATCAAGTGCGCGATCATTTTGCCGACGTCGGCAAAACGATCCAGATGCCCAAGAGCGCAGAGAAGGAAATTCCCGACCTGATGCTCACCCGCTACGCCTGCTACCTCATCGCGCAGAACGGCGATCCGAAGAAGCAGGAGATCGCGTTCGCCCAGACGTATTTCGCCGTCCAGACCCGGCGGGCGGAGTTGATTGAACAACGGCTGCTCGAAGCCGAACGCGTCTCTGCGCGGCACAAGCTGTCCAGCACGGAAAAGGAATTATCCCAAGTCATCTACGAACAGACTGGCGGCGATGATAATTTTGCCGTCATCCGCAGCAAGGGCGATCAGGCCTTGTTCGGCAAAAGCACGCAGGCCATGAAAGCCCAGTGGAACGTGCCGGACAACCGCCCGCTCGCTGACTTCGCGCCGACCATTATTTTGAAGGCCAAAGATTTCGCCGCCGAGATCACCATCTTCAACGCGCGGCAACACGGGATGAAAAACGAATCCGCCATTTCCAGCGAACACATCACCAACAACCAAGCCGTGCGAAAAACTCTGCTCGAACGGGGTATCCGACCGGAAAGCCTGCCCGCCGTCGAGGACGTGAAAAAAATCGAGCGACGACTCGCTACGGAAGAAAAGAAGTCGCTCAAGAACCCGGACGCGTTGCCGGTGGAAGAATAATCATGGCGACGCAATCCCCGAACCCAATTATGAACACCGAGAAGCCAGTGAACAATTATCCCAAACTTCACAATGCCATGTGGCCCGGACTTGTTGGCAAGGGCAGCCCCGGCGCGGAACCATCCATCAGTCTCGACACGATGCTTGATCTCACCGCCAAGGCGTCGGTCAACGGCATCAAGTTTGATGGCGTGGATTTATTTCTCTACGACCCCCACGTTTCGATAGACATCAACGACGACGGCATCAAGAAGTTGGCCGACAAGATTCGCGCGAAGGGATTTGTCGTCGGCTCGGTGGTCGCGCCGGTCTGGTTTGAAGGCTCGGCGATGGGTGATGAAACCAAGCGCAAGAACTGGGTCACCGCTGTTGCCAAGGCGTGTCGCATCGCAGAGAAGCTCCGCAAACTTGGTGTGCGGCCGCATGGCATCGTGCGCATTGATTCTGCCGCTAGCGTTTCGGATTGGGACAAGGACGCAAAAGGTAACACCAAGCTCATCGCGAAAACTTTCCGCGAAGGCGCGAAGGTCGCCAAAGATCACGGTGAACGGCTCGCGGCGGAAGGCGAAATCTGCTGGGGCGCGATGCACAGTTGGAAATGGATGGTGCGGCTGCTCGAAGAAGTCGGCCAGCCCAAGCTCGTAGGTTTCCAGGCGGACATGGCCCACACACTTCTTTACACGCTCGGCTACAACGCGCCGGAACATCGTATCGTGCCGTGGAAGTTTAATTGGGAGCCGGACATTTTTCACACCGCGATGAAAAAGCTCACCAAGGAACTGCGTCCGTGGATGATTGATTTCCACGTCGCACAGAACGATGCGACGGTGAAAGGGAGTGGCTCCCACGACAAGACGGGCAAGCATTGCCTGGCCACCGACCCGAACGGCAAGCTGAACATCGCACGCGATTCCGGTTACTGGCTGCGCGACAACGCTGGCAAGGTCACAAAGAAAACCAAACACATCTGCTGGGATGGTTGCATGTTTCCGAACGAAACACTGATGAAGCAGCAGACCTGGAACGACATTCTCGCCGCGATGATTCAAGTGCGTGAAAACCACGGGTGGAAGCAATAGCCACAAACATAACAAGCAAGCGGGATAGGCCGCAAAAAAGCGCAAGAGGCGCAAAGAAAGGAAAAATGAAAGACCCCATATTCCAACTCTGTGACATCATTCGTGAAACTGGTTTTGCCATCCACAATTATCATCGGCACGGTCACGTTGAGAAGATTTATGAGAACGCATTGGTGCATCGCTTGAGGAAACGCGGGTTACGGGTTGTTCAGCAGCATCCACTCAACGTCTTTGATGAGGACGGCACATTGTTGGGAGAGTTTTACGCCGACATATTCGTGGAAGATAAATTGATCGTCGAATTGAAGGCGGTGCGTGCCGTTTTAGATGAACACGTCGCTCAACTTCTCGGTTATTTGCGTTCGGCACGCTGTGAGCACGGTCTGTTAATAAATTTTGGCGCTTCCAAATTCGCCATCCGCAAATACGCACTTAGTAATCCCGAGCCGCTCGAACTCTGATTCCCTTTTGCGACTCTTGCGCTTTTTTGCGGCTATCACAACTTTATGAAACAACTACGCATCGGACTGATTGGTTACGGCTTCATGGGGCGCACGCACTCGAATGCCTATCGCAAGGTGAACAATTTCTTTGATCTCGACCATCAATGCGTGCTGCAGGCTGTTTGCGCGCGGGATGAAGCCAGGGTCAAAGCCTTCGCGTTGAAGTGGGGTTATAAATCTGTCGAGACCGACTGGCGCAAACTGATCGCCCGCGACGACATTGATGCGATTGATATTTGCACCCCAAACAACTCGCACGCGGAGATCGCCATTGCTGCGGCCAAAGCGGGCAAGATGATTCTCTGCGAGAAACCACTCTCGATGGATGGGCCGGAAGGTCGCAAGATGGTGGCGGCAGTTGAGAAGGCCAAGGTGCCAAACATCGTTTGGTACAATTACCGGCGTGTGCCTGCGGTTTCGTTGGCGAAGCAGTTGATTGACGAAGGCAAGCTGGGTCGCGTGTTTCATTATCGCGCGAAGTTTTTGCAGGATTGGACCATCAGCCCGGAGTTGCCGCAGGGAGGCGCGGGATTGTGGCGACTGGATGCGAAAGCGGCGGGCAGCGGCGTGACCGGTGACTTGCTCGCGCACTGCATTGATACGGCGATCTGGCTGAACGGCAGCATCGAGAAAGTCAACGGCATGACCGAGACGTTCATCAAGGAGCGCACGCATACGCTGACGGGCAAGGTGCAGAAGGTTGCGATTGACGATGCGTGCGCTTTTCTGGCGCGCTTCAAGAACGGTTCACTCGCGACATTCGAGAGCACTCGCTATGCACGTGGTCACAAGGCGCTTTACACCTTTGAGATCAACGGCGAACACGCGAGCATCGCATGGGATTTGCACGACTTGCATCGCTTGCAGTATTTCGATCACCGTGATGAGGGGAAGTTGCGTGGCTGGCGGAGCATCCATGTCAGCGATAGCGATCATCCTTACATGAAAAACTGGTGGGTGCCGGGTTTGCAGATCGGCTACGAACACAGTTTCATCCATCAGGTCGCGGATTTTGTGAAGGGACTGGAAACCGGCAAGCCCGCTGGTCCGACGTTCCGCGATGCGCTCGAAACTCAATACGTTTGCGATGCCGTGCTCAAGTCAGCGAAGACGCAGAAGTGGGAGAGCGTGGCGAAGGTGAAATGAGAACGTGAGTCAACCAACACAACAACTATGCAACTATGAAAAAAATACTTCTTTCGGCACTCTTGCTCGCAAATCTGCACACTAACACTCTGGCTGCGGATGCAGAGACGGGTTTCCAACCTCTTTTCAACGGCAAAGACCTGTCCGGCTGGGACGGCGATCGGAAATTGTGGGCGGTAAAGGACGGCGTGATTCGCGGTCAGACCACGACGGAAAACACGACCAAAGGAAACACGTTCCTCATCTGGACGAACGGCGTGACATCGGATTTTGAATTGCGCGCGTCCTACAAAATCATGTCGAACAACGACAAAGGCTTCGCCAATTCCGGCTTTCAATATCGCAGCAAGATTCTCGATCCCGCGAACTGGGTTGTCGGCGGTTATCAAGGCGACTTTGAAGCCGGCACGACTTACTCCGGCATTCTGTACGAGGAAAAAATGACGCGCGGCATCATGGCAACACGCGGACAAAAAGTGATCTGGGACAAGGATTGTAAAAAGCAGGTTGCGGGCTCAGTAGGTTCGTCCGACGAGATTCAAGCGGCCATCAAGAAGGAGGATTGGAACGATTACGTCATCATCGCGAAAGGAAATCAC
>JANPGI010000161.1:0-3009 GCA_031423875.1 Verrucomicrobiota bacterium | reverse complement strand
CACGACCGCACTGCTAAGACTGGCCAACGACAATGAACTCGCTTCGGTGCTGGCTCATGAAGTCGGCCACGTCGTGGCGCGGCACAGTTTGAAAACCCTGAAGCAGTCGCAGGAGTACAACGACATTGCGAAGTCTCTGGGCGAACTCACCGGCGTCGCGGGTGACACGGCAAGAGATTTAGGAGTGGCGCTGGGCCAGATTGTCGGCGCCGGGCTACTGACGTTTCACACTCGCGATGAAGAACGCGAAGCGGATTTTCTGGGCGTGCGGACAATGCCAAAAGCAGGATTCGATCCCCAGGGTATGGTCAGCATGTTTCAGAAGCTGCAGCGAATCGAAGAACAAAACTCGAACCTGCTCGGCTCGCTCTTTTCGGACCATCCGGATGCCGACGAACGCATCAACAATACGCGCTATGAAATTGCCAGGATGAAGCGGAGATAGTGAACAATGGTGAAGTTGCGCTCCCACCAAACTCCCGGAAACTCAGCTTTCCACTGGTCATGGTTCTTCATCGCCATGCGGTCGCATGGCGCATAAAGCGCGGTGCCGCCATTCCATCCGGGGTTAAAAATTTTCGAGACGTTGCCGCTGCCTTTCGGCCAACTCGCATGTTCAAGTGGGACGTTCTTTTCAATATCCCAAGGTCGAGCGGTTGGTGCGGTTTGCGGGTATCCTTGCAAATCAAATAGCAGATGCACGCGGCGGCTTGGCATCACTGTTGCATCTGCCTGAATCCATAGGGTGACGTGCGGCCAAATGATGCCATCAATAGAGCCGTGGAATCCCCATTGCTCGCGGTCAAGCCCTGCTTGGAATGGGGCCTCCATGACGTGCGAACGGAACACAGCTTCTTCGGGATTCATCCGTTCACGTTCTTGTCGTCTGTCAGATTCAGGTGGACATCACATTTCGGAGCTTTGGCGTATGAGCCGATATGCGCTTCCGGCGGAAGCGTATCGTTCGGATGGTCAGGCAGGCGAAGAACCTTCCGCGCGGCGTCATGGCCTGTGAGATTGAATTTCTTGAGCGCCCATTCAAGCACGCGCGCGATGGTCGCCGCCGGGGTGAATTGATGGTCGTGGTCAACACCGTTGAACGACACAGCGACATGGACATGACGACACCGGTGACAGTGGACGTGGCGACGGTGATGAATGCCGCAATCACAGAGCCGGTGGTGATGCTCCTTGGCATCCTCCTCGTCCTCAATCACGAGATGGTATTCGTGATGGCCTTCCGGCGCGATGGACTTCAAAAGGTCAGCCACCGTCGCATCGTGTGGCACCTTCAAGAGCTTCGGTTCGTGGTTTTCGTCAGTGTGGATGTAGAGTTCGATGTCGTTTGGCATGGATGTTGGTGGTTTCCCTTTGATGCCGGTTTCCAAGTCGGATTTTCCGCGCCGGGTGATTTTTTTTCAAAAACCGCTCACCAGAATGCCGCCCGCATATTGAAACTTCCGAAGAAATCGCGGAAAAAATGGTGTCCTCGCCGGCACTCTGATAAGTGTAGCACCCGTCAAACATGGAACCCCCACCTTTAGTGAATTCCGACCTTCTTACGCGCATCCGCACGGAAGTGACCCCGCAATTTCTTAAAAAGCTCCTCCTCCACACTAACGAAAGAGTGAAGGGCAAGTTTTGGCGTGGCGTATGGAATGGGCCGGTGCCTGGCGGAAAGCTGGCCGAAGATTTCGTCCACGACGCATTGCGAGATGTGATGTTCGGCAAACGGCAATGGAATCCTGAAACTGTCCCCGATTTTTACCGTTTCCTGTGTGGCGTCGTGGACAGCAAAATCAGTCACCTGGCGCAACGACAGGAAAATATCCGCGAGGAGCGCTCACCTGCGTTAGCGACTGAGAGCGAGCCGGATTTTTTCGATTCGCTGCGACACGAAGGAGTCGCCTTGCCCTGCGACGAAGTGATTACGAAGGAGATAGAAGAATCAAACGAGAGACTATTCTTCGAGTTGTTGGACTACGTCGCTGATGACCCGCTTTTGCAGAAGTTGCTCAGTTGTATTTTTGACGGAATCGAAGGACGCGCTGAGAAGGCTTCCGCACTCGGCGTGACGCCGGATGAAGTAACTCACGCACAAAAGCGACTGGAACGGCGGCTGCCGGACTTTGCAAAAAAATTTGCTCACCTGAATCCATTCAAACCCCGATAATCCTATGCCAGACGAACAACCATCCCATCCTGCGACAGACGCGGTGAAGGCATTGGCGCGATTCCTTCACGAGCCAAGTGTGGATGCGCTGACCCCGGTGCAGATTGACGCCGCACTTAAACACGCCGGTATAAATTCTGACCGTGTGATGAGCCGCTTTCTCGCGACAATGGAAGGCGCTGAGGGACGCGCAGAACTCCAAGCTGCTGCACGCAAGCGGCAGTCCTGGAGTCAACGATTCGTCGAGTTTTCTGCAAGTCTTCCCAAGATTTTGAATCCACGCGAAAAGCTTCGCGCGTTGCTGGAAATCGAGTTCGCCGGAAAGCCGGAATATGCCGTCGCCTTTCGGAAGTTTGAAGAGACGACCGAAGACGACCTATCTGGTCTGCTCGTTGAATTAGAATTCCTCGGGCAGTCAAATGATGGACTCGGCAAGCAGATTGAGGAGCTGGCCGCGCTAAATGACGGTTGGCTCGATGGAAAAGGGGTGGCCCCAGACAAAGAGGGAATAGCGTGGGGTGCAGATTTATTTTCCAAGAGTTTTCCCGAAAGTCTGCCGCTTCCCCTCGTAGCCCCTACACCGGAAGGCGGATTATTTCTCGAATGGATAACTGATTGCTACAGGGTGTCCGGCGAGATTCTGCTGCCGAGGCATGTGTGCGAACTCCAAGCTACAAATGTCGATTCAGGGGAGACGCTCAACGAAACCGTGAATCTCGACGAGCCGCATGGGTTGGAGGAATTTTATGCGTTCGTGCGGCGTTTTGTCTGACTCACGTTTGTAACTCATGGGTAAGCGTCATTCCGAACACCCTGGAGATTTCGTTGACGGAGCG
>JANPGI010000160.1:0-1514 GCA_031423875.1 Verrucomicrobiota bacterium | reverse complement strand
ATTTCTCAAGTGGGGCATGCAGGCGTTCGAGACATTCAAGGTCGTCCCGCCCGGCATCGGCATCGTGCATCAGGTGAACCTCGAATATCTCGCAAAAGGTGTGCTGGAGAAGGATGGTGTGTTTTACCCCGATTCGCTCGTGGGCACTGATTCCCACACGACGATGATCAACGGCATCGGTATTGTCGGCTGGGGAGTCGGCGGTATCGAAGCGGAAGCGGGCATGCTCGGGCAACCCGTTTACTTTCTCACGCCCGATGTCGTCGGCGTGCATCTCACTGGCGCGCTCAAGGAAGGTGTCACCGCCACGGATCTCGCGCTCACCGTCACGCAACTGCTCCGCAAGACGAAGGTCGTCGGCAAGTTCGTCGAGTTCTTCGGTCCGGGCGCAGCGGCCCTGCCCGTGGTTGATCGCGCAACCATCGCCAACATGGCGCCCGAATACGGCGCGACAATGGGCTTCTTCCCGATTGATGAAGAATGCACGAACTATCTCCGCGCCACGGGTCGCTCGAACGGCGATTGCAAACTCTACGAAAACTATTATCGCGCCCAGGGTCTGTGGGGCATCCCGCAGCTCGGCGAGATTGAATACTCGCAAGTCGTCGAACTCGATCTTACGACGATCAAGCCCAGCGTCGCCGGCCCAAAACGTCCGCAGGATCGCATCGAACTGCCGAACATGCGCCGCGAATTCCTTGGCGCGTTCCAAAAGCCGGTCGCGGAAAATGGATTCGGCAGAGCGCGCAAAGATATTTCCAAGTCCGTAAAGCTTGAGATGACGAACAAGAAGAAGGTCAAGGTCGGCACAGGTTCGGTGCTCATCGCGGCGATCACAAGTTGCACCAACACCTCGAACCCCAGCGTGATGCTCGCCGCCGGATTGCTCGCGAAGAAGGCGGTCGAGAAAGGTCTTACCGTGAACCCGGCGGTGAAAGCGTCGCTCGCGCCCGGTTCGCGCGTGGTCACGGATTATCTCAAGAAGACGAACCTCCAGAAGTATCTCAACAAGCTGCGCTTCAATCTTGTCGGTTACGGCTGCACGACGTGCATCGGCAACTCCGGCCCGCTCGACGCGAACATTGAAGACGCCATCGTGAAGAACGATTTCGTCGCCGCCAGTGTGTTGTCCGGCAACCGCAACTTCGAGGCGCGCGTGCATCAGAACATCAAGGCGAACTTCCTCATGTCGCCGCCGCTCGTCGTCGCGTTCGCGCTTGCGGGCCGCGTGGACATTGACCTGAGCTGCGAACCACTCGGCACCGACCAGGACGGCAATCCCGTTTTCCTCGCCGACCTCTGGCCCACGCTTCAGGAAGTCCGCGATGCGATGGAATCCGCGCTCAAGCCGGAAATCTTCCGCAAGCTCTACAAGGATTTTGCCGCGCAGAATCCGAAATGGAACGAAATCCCGTCCAGCGTCGGCAACGTGTATGAGTGGGATCGCAAGTCCACTTACATTCAAGAGCCGCCGTTCTTCGAGAACTTCGCCATGACGCCCGGCAGCATCGCTC
>JANPGI010000159.1:0-1762 GCA_031423875.1 Verrucomicrobiota bacterium | reverse complement strand
CGACGCAGTTTTCGGGTGGGGCGAGGCTACTGACGAGCCAGCTCGCGAGGACGCTCGCCCCACCAGCGGCGCGCACGGAGTGACGCGCCCTACGATCAAAAGTTCGCTCGCGTATCATCGCCAAGATTTATTTTTTCTGATTGATCGTCACGGACTTTGCATCTGCAACGACCGGCTGTTCCGTGATCGTGCCATCCGTCCAGCGCACTTGCACCGCCGTGATCTTCGCCGCGCTTGTCACAATCAATGTCGTTGAGTCCTGCGACCAATAACCCGATCCCGCCGTCACCACCTGTGCCCGGCCCAAGCCTGCCGATGTTTTCGCCCGGATCACCGAGCCGACGCCGTGAGGATTTCCCGCTGCGCCTTCCAGCTTTACTCGCAGTCCCGGTTTCGCTCTGAGATTGCGCAGCAGTCGGGTTTCCTCATTTGACGGCGCCACCACCAAGTCCACACGTCCGTCGCCGTCATAGTCGGACACCGCACTGCCGCGTTGTTCGCCGTAAATCTTGATTCCTGACTCGTCGCCGCTCACCGCGCGGAAATTTCCTTTGCCGTCACCCAACAACAACAATCCTCGGCCCGCATCGTTTCTTAACGTCTCGGGTTGCGTTGAGAAAAAATTCTGCGCTAAGAACACATCGTCGTTCCCGTCGCCATCGAAGTCTGCCACGTTGATCCCGAACGCAGTCGTCAACTGCGCTTCCAGAGGCAGCGGCCTAGCTTCAAACTTCCCGCCGCGATTCAAGAAGACCATGTGTCGCAGCTCGCGCGCTTCTGCGGTGGACGCAGTCTTCAACTTGTCTCCATAGACTTTTGCGAGGTCGGCGTTGCCGAACGCCTGAAATGTCGGCGTGTTGCCACGGATGTAGGGCACGGCGGCGGCACTCGAAGTGAGATCGCGCTCGGGCACCCATTTCTTTAGCACCGGATCCAGATGCGCCTCCGCTATCTCCACCCGCTCCATCTCGTTGAAGTCCCCGTGATAAATCCTCAGCGGCCTTTGCTCGTCGTAAGATTCCTCGTACTTGCTGTTCTGTCCCCAGTTCGACGCCACGAAATCAACTCGTCCGTCTCCGTCAAAATCTCCCACGGCCACTCCGTTCCACCAGCCGGTCAATTTGTCCAGCCCCCACGCCGCCGTCGCGTTGGTGAATCCACTCGGCGTGTTGATCAGGATTTGAACCGCGCCCCATTCGCATCCCACAATCAAATCCTGACTCCCATCGGCGTTGATGTCCGCAAACACCGCAGACGTGGCCATGCCCAGATTGATCAAAGCCTTCACTGGTGGGCCCGTGGCTTCTGTCAGTTTCCCCTGGCCGTTTCGCAAAATCAGCATTGAGTCCGCCGCTTCGGGATAACGATTGAGCCGCGCGCGTCCGCCGATGAAGAAGTCAAGATTGCCATCGCCGTCCACATCCGCCATCGCCAGCGGCCCGGTGACGCTTTTCTCACGGGTAACCTGCGGGCCAGATGCCCAGGTGTTGGACGAAGTCAGGCTCATGAACTGAGCGGCATCTTTGAGTTTGGAATCTTCCCACGACGACACGCCGAGCATGAGCGAAAAGCCCGCAACCTTGCTCCCATAACCAAGCACACTTGTAAGATCCAGACGCGCGCCCAGTTGTTTCTTCTCTGCTTGAAACGGTTCAAAGCGACCGCCGCCAAGATTCTGATAGATTCCAATCAACCGGCCACGCGAAGCACCGATGATGAGTTCGTCCAGTCCGTCGCCATCCAAGTCGAACCAACTCACGCC
>JANPGI010000158.1:0-9821 GCA_031423875.1 Verrucomicrobiota bacterium | reverse complement strand
TGAAATCAAAACTCGGCTTCAGCGGCTACGGCCCGGCGGATATATCGGATCGGCTCAAGTTCCGCATGTTTGCCCAACGCGGTTCGGGCAATTCATGGTCGGTGACTTTCACGATCACCAATCAGACGAGCAACACACTCGTCGTCTCACGCTCTTACGCCAATAGCACCGCCTCCGCTCTGGTGGATAATGGAACAGCGAAATGGACCGACTACAACGGCGTGACGAATCAGCCGAGCATGAATCTGCATCAAGGCGTAAGGATGTTCATCACCACGAACGCACTCGTGAACTTGCCCGCGTTCGCCTCCGCAAAAGATTCGGACAAGGATGGAATGCCGGACGTTTGGGAGGACTCGAACGGCTTGAACAAATTCTCCGCCGCAGACGCCACCAATCATCTCGATGGCGATGGCTTGAACAACCGCGATGAATTTCTCGCCGGAACAAATCCACTCGTGACCGACACCGATGGCGACGGCATCCACGATGGACTTGAACGCGCGAATTCATCGAACCCGCTGCTCGCATCGAGCCGCCCGCCGTTCACCGGGCAGGCGTGGCCGAGCGGTCAGGACTTGGATGGAAACGGTTTGGTTGACGCGTGGGAAGTGCGCTTCCGCGCGTTCGGCTTGCCACCCAATGGAGATGCTGACGCCGACGGCGCATCCAACGCGCAGGAAGCCAAGTGGGGCACGAATCCTTTCGATGCGAATTCCAAAATCGCGCTCAGCTTCTCGAAACAATTCAGCAACGCCGTCGTAACATGGCCGTATCAGTCCGCAAAAGATCAACGCCTCTTTTCCAGCAGCACGCTCACCAACTGGACACAATTCGGCGGCGTGTCGTGGCTGACGGGCAACGAGGTGTCCACGATTTTCACCAATCGTTTTGCTACGACGAACCGTGAGTTTTATCGTGTATCCACGGACGACAAGGACACGGACGGCGACGGTGTGAAGGATTGGGACGAGGCCGTGCTTGGCAGCGATCCGCTCCGCGCCAATAGCACGCACACGAATGTGCCGATCATCGCGAACAACGGATTGATAACGGGCACGGTGGCGGGAGATTTCGCGTCATTCGTAGAGCAGATGCGCGGCGGCCCCGGCGGCAGCACCACGGGATTGGTCACACGCGCGCAGGCGGCGCGGTTGCTGCAACAGGCGACGTTCGGTGTGACGTTGCGTGAGATGGAACGCGTACAACAATTCGGCATCGCGGCATGGATTGACGACCAGATCACGAACCAGCCCGCGTCGTTGCAGCGGCCCTACATGGAAAAGATTTATGCGGACTTCAACGGCCCGCGTAATGATCTTACCTACGTCTATAGCGAGATGGATAATTTCATCTTCGGCAACAACTGCGTCACGCCGTTCGCCCGCGGTGCCGTGGGCGGGTCGGATCAGTTGCGGCAACGCGTGGCGTTTGCTTTGAGCCAGATTTGCGTCGTGTCGCGCCGCGATCCCAATCTGGAAAACAAACCGCTCGGCGTTTCGGATTACTACGACATCTTTGTGCGGAACGCTTTCGGTAATTACGCAGACGTGTTGCGCGAAGTCGCGTTCCATCCGGTGATGGGCCGCTATCTCAGCCACATCGGAAATCAAAAAGCGCGCCCGGAGATCAACCAGTATCCCGACGAAAACTTTGCGCGCGAAGTACAGCAGCTTTTCACCATCGGCCTGTGGGAGTTGAACACCAACGGCACGCGGTTGCTCGACGGCCTCGGCCAGCCGATCCCGACTTACGGCAACGCGCAGATCACGGAGTTCGCGCGCGTCTTCACCGGGTTATGGTTTGGCGGTCAAGCGTGGGGCAACAACGGCTGGAGCGATGACGACAGTTCCGTGCCGATGCAGATGTGGGCTGAGAAACACGACTTCGGCGCAAAGACGTTGCTGAATGGCTTCACGATTCCTGCGCGTGCGCCGACGGTGGAGAATGGAGTCCGCGACGTGGATGACGCGCTGCGAAATCTTTTCGAGCATCCGAACGCCGCGCCGTTCGTCAGCAAGCAACTCATCCAGTTCCTCATCACGAGCAATCCATCGAGCAACTACGTCGCGCGCGTCGCCGCGAAGTTCATCAACGATGGCGCGGGCAAGCGTGGCAATCTTGCCGCTGTCGTAAAAGCCATCCTGCTAGACGAAGAAGCGCGTGACGCGCGGTGGTTCTTGAGCGCGCCGGAGTTTGGACGATTGAAAGAGCCGGTGCATCGCGCGTTGGCGATCACTCGCGCGGGCAACGTCGGACGTTACACCAATCTGCTCTGGTGGACGTGGGGCGAGTTCAACTCGGCGGCGTTCCAGGAGCCGACGTATTCGCCGAGCGTGTTCAACTTCTTCCGCCCCGGCTATCAGCCGCCCGGATTGCTCACGTTGAACGGTCTCGTCGGCCCGGCGTTCCAGATCACGGACAGTTATTCGAGCATTTCGTTCCCGAACAAACTCTGGGAGATGACACAGGAAGGATTGAAGCATTACAGCGACTATCATTTTGCGCCCGACTACACGGAACTCGTGGCGCAGGCGGGCAATACGTCGCAACTGGTGGATCAAGTGAATCTCCTTTTCTGCGGCGGCTTGATGACTTACGCCACACGCGACAGCATTCTCAATGTGCTCAACCAAGTGTCGTCCTATGATGCGCTGCTGCGCGTGCGGCTCGCCGTCTATCTCGCTGCGACGTGCCCGGAAGGAGCGGTGCAACGATGAAATTCCAAGCGCCAATATCCAAGCTCCAGAGAGACTCCAAACATAAAGCTCCAATACGGGGCGGACGGTTGTTTGGGGTTTGGAGCTTGAAGTTTCTCTGGATGTTGGTGCTTGGAATTTGGAGCTTTAATTTATGAAACTCATTTCTCGCCGAGGCTTCATCAAGCAAATCAACTGCGCTGCCGTCGGTTCGTCAGCCATCCTCAATACGTTGCTCAATCTCAAGCTCGCCAACAGCGTCGCCGCGCAGGGCGGGCCGCTCGACAACAAAGCACTCGTCTGTATTTTTCTCAGCGGCGGCATGGACTCGTTCAACATGCTCGTGCCGTGGGAACAGTCGGCTTACAACACGTACTCCGTCACACGCGGCGCATTCGGAAGCGATGGTGGCCTCGCGCTGGATCGCAATGTTCTTCGCCAACTCTCCGAGCCATCCGCGAACTACGGCCTGCATCCGTCATGCGTGAATTTGCAGGCGATGGCCAACGGCACCGGCGCGTTCGCGGGCAAGCGTCGTCTCGCGTTCGTCTCGAACATCGGCACGCTCGTCTCGCCGATCACCAAGGCGCAGTTCAACGCGTGGGAAAACGGAAACAACGCCGCGCTGCCCGTGCCTAAGGCGTTGTTCTCGCACAGCGACCAGATCGAGCAATGGCAGACAGCCGTGCCGCAGGGGCAGGCGCAACTCAGCGGCTGGGCGGGGCGTTGTGCGGACATCTTGAGCGCGTACTACAACACGGGCGGCAACTCGATGAGCATTTCGCTCGGCGGCAACAACGTGTTTCAAGTCGGCAACTCCACACAGCAATTCGTCATCACGCCGTCGGGCGCGTTGTCGTTCGAGGGCAACACGGGCGGCGCGAATCCGAATCCGCTTCAGCTCAAAAACTCTGCGTTGCAAAACACACTCAACCAGCATTACACGAATCTGCTCACGGAAAGTTTTTCGCAGCTCACCAAGCAGAGCAACGACGCGCAGTTGATCTTTCAGACGCAATTTGATTCCGCCACGGCACAACTCGGTGGCGCGGTGGACGCCCTGTTTCCGGCGGGCAATTATCTTGCCACGACGCTCAAGGCTGTGGTGAAGACGATCAAGATTCGCAGCCTGCTCGGTTTGCGGCGGCAAACATTCTTCGTCAACTACGGCGGCTGGGATCATCACGGTGAATTGCTCAACACGCAGGCCACAATGCTCTCCACGCTCGATGCCGCCCTCGGTGCCTATCAGCAAGCACTTGAAATGCTCGGCCTGCAAAACGATGTGGTCTCGTTCAGCGCATCGGATTTCAGCCGCACGCTCCGCTCGAACGGTCGCGGTACCGATCACGCTTGGGGCGCGAACGCGATGGTCTTCGGCGGCAAGGTGGACGGCGGAAAAATCTTCGGAACTTATCCTGACCTCACATTGGATGGGCCGAACGATGTGGGGCGGGGTGGGCGATTGCTGCCGAGCCTGTCGGCGGATTTGTATTTCGCGGAACTGCTGCGCTGGTTCGGTGTGTCGGCTGGCAACATGCCTTACGTGCTGCCGAACGTGGCGAACTTTTGGAATCCTGCTTCGGCCAACGCACCGATCGGGTTTGTGCTGCCGTGAAGAAAGCTCCAAGCACCAACCTCCAAGCTCCAGAGAAGCACCAAGCTTCAAGCTCCAATGCGCGACGAGCGTTTGTTTGGAGCTTGGTTCTTGAAGTTTCTCTGGATGTTGGAGCTTGGAGGTTGGTGCTTTGAAAAAAGTCGTCCTCATTCTCATTGCGCTGCCGATGTTGTTTGTCCTTGTGCTGCTGCTCACCAGGATGCGTTGGAAATTTTCTTCGCCTCGTCCCGTCCCCCAACAGGTTGACGTTTCTCAAGCCGTTCCATCCAATGTTTCTGTTACCGTCGTTTCATCTTCCGGAATTATCGCTACGACAAGTGCCGGGTCGCTTCTAGGCGAAACCATCCTGCGCGATTACGCGAACACCAACTTCCCGCCGGAGAACGACCTCACGTTGATGTCGCGGCTAATGGAGAATTCACTCCTGCTCTTGAAGTCCGCTGCGAACCGTCCGTTGAGTGCGAATGAAGACTGGGCGGATTTGTTTCGCGGAAAAAACGTGGCGCGCGAGCAGTTTCTTCCGAGCCATCACATCGCGTTGAATGCGGAGGGGAAGTTGATTGATCGCTGGAGCACGCCGCTGTTCTTCCATGCGCTCGGCGGCGGTCGCTACGAAATCCGCTCCGCTGGCCCAGATACGAAACTTTGGACGGGCGATGATCTTCAGCGCGGTTACGATGGGCGATTCCGTCGCGGAGGGGATATGACTAACGCTCCGCCGACCGGGTTGCGGTGAGTCCGATCTTCAAAACCTCAGATGTTTCACGGTCAGGCCGCGATTGATCAACTGATGCAATGAATCAATCCCGATGCGGAGATGTTCGTCGGCGAATTCGCGTGTGATTTTTTCGTCGCTTGCTGCGGTCTTGATGCCGTCGGGCGACATGGGTTGATCCGAGACGAGCAGCAGTGCGCCGGTGGTGATCTCGTTGTGGAATCCCGTGATGAAGATCGTGGCCGTCTCCATGTCTATGCCGATGCAGCGGATTTTCCGCAGATACGCTTTGAACTCTTCATCGTGTTCCCACACGCGGCGGTTCGTGGTATAGACCGTGCCTGTCCAGTAATCGCGTTTGTGATCGCGGATGGTGGTGGAGATGGCTTTCTGGAGGCTGAACGCGGGGAGCGCGGGAACTTCCGGCGGAAAATAATCATTCGATGCGCCGTCGCCACGGATGGCTGCGATGGGTAACACGAGGTCACCGAGATTCGCGACATGTTTGAGTCCGCCGCATTTGCCGAGAAACAAAACTGCGTGAGGCGAGACGGCGTGGAGCAAGTCCATCACCGTGGCCGCGCTTGCGCTGCCCATGCCGAAGTTGATGATGGTGATGCCGCCGGCGGTGGCGTTGGGCATGGGACGATCTGCACCGCGCACGGGGACTTTGTTCCACTTGGCGAAGAGTCGGACGTAGTGGTTGAAGTTGACCAGGAGGATGTGTTTGCCGAAATCTTTGAGAGGCGTGCCAGTGTAACGCGGCAGCCAGTTGGCAACGATCTCGTCTTTTGTTTTCATTGCGCCGACGGTTTCCCACAGAAACCGGCGGCACGCAAGCCGGAAGAAAATTTGGATTGGCGGGGCCTAACCTGCCGGTAGGCCCCTCGCGCGGCAGCGCGTCCCCACCAATCCCAAGTCCTAACACAAGTCATCACGGGGGATTTGATGCTGGTGTAAAGTGTCACGGAGCAAAACGCCGGGAGCAGATCACTTGACCTTGGCGTCGCGCCGCATCCGGAATTTCGCGTGTTCCGAGTCTTCTTCGATACGTTGTGGCACGTTGCACGCCTTGCGCCAGTCGTTGCGATTCTCGCCCAGCCCTATCTGGAGCAGATAGGGGTGGTCGAAAACTTCAGGCAGGGCGGCTGTGCCGGTGCCGCAACCGAGTTCGTAAGCGAACACATTCGCGGCGTGAACGGCGGTGAGCAGCGTAAAACCTTTGTCATCCGATCGTGTGGGATGATGATGCCATGCGACGGCTTCCAGAACGGGCAGCGGCAACGCCCACGTGCCGAGCAGACAGGCGGCGAGTTCGGCGTGAGTCGTGCCGAGCACTTGCATCTCTGCTTCGCGCTGGGTCAACTTCTTTGACTTGTGCAATTGCTCAATGGCGTTGCACATCGCAGGGACATTCGCAGCGAGGATGAGTTTGCCCATGTCGTGAATGAGTCCCGCAGTGAACGCGGCCTCAGCGGTCTTGACATTCTTGGTTTCCGCCATCGTGATCGTGCGAGCCAGAGTGCCGACTTGCAGACTGTGATTCCATATCTGCTCCGGTTTGCAACTGTAACAGCCGACACCTTCAAATTGAGTGAACACTCCCGCGAGCAGGATCAACGACCGCGTGCGTTCTGCGCCGAGGAACATCACGGCATCGGAAGGTTCGCTAACCTGACGACCGAGCGCGAAGAACGCAGAGTTGACCACCTGTAAAATCTTCGCGGTCATCACCGGGTCTTGCGCGATCAATTGTGCCACGACATCAATCGAGCCATTCGGCGACGAGAGTTCTTTGGAGACCTGCGCGTAAAGTTTTGGCATCGCGGGAAGTTTGCGGCACAGAGAGAGCAATTTTCTGATTCCTGCATCCGTCATCCATTCTTGGACGCGCGCCGTGCGGCTGATGGTGGCGGCGAGATTAGCGGCGTCGGTGGATTGTGAAATGGGATAGGCTCCAGTCGTGCTCCAGCGGGCGACTTCGCTCCGATCAGCCGTGTCGCACAAAATTACACGCACTGTGCGGCTTGCCTTGTTCTCAAGTGCTTCGCGGAGCGCAGGGTCTGCGGCCAACGAAGAATGAATGATGATGGCGTAAAACTCTTGGCCTTGAAATTCTTGGCCTTGAAGCAAGGCAATGGCCTGAACCACATCTACCGCAAATTGACAGCTCCAAGTTGACTGCAAGCGATGCAGATCGCGGTCAATCACCTGACTCCAATCTGCCGGTGTGCCAACGAACAAGAGTTTGTGGGTGATGACGGCTGGATCGCGGCTGGCGACGGTGATTACACCACTGCTTTGGTCCGTGTTGGGATTCCGTGAAGTGGAGGGTGCGTTAGATTTCTGAGTCGTCGTGCCGGCCTGATCCTTGGCACTGGCGGATTTTTTGAATGTATCAAATAGACCCATGATTCGTGTTCGGCGGGGAGGCCGTGTTGCTTTGTTGTTGCTGGCAGAGTCCGTTCTGCCGCGTCACAGGATTTATCGGCGGGAAGGGCAGGGGACTGAAGGGGAAATTTTTAGGAACATTCAACGCTCAACATCCAATTGAACGTGATTCGGTCATTGCTTGAGTGTTCGATGTTGAGCGTTGAATGTTTCGACAAGTGAAACTCAGGCCAACGGCGCGAGTGGCTGGCGTTTATAGGTTTTCCACTCCTGCTGGTGCTTCAATAAGTCTGCGCGTTCGGCATCACCGATCTCTGGCTGGCTCAGGCGGTGCATGAGCGCGGCCATCTGTTGATCCACAAATTGATTCCGCAATCGCAGCGTGATGTCCGCGAGTTGCTGATCCGGATTCGGAAGCGCGTGCTTGTCCGAAATACACTCCGTGATGAGCGAGCGCGTCTGGCTGCTCTCGTAGTCGTCCAGGAACGCGCCGATGTTGCGCCATGTGCCGTCGCGGTGCGCTTTCATCCGCCGCGCGGTGATGTCTTTGACGAGCGGGTGTTGAATCCACTCCGTATCCAGATGCGCGATGAGCCACGCCAGACCGTCATCGTGGCGCAATACCAGTTTCAGCAGTTGCAACTCGTGCGGGGTCGGGCGCGGGATGGCTTCCTCGGTTTCGGCGGCGGCGGAATCGAAATACTCGTCGTCCGGTGCCGCCGCGACGGGTTCAGTCTTGGTCTTGCTGAATTCCGTGCGCGTGGCTTCGGGCGTGACGCCCAGTCGCAGCGCGGTCTTCTGCGCGTATTTATCAATCAGCACGGGGTTGCCGGTTTTTCGGACGGCTTCGGACATTTCTTTCACCACGACGAGGCGGCCTTTGTCCGTGGTGATGTCGTTCGTGGTGCAAAGTCGTTTGAGATAGTAATCAAAAAAGCCGTCTGCGTTCTTGATCAACTCCCGGAACGCCTCGCCACCGTGTGCTTTGATGAAACTATCCGGGTCATCTTTCGGCGGCATGACGGCCACGCGCACCGCGAGGCCTGACGCGAGCAAGTTGTCGAGCGCGCGCACTGCAGCGTTCTGCCCGGCGTTGTCGGAATCGAAGCACAACACGACTTCATCCGTGTAACGCTTGATGATGCGCGCGTGTTGATCGGTGAACGCCGTGCCTTGCGGCGCGACGATGTTCTGCACGCCGCCCATGAAACACGCGATGGAATCCAACTGCCCTTCGCAGACGATGGCGAATCCGGCGTCGAGAATCGCGCGCTTGGATTTATCGAGCGCGAAGAAGACTTTGCTCTTCGTGAAGATCGGCGTCTCCGGCGAGTTCACATACTTGGCCGTCTTTTCATCACCGGACAAAATGCGTCCGCTGAAACCGATGACGCGGCCTTGTTCATCGCAGATGGGAAACATGAGTCGCCCGCGAAAGCGGTCGTAGTAACGGCCCGTTTCCTCTTTCTTGATGATGAGTCCGGCTTTCTCGACGGTGGCGAGATCGAAGCCTTTGCTCGTGGCCCAATTCACTGTGTCGTCCCACGCGTCTGGCGCGGCGCCGATGCGGAAAAGTTTAATCCCTTCCTCAGACACACCTCGCTTGGTCAGGTAATCGCGCGCGAGCTGACCGGCAGCTTCGTTGGCGAGGCAGCTTTGCCAGCGCGTGGTGAGTTGGTCGTGGATCTGGAGGAGTTGATCCTTGATGTGCCGGGCTTGCTGCGTGGCGGGATTGTTGTCCATCTCCAGCGGAATCTTTGCTCGATCCGCGAGCCGCCGCACAGCGTCCACGAAGCCGATGTTCTCGTATTCTTTGACGAACGTGAAAACATTCCCTCCTTTGTGGCAACCAAAGCAATGAAAGGTTTGCTTGTGAGGATTGACGTTGAAGCTGGGGGATTTCTCTTTGTGGAAAGGGCAGAGCGCGGTGAAATTTCCTCCTGCCCGCTTCAACGGCAAATAGCCGCCAATGACATCCACGATGTCGTTGGCGGCTCGGATACGGTCGAGAGTGTTATCGGAAATCAAACCAGCCACGCGGCCATGTTAAACTGCCGTGCGTTCAGGGCAACGCGTAATCGCGCTGCTTACCGGTCTTGGGAGCGGGCTTGCTTTCCGATGAACCCGACGCGGTCTGGCTTGAACCCGTGGCGGGCGTGGGTTTGATGAAGAGGTAGCTGATGTGTTCCTTGGCTTGTTTGCCGAGGAAAGATTCGCGGAAGACGCCGTCCTGGATCGAGAACAACGTCGGGAAGAAGTTGCTGCCGTAATTGTCGTTCTGATACTTGGTGGCGGCTCTCACTTCCGCAGTCGAATAATAACGCGCGTTCAGCAGTGCCAGCAACGTGAGCACGATGCACAGGAAGCGCAACATGCCAGCGGGTTTGCCGAGATGGAA
>JANPGI010000157.1:0-2860 GCA_031423875.1 Verrucomicrobiota bacterium | reverse complement strand
TCCTTGGTTGCCGTAGAGGGCGGCATCCTTGCCGCCCGGAATGGGGTGGTATGAAAGAAAGGCTTGGAGTTTTCCAACGCGCTTGGCTATGCGTGAGGTTTTCTCCGCCGGGCTGGAAGCCCGGCTCTACGGCAGGCAGAGATGCCTGCCGCTACAGCGAGCGGCAGCTCCCATCACACCGCTGTCAATTCGACCGCATTGACAAGATGGGTTGCTTGGCTACGCTGCGGTCAACGGCTGGGGTTGGCAACGGGGTTCTGCGCCACACGTTGTGGCAGCCTCGCCCAAACGGGAAGCCAATCACGGCAGCCGCACAGAGTCAGGAATTGATTATGATCCGCATGGCCCAACGTAGTTTCATCATCGCTCTCGCATTGGGAGTGTTCACCCTCGCCTCGTCTCAGGTTCAAGCTGCAAAAATAAAGACCGAGGATCAATTGATCGCCGACCTCGCATCGCCGAAGGAAGAGGTGGTAGCAGATGCGATGCTCAAGATCGAAAAGCAATTTCCTACCAGCACCAAGGCGATTCCTGAGATCAAAAAATATCTCGGCGATGATCGCGCCAAAGTCCGTCGTAAAGCGGCGCGCGTCATCGGCGTTCTGCACGCAGACGTCACTTCGGCTGAGATCAAGACGATCTGCGGACTGCTCAAGGCGACGGATCAACGCGAAGTCATGGATGGATTGATCGCATTGCGCGGTTTGAAGGCGGCGGAAGCATTGCCGGAAATCCTGCCGCTCTTGAATCATGCCGCACCGAACGTAGTCCGTGATGCCTGTCGCACGGTCGCGGTGTTAGGCGGCAAGGAACACATCCCGCTCATCGAACCGCTCCTCAAGAATGCTGATCCCAAAGTGCAGAAGGACGCGCAAGAAGCTCTGTTCGTGCTCAAGGCAAAGGCCTGAGCGAGACTGACGTCTCAAACAGCGCATCTGTCAAACAGGTGCGCTGTTCTTTTTTCGAAGCACCACGATGCGGTTTGTGTTCGTCCCTTTGCTCATGTTGTCCACGCCCCAGCAGTTGGCGGTCTTGGTGAACTTCTGATCGTTTATCAAAACCAGGACGGGATCAAATCCAGCCGCCACGCCGCAGGGCAGTACCGTTTCCTCGAGCTTGGTTTTGCCGCCGTGGACTTCGCCCACCTCGAATGCGACGTGGCCGCCGGGTTTCAAGACGCGATGCAGTTCGCGGAGAACGCCCGTCATCACTTCGGCCCACGCATCAAGTTTTTTGGGGATGGTGAGCGCGACGGACTTGGGATCAATGCCGAGAAACCAACAGCGCAACCAGTTGTCATCTGCGTATTGCACCACGTCGAGGAACGGCGGTGACGTGACGACGAGCGTGACGGATTCCGCAGGAAGATCACGAGTCGCATCGGCGGGATGATTCACGAAACGCGCTTGGTCGGCCACGCCAGCGAGCGTTTCGCGGACATCGGGCGTGATGTCGCCGAGCAGTTGCCTGGATTTTTTTAAGATGACTTTGATGACATCGCGGCGGGGCGGAGTTTGATTTCGTTTCTCATTGATCTTGCGTTGAGAGGCGAGGCTCACGGCTTGATTGGGCGGCAGCGTATAGACGGAGAAGAAGCCGGGCGAGTGACCAGTGAGGCGGTTCAGCGCGATCATACAAAGCCACGAGTCGAGCGGATTGAGGGCAGCTTTCCGACCGACGGCGCGCGTTCGCAGGAAATGTTTCTTCAATGCGCAAATCTCCCGGAGTGTGTCGGGATGATAAAACGCCAGCAACTCTTCGGGGAACTCATCATGATCCGTGAGGGTGATTTCCTGCAGGCGGGCCTCGGCTTGTTCAAGCGTTGGTGGACGAAGTCTCGGCGCGGTGAGCGTGAGGCTCAGTGGATTGATGTCATTGCCGAACGGCACTCGCCCGAGCAGTGCGGCCTCGATCGGCGTCGTGCCACGGCCCATGAACGGATCATAGACCACATCGCCAGGCTTCGTGAGACGCTCGATGAAGAAGCGCGGTAGTTGGGGCTTGAAGCAGGCGCGATAAGAGACTTCATGCAACGAACTGGCCTGACGCTGACGTGCGGTCCAAAACTCGTTCACATAAGTGGGCGTTTCGCCGCCGTTGAACTTGGTGCTGATGACGCGAGTCGCTGCGCCGAACTCGGCGAACGCAGCGAGTTGATCCGCGAGGGAAGTCATCCGCGCGCGACTCTTGTTCTTTGGTGGAGTGATCTCAGGCGCGGATTCAAACTGCGGTTGAGTAACGACGTACATCGTTCGGCTTTCAGGCTATCGGCGTTGTTGCGGCGAGATGCTTCTTCGCCTTCTCCAAAACATCGTCGTGCGGTGTCGGCTCGTATTCGTAGTCATCCGGCTCAACGTAATCCTTTCGCATCGGATGATCCTTATAGCCGTCCCACATGAGGATGCGGCGCAGATCGGGATGGCCATCGAAGACGATGCCGTAGAGATCGAAGATTTCACGTTCCTGAAATTCGCAACTGCGCCAGACGGGCGTGAGCGATGGGAGATGATTTTTGTCCGAGCGATTCTCCGTGCGCAGGCGAAGGATCACCGGGCCGTGTTTTTGGCTCATGGAGTAAAGGTGATAAACCGCTTCGAGAAAACCGGGGCGCAGCGTCTTCTTCACTTCCTCAACTTCCTTTTCCACGCCGTCCACGAGATGCTTCACTTTGATCTTTTCCGTCAACTCAACCTCCGGCCAGTCAATGCCTGTGACGTTTGAACAATAATCCAGACGCAACTCGATGGCGTCCCGGAGAAACCTCGCGATGGCGTGAGCGTGAGCGTGAGCCACGAGCAGCGAGCGTTGGGCGGATGGGCTGTCGTTTGGAACGATGACGATTTGCGCGCCGGGAATCGCG
>JANPGI010000156.1:0-5626 GCA_031423875.1 Verrucomicrobiota bacterium | reverse complement strand
TGACCGCGTCCGAAAGCAATCCACCAACGACATCGGCAGCCGCCTCTGGCTCGGCCAGATCAATCTCAACCGCAGGTTCCCCGATCGCACCCTCGAATTGATCCGCGAGATCCGGGACATCGCCGCACGCACGCCCGGCATTAGCACCAACCTCACCGATCTGTTCACGCTTGAAGCCACTGCCTACTTCGCCAAGAACAATCCGGCTACCGCCACGCAGATCATCGAAACGAACCTCGTCAATTTTGCCGACAACTTCACCATCCTCGCTGCTGCCTGTAAAACCTACGCAGACAACGGACGCTACACCAACGCCCTCGACATCACTGAACGCATGTTGAAACTCGCGCCCGAAGAAACCTCTACCCTGATCAACAAAGGTTGCTTCCTTGTCGAGCAAGGCGGCTTTGACGAGGCCATCAAAGCCTTCACCCAGGTGTTGACCATCGAGACGAACACCACCTCAGAACCCCACGTTCGCGCCATGCTATACCGTGCTATCGCCAATTTCCGCACGGACAACCTCGACGAAGCCAAGAAGGACTATGAATTCGTCCAGCGCCAGTACCCTAAACTCCCGCAGATCAGCTACGGCCTAGGCGAGATCGCCTACCGCCGCAAGGACACCAACACCGCCATCCGCAATTACGAAGCCTATCTCACCAACGCGCCACCCAAGACCGCAGAATCCAAATACGTCGGCGAACGCCTCTCGGAACTCAAAGGTGTGAAGCCGGAAAAGTCGGAAAAACCCAAGTGACGCCATGCGCGTCACTCACATCATCACACGGCTCGTCGTCGGTGGTGCACAGGAAAACACCATCGCCACCGTTCTCGGCTTGCGCGAAAAGCCCGGCATCACCGTCCAACTCATCTCCGGCCCCACCACCGGACCTGAAGGCTCGCTGGAGCACCGACTCACGGAAGAAGCCAAAACATCAAACAGCCAACATTCAACAGCGAACGCCCAAGGAAACGACTCTTCGCACAGCCCTTCGAAGTTGAGCGTTGAATGTTCAATGTTGGGTGTTCCCAACAATCCCTTTCTCACAATCGTCCCCTCCCTCGTCCGCCCGGGTCATCCTCTGAAAGATTTTCTCGCGCTCCAACATCTGACGCGACTGCTCAAAAAGCATAATCCCGATATCGTCCACACCCACAGCGGCAAAGCTGGAATCCTCGGGCGCATCGCCGCCGCACGCGCCAACGTCCCCGTCATCATCCACCACATCCACGGACCGTCCTTCGGCACGTTCCAGGGAAATATCGCCAATACCCTCTTCACGACTGCTGAACGTTACGCCGCCAAGTTCACCACACACTTCCTTTGCTCCGCCGACGCGATGACCCGACTTTATCTCGCCGCAGGCATCGGCAAACCGGAGAACTACACCCGCATCTTCAGCGGATTCCAAACCGAACCCTTCGCCAATGCCACCAACGATCCGCTCCTGCGTGACCAACTCCACATCCCGCGCGACGCCTTCGTCATCGGCAAGATCGCGCGCTTGTTCCCGCTCAAAGGCCACGAAGATCTGCTCAACGTACTTAAACGCATCCTCCCAGAGTGTCCGCACGCCCATGTGCTGCTCGTCGGCGATGGCTCCTTACGTCCGCACATCGAACGACGCGTCCGCGAACTCGACCTCATCGGGAAAGTCACCTTCACCGGACTCGTTCCGCCCAACGAAGTCCCGCGCTACGTCGGCATCATGGATTGTCTCGCTCACCTCTCCACCCGCGAAGCACTCTCCCGCGCTTTGCCCCAAGCATTGGCTGCTGGAAAACCCGTCATCTCCTACGACTTCGACGGCGCGGATGAGATCTGTCTCGACGGCAAAACCGGATTCCTTGTCAAGCAAGGCCACGAGCACGCCGCCGTCGAACGCCTCCTCCTCCTCGCGCGTGATCCAAAGCTCCGCACTGAACTCGGTCAACGCGGCCAAGCCTTTGTCTGCGCCAACTTCGGCGTCGAACAGATGGTGGAAAAGATTCACGACCTTTATCTCAGGCTGTTAAGCACCAAAGCGCGAAGCTGAGCTACAGAAGCAAATCGGTTCTTCGCTGTTTTTGGTGAAGTCGTTGAATTAGGTGTACCGGGAGAGCAAAGTGGAGTCGAAGCACCAAGCTTCAACATCCAACCACCAGAGAAGCACCAAACACCAAATCTCAAACGCGTGTTGGTTTGTGTTGGCATCGGAAGAACGGATTGTTCATCTGGCCAACAGTGGCATGCGCTGATGGCGATATTGGAGGTTGAAGTTTGGAGCTTCTCTGGTTCTTGGAGGGTGGTGCTTTTTCAAAACCGGCACCCCTGAAAAGAGTGCAGAACCGAGAAGATGGGGACGGAATAGATACAGACACCTTGGCTGGGTGCAGCGCCGCAACCAGACGGAATGCGAGCAGTAGCGTTCCGCTTTATTTCTTCTCCATCGCTGCGAACAACGCATCCAGACTGTTCAGCGGCGAATCCCGGCGCTGGCTCAATGCGTTCCGCAAAAACTCCACGCCTTCCGGGATGTTGCGCACCGATTTCGGTAACGTCGCGCCACAGGCATTCGCGTGGCCGCCGCCCTGAAACTTTTCCGCGATCTTGAGCGCCTCACCGTTACGACTGCGGAAACTCGCGATCACCGTGTTCGCACGGCGGAACAACGTCACCAGCACCGGATACTTCGTCGCGCCACCTTCGAGCAGTTGATGCACGATCTGATTGCTGCTGCCCACCACTGTGTCCACGTAGCCAAGTGCCGGACTGATCTCGACGATTTTTTTCCTGCTCCACTCGTAACCGATCGGGTCCTCGATGCGCCGCTTCACCGCCATCACTTCAAGCAGCGGATGATCCAGCAACCTCTCAAGTTGTCCCTCGATCAGCGCGTGAAGATTCCAGAAGCCGTATATCTTCACCAAACTCGCGTAATCCCCGGCCACCGCGAAATCTGGATCATCTTCAAGGAACAAGTCCGCCACGTTGTTCAGATGTACGAGCCGGTCCAGCACGGGAGATTTCAATCCATGTTCACAGCAAACCTCATAACAGAGCAGCCCGGCAGACTTGTTGATGTCGTGGATGAACGTCGCACGTTGTGGCAACACCTCGGTGACGTGATGGTCAATGATCGCCCAGTTCGGCTTGTCCAGACGCGGTTCAAATGTCAGATCCGTCACCCAGGCAGCATTCTCGCGCGGGTCGCGTTGCTTCCAGAAATTGTAGTGATACGCCTCCAGCGGAACGTCTGCATTGAACAACTTCTTCGCCAGCCGCCGCAAGAGAATGCCCGAAACAAACCCATCAAGATCGCTCTCATGGGTGATGATCACATCCGGGTTGGGCAACACATTCATCGGCGCAGGCTAGGTGAATGACAACATCGTGGCGAGCCGGGAATTGAGTGCTGATGGGAGAATGGCGCATTGTGACACGGCCCGCGAAGTGCGACTGCGAAAGTATAGGAACGCTGCCTTTAGGCGGCAACAAGGTGATTGACCATGTTGCTGCCGCCTGAAGGCGGCGTTCCGGTGGGCTGTGTCAATATGCGCGAACCCTCAACCGATCACCGTTTATCCGAGGGACAGACTGTCAACTCCACGGCGGCTCGTGAGACTGCGTCACAGCGGCGTTCTTAAGACAACCAACATCCAAGCTCCAGAGAATCATCAATCACCAAACTTCAAGCAGTCAGGCGCACGCTGTTTGAAGTTTGGTGCTTTTCTGGATGTTGGAGCTTAGAATTTGGAGCTTCAATGCCCTGCCTGATGTTCCTGAATGTATTCCTGTTTCAAGCCGAGCTTTTCCGGTGCATGAAGCACGAGCATTTTCATCCGCACATCGGATGGCACTTCTTTGCGCGTCGCTTTGCTCACCACGATCATCAATGTGATCGCCAGCGGCACGGTCCAGATGGCGGGTTGCTCGCAGAGGATGCGCAGCAACGGATGGTGCGCCCAGAAATCATTCATGCCCGCGAAGCCAGAGAAGATTTTGCCCATCGGGCCTTTGTCGAGCGCGAGGTTGCTCACGTTGGTCAACGTCGCCGCGATCAGCGCGCACAGACCGCCGGTCAACATGCCCACCGCCGCGCCGCGCATCGTCATGCCGCGCCACCAGACGCTCATGAACAACAGCGGGAAATAACTCGCCGCTGCGATGGCAAACGCCTGTCCGACCATGAAGTTGATTTCCAACGGCTCGACAAAACTGCCGAGCAAGATCGAGACTCCCCCGATGAGTACGGCGGCGAATTTGAACATCCGCATCCGTTGCTCCGGCGTGGATTTGGGGCGCAACATCCGGCCATAGACATCATGGGCGAGCGCGCCGGTCATGGAGACAAGCAAGCCGCTGAACGTGCTCATGAACGCCGCGAACGCCCCGGCGCAGGTGATGCCGGAGAGGATCGAGCCGAGCACGCCGAATCTTTCGCTCAATAACGTGGGTAATTTCAGAACGACTTGGTCTGTGCCTTTGATGCCAGTCAAACCAGTATAAAGCTCTGGCATGAGATTGCGGCCCATCACACCGAACACCGGCGGGAACACGTAGAAGATGCCGATGAGAATCATCACCCACATGGTGGTGCGCTTGGCCGCGCCGCCGTCGGGGTTGGTGTAGAAGCGCACGAGGATGTGCGGCAATCCCGCCGTGCCGCAGATGAGCGCGATGATGAGCGAGTAGGTGTAGAGGAGCGAATACGACTTGGTTTCCTCGGGCGAAAGTTTCGCCGCCTTGGCGGCTTTGGTCGTGAGCGGGCCGAAGGGGGAAAGCCAGGTGGAATCGGCGGGAGCTTTTTCGGGAAGCGGTTTACGGAGCGAGTTGTCAGGCGCGGATAAACTCGCCACCAGACTTGTGTAGTGCTCGACGTCAGCCTTTGGAACAAATGCCACCTCTCCGACCGGCAGCTTAATCAGTGAAACTTCGTGGTCCAACAGGAAGTCTTCCAAATCTTTTTTGTGTTGCTCAACCGTGCGTTCCAGATGAAAAGCCGGATTCGTGTATGCCGTCTGCCGCCAAATATTGGTCAAACTTCGTTCGACCCAAACGGTTCGTCTCATTGCAGCATTATAGCCGCCGATGGCCTGGCCAATTGTCTGCTCTTTCATCCCCGAGTTGACGGTGGATTCAAACGGCGCGCTGATGATGGCAGCGGCTTTCTCCTTGGCCGAGGCATTGGATTTGAGCAGCGGATTCCATTCGTCGAGTGACGCACTATTGTTCTTCGTGAATGGAGCAAAGCGTTCCTGAAATTCAGTTCGCTCGCGCGGGTCGCTAAATTTTTTACCGTTCTGCTCGAGTTGTTTCCCATAATGCCCATACACCGCCATGAGCACGAAGATGGGGACGGAGATGGCGAACATCTTGACCCAGTATTGCACCGCCTGTACCAGCGTGATGCCTTTCATGCCGCCGAGCGCGACGTTGAGCGTGATGACCGCGCCCACCAGCACCACGCCCGCCCAATACGGCAGCCCCGGGAAAATGTAGGCCAGCGTCGTCCCCGCGCCTTTCATCTGCGGCATCGTGTAGAAGAACCCGATGAACAGCACAAAGCACACGGCGATCTTGCGAAACACCGGTGAGTCAAACCGGCCTTCGGCAAAGTCAGGAATCGTGTATGCCCCAAAC
>JANPGI010000155.1:0-14572 GCA_031423875.1 Verrucomicrobiota bacterium | reverse complement strand
GTGCCGGAGCTGGCCAAGCTCGAACGCTTCGCGCAGGTGCAACATCTCGTCTCCACCGTCGAAGGCCGGTTGCGAAATGATGTCACACATTTCGCCGCGCTCGCGTCCACGTTCCCCGGCGGCAGTATCACCGGTGCGCCGAAGTTCCGAGCGATGGAGATCATTGATGAACTTGAACCCATCGCGCGCGGGCCGTATTGCGGTTGCCATGGTTATCTCGGATTCAATCGCGAAAGACAGTTGAGCATCAGCATCCGCACCGCCATCCACAAAGGCGACACCGCGTATTTCAACGTCGGTGCAGGCATCGTAGCCGACTCGATCCCCGAAGCGGAATACGAAGAGACAGTCGCTTGTTCTTCTGGCACGAACTTGCCGTTGAGGAAAACAATCATGATGCCGGTGTCGTCGTGATTGGTTGTTCTTGCAACTCCAACGCAGCGAGAAATCCACGCGCCTTGGCGAGCGTCTCTTCGTATTCCGCCTTGGGTATCGAGTCGGCCACGATGCCTGCGCCGACGTTGAAGTATGCGGTGTCGCCTTTGTGGATGGCGGTGCGGATGCTGATGCTCAACTGGCTTTCGCGATTGAATCCAAGATAGCCGTGACAGCCGCAATACGGCCCGCGCGCGATGGGTTCAAGTTCATCAATGATCTCCATGGCGCGAAACTTCGGCGCACCGGTGATGCTGCCGCCGGGAAACGTGGAGGCGAGCGCAGCGAAGTGCGTGACATCGTTTCGCAAACGACCTTCAACGGTGGAGACGAGATGTTGCACTTGAGCGAAACGTTCGAGGCGTGCGAGTTCGGGGACTTGCACGCTGCCGAATTCGCAGACGCGTCCGAGATCGTTGCGGAGCAAGTCGGTGATCATCACAAGCTCGGCGAGTTCCTTGGCGCTGGTCTGGAGTTCGTAAGCGAGCTGGGCGTCGCGCGTGGCATCGGCGGAACGCGGGCGCGTGCCTTTGATGGGGCGCGTGGTGATGTGTGATCCGCTCAGGCGGAGAAATTGTTCCGGCGACGAGGACGCGATCTGAAAATCTCCACAGTCGAGGAACGCCGCAAATGGCGCGGGTGAAACAGCGAGCAATCGTTGAAACATTTCCCAACCGGAGAAGTTCGTCTGCGCGGCGAGGCGTTGGGAGAGGTTTACTTGATAGATGTCGCCGGTGCGGATGTAGCGTTGGGCGCGCTCGACGGCGGAGAGGAAGGCGGTGCGCGTGAGGTTTGATGAAACGAGTTGTGTTCGACGCTCGCCCTCACCCCAGTCCTCTCCCCCGGGGAGAGGGAGAAGTTGTTTCTGCGTCTTGGCGAGGTCGGGCGCATTCGGGTTTGCCGTGCGCGGCAACGACGTCTCCCTCTCCCTTTCGGAAAGGGAGAGGGCCGGGGTGAGGGTTTGCTCCACAATCTCCGCCAACTTCGCACTCCAGAAATCCACCTGTTCACGCGCCCGATCTTCTGTGCGCGCTCCATCTGCGCCAAGTCCGGTGGCGACGATGCAAACTTTTCCGCGCCGATGATCAAACACAACTAGGCTGTCGTAGAAGCCGACGTGGCAATCGGGCAACTCCAGATCGTTGACGGCGCGACGTGGGAGTTTGGGTTCGGTGAAGTTTTTCAGGTCGTAACCCCAGTATCCAAAGCAGCCGCCGAGCGGGAACGGGAGATCAATCTCATCGAGCAGTTCGTAACGCGACATGAGCGCGTCGAGCAGATGCCAAGGGTTGCCGAATTGGATTTGAGGCGAGGGGCTAGTGGCTGTAGGCGATAGGTGAGAGGTGACTTCACACTGCGAGCCAGAGGAGCGGAAGGTGAGAAACGGATTCGCGGCCACGAAGGAATAATGCGCCTGAACGGAATCAAAGCCCGCGCTGCGCAGCAACACGAGTCCCCGCGCTCCGGAATCCGTCAGCCGTGTGGCGAGGGATTCGGGCGTGTGCGCCGTGGTGATTTCGTGGATGAGCGGTCTCATTCGTACACTTCAGGGCAAAACAAGCAACGCCTCAACCGGGTCGAGGTCAAATGTATGAATCACGACGGAGTACTTTCTGAGTGTTTCTCCGATAACCTGTGTCGTGCAATTCCCCAGCCTGAGTTGGATGACTTTCGGAGGTTGCCCGCGCAACAGTGCCAGATGTTCAAAGTCAGAATCCTTCGTCGCGATCACAAATCCATTTGCTTTAGCAAAGTCCCACACTAAAAAGTCCGCAGTCCGAGCAAGGCCACAACCGCTCACATGTTTAGTGCCGGGATAAATGTCCGCGAGCAAATCCGCGAGACGAGGAGAGAGATTTTCATCCAGCAGAAGTTTCATGCAGGCGGAGTGCCGATCCGCCGCTCGCGATCCGCTGCATACGAAAGACAAGCCCGGATGTCTTCGGTTGTGAGATCAGGGAAGTCAGCCAAAATCTGCTCCGTGGTCATGCCAGATGCCAGATACTCCAACACGTCTTGCACGGTGATGCGCAGACCACGGATACACGCCTTGCCACTGCGTTTGCCGGGTTCAATAGTGATGATGTCTTGATAGGCCACGGTAGGAAATTAAGCGCGTGGCGTGATGCGGTCAATCCAGTGTTTGAAAATACGTTTGACCTCCAGCCGCGCTCGCCGCCTAATCACGGCGATTTCAGAAGCGAAGCACCAACTCCGAACACGCATGAGCGAATTCTACGACGTTGATTCAAGAAAAGTTTCTCACGCCGAGATGTGGGCCGAGACGAAAATATTGGCACCCATCGGCTGGATTTTGAAATGGTTGCGTATCCGCCTGCCATCTTCCATGGACGAACCGCCGGTGGATTCCATTCTGCCTTTCGTGACCGAGACGTTGCCGGAATTCATCGCCATGCAATTTCAACCGCAGTTCGATGCGCTGGCTTCGCTCGGTTTTCACAGTCCGGTGTATCAAGTGATCCGTGACCCCGGCACGCAGACTACAGTGTTCTGGGCGACGTTCCTGCACGAATCAGGCATCCACTACGCTCGCGTGCAACTCAGACATTCGGATCGCAGCCCAAACGCGAAGCGCAAACCCCACGTTGTTTTCTTCACAGGTTTTCTGGATGGAACATTCCTCGCCACGTCCGCAGGCAAACAGGACTTGATGATGCCGCCGACGGTGGATATGAAATTCAAGACGGGCGCGTTTCCTGAAAAACTCTGGATCACGCACGAGCAACGCATCGCCGCCTGTGGGCACACAGACTTCGCCGGTGTGTCGAATCGCGACGAACTTCTCTGGAGTCTGGAGCGGCATCACATTCTTCTCCGTGACTTCAATCTTGGACGCGGAGTGTTTTGTCCGCGCACAGCAGAATCACAAGCCACAGCAGACGCGAATCAAGCGCGGTTCGCCACCGCGCAGGCGGACGGCTACGAACACGCAGCCATTCTCGCGCAAGTGATCGAGTTGCAGGAGAAGAAGCCCAAGTGGGCCTCGACGCTCTGGGTGTTGGTCATTTCCGGGATCGTGTTTGTGGCGGCGGGCGCAAAAGCCTGGGATTGGAAAATCACTCTTTGGCTGATCCCTGTGTTGCTGTTCCACGAAGCCGGACATTGGGTGGCGATGCGGATCTGCAAATATCGGAACCTTCGCATGTTCTTCATCCCGTTCTTCGGTGCGGCGGTGACGGGCCAAAACTGGAACGTGCCCGGGTGGAAGAAAGCTTTGGTGTCGCTGGCTGGGCCGATACCAGGAATTTTGCTTGGCTCGATTCTCGCGATTGTGGCCGGGTTTGTGAAGATCGCGTGGATTAAAACACTCGCACTGTTTCTTTTGGGATTGAACGGATTCAATCTGCTACCAGTGCTGCCGTTGGATGGCGGACAAGTGTTGCACGCGGTTTTGTTTTGTCGTCACCGCTGGCTGGACGGCGCGTTCCGCGTGGTGGCGGTGTTGGGTTTGGTCGGGATCGCTTTGCTGGGCTCAGGCATGTTCATGATTCCACTCATCGTGATCATGGTCATGGCGCTGCCCATCACCTTCAAGTTGGCAAAGGTGACGGATGAATTGCGTTACGCTGATCTGCCTGAACCGTTGCCGGAGGAAGACAAAATCCCGACCGAGACTGCAAAGGCGATCATCAGCTCCATCAAGCCTGAGTTACCAAAGAACACGGCGAACAAACTTCTGGCGCAGTACACGATCAATGTGTTCGAGACGCTCAACGCCAAACCACCGGGCGTGTTCGCGACTCTCGCGTTGATGGCGACACAAGGCATCGGCATCGCGATGGCTTTGTTCTTTGGCCTGATGTTATTCGCCATCGGGCCGGGTGGGTTCTTGAACGCGTTCAAAGATTTTGAGCCACAACCCATGCACCAGTATCGCTGCGGCGACATCACGAACTGGCGCGGCGCAAAAGCTGGCGCGGACGCGAAAGCAAAACGCAGCCTCATCGTGGCCACGTTCGCGCACCAAACTAACGCAGTCTCCGAGTTCGCCGCCTTGACGAACAAACTTCCCGCAGATGCGCGACTGATGTTGTTCGGCCATTCGTTGTTGTTGTCATTGCCCGAAGGCGACAAAGAAGCCCAAGCCAAGTGGCTCGATGCACTCAAAGACAATTCCGAAAGAGCTTTCGAGGTGGACACAAACAACAGCCTGTCTCTCAACCTGCAATTCCTCCCGCCTACAAACGACACCACGACCAACCTCCTAGAATTGATGGAAAGTTATTTCGACAATGCATCAGAGATGCGCCTGATCGCACCTTGGTCGCCGGAGGCAACCGGACCTGAATTCGAGAATTATTTGCACATGCGCGACGACTGGAAGCGCATTGACGAAGTCGTCCAAAAAGTTTGGGAAGAGCCGGAGATGAAAGCACTCACGCGCAAGGTCACAGCGGCAAGCCAACGCAATTCATACAAGGAGTTGCAACAACTCAATAAACAGCGGGAAAAATTAACTCTGGAACTCGGTGACCGTCTCCGCGCGCGACTTCGCACCAACGAGACGGAAGCTGTGAATCTGGAACTGCTCGATCTTCATGGGCGACTGGCGAATGCACATGAGACGAATGACGTGGAACGTGCGGAGATCAATCGTCAGATCGGTGTGCATCTGGGCAGCGTGAAATCACCAGATGGCGCGGACGAGAAATTTTCCGATCCGATGGGCGCAAGCTACGGCTCAGTTTCGCAGGACGGGCTTTTGTTGGAGTTGGATTGGCTGATGCTGAACGATCCTGAAATCGGATTGCCAGCTATCATCGAGTGGTTGTGCAAACACAAATGCCAATCCATCAAATACGGTCTTCAGAACGGTTACGGAACTGGCATGTTTGACTGAGCAGGCGTAGCAACGCAGGAACAGATTGAATCAGCGCGAGTAGCGCGTAATACTCCGCGCAACGCATGGACGACCTCTCAAAAGCTTACCTGACTCTGGGTCTCAAGAACGGCGCGTCCTTGGATGAAATCAAGCAGGCCTATCGCGATCTGGTGAAGGTGTGGCATCCCGACCGGTTCGGACACGATGAGCGGCTGCGGTTGATCGCGCAGGAAAAGCTCAAGGAGATCAACGGCGCGTACGAGCTTCTCCAAGCCAATGCCTTTGAGTCGAACATCGCTTCAGATCAGACCACTCCCGCCGAAACAGAAGCGACCACCGACGAAACTGCCTCAGCCAAGCCTGCGCCTGCATCAAGTAGTCGCATGGCGCTTTGGGTAACTTTGGGGGTCCTCGCGCTTGCGGTGATTGTGACGGCTGCAATTTTCTTCTCGCAGACAGGGCGCGGGCAAAAAACAGTCGCACCCGCCCCATCCAAACCAGCCTCCGACACAAACACGACTTACGCGCTTAATTTTTATCGCGAGCAAGGTCATCTTGCCATCGCCACCACGGGCTCGTTGCGCGGGACGTTCACGATTGAGCTTTGGGCACTGACACGCAAGCCACGGCTCACCCAAACCATCGTGAGTTCGCGCGGGCCGAACGATTGCGCCTTCAACATCAAGTTCCGCCAAGGCAAACGGTTTCACGCTGACATTGGGGATGGTTCAAAGTGGCTAGTGAAGGATGCGAACGCCACCTACTCCTACACCAAGGACGCGTGGTATCACATCGCCTACGTCATCACGCCGAGCAATTACGCCGCCTACGTCAATGGCGAGCTGACGGCGGATCACTCGATCTATCCGCCGGGAAATCCCCTGCTCTACGACGTGAACCATCGTCTGCGCTTCGGCATGGACGAAGGCACGCCCGACGACCTCGAAGGAAGCATCGCGGAAATCCGCATCTGGAAAACTGCGCGAACACAGGAGGAAATTCTCGCTAACCGGAAACGCGAACTCGCGGGCGATGAGCCCGGATTGCAAGGCTACTGGCGATTCGCTCACGACACGGGCCACGAGACTCCAGACCTCAGCGGCCACGGCTTCACTGGTACGCTCATGATTACTGCATCACTGAATAAAGACGGCCCGCCGATTGCGGGCAAATAAGTAGCAGCGGACGTGAGTCCTCTCAAAATTTCCCCTTGTGAGGCGTGGCAATACGACGCGCGCCCGATGGGAGAATAATGATCCGACTCACATCGGATGCTACGTTTGATTGGTAGCAGCGGACGTGAGTCCGCTCAAACTTTGCCGTCGCCGGGGACACGCTCTCTCGCTATGGTTTCGCCATGAAGCCAGAACCCTCGGACGATGCGCGCAGTCGTTTTCTCGGCCAAGGGACAAATCGCAGCTTTTATCTTCCGCGTCTGCCCGCGAGTATTACCAAGGTGACGCAGTCGTTCACTGGACCCTGCCCCTTGCCTCGCGCGGCAAGGGTTGGCTCAACGAACTTTTCCACGCCCGCTTTCGGGAAATAATGCTGCACGCTGCGGTGCGCGAAGGTTTGTTCTGCCCGACCTATTGCCTGATGCCGGATCACATTCATCTGGTCTGGATGGGGCTGCGGCGCGAGACTGATCAACGAAACGGCATGAAGTTTCTGCGCGAGCATGTCGGCAAATTGCTCAAGCCGCATCGCTTTCAACACCAGCCACACGATCACGTTTTGCGCGAGGAACAACGCAAACGTGACGCCTTTCGCAAGGTATGCTTTTACATCATTGATAACGCCCGTGTCGAGAAACTGGTGGAGCATCCGAAAGATTGGCCGTTCGCAGGCGCAATCGTGCCCGGCTATCCTGAACTGCATCCGCTGGATGAGGATTTCTGGCCGCTGTTCTGGAAACTCTATCACGTTGCCCATGCGCCCGATGCCGGTGACATCAAGCGGCCTCCCCTGCCATAACGTCCGTAGCAGTGGACGTGAGTCCGCTCCATTTTTCTCTCGTGCAGCACGGCAATGCGACGCGCGTCCGGGGGAGAATAGTGATCCGACTTACGTCGGATGCTACGTTCAATTGGTAGCAGCGGATGTCAATCCGCTCAAAACTTTCTTCCGATTCGCCGACGCAACCCACGTCAATTTTTTAGAATGAGCCGACTCACGTCGGCTGCTACCAAACTTTAGATAATCCCCGCCAGCTCCTGCAATACATGCCAGTTGTCTAGGCGTTCCTGTTTGGCTTTGATCAACGTCTCACTCGGGTTGCCGTCCTTGTCGAAGTGTTTCGAGAAGCGGCCTTCGGTGCGGGCGAAGCGGATGAAGTCATAGACTTCGTTCGTTTTCGGTTCGACGAAGAAATCCGTTTTCTCGGAGGGGTTGCCCTGGAGGCTGAGGCGTTGGGCGATCTTGTCGCCTTTGCGCGGGTCGTAGATCAGCACCGGGAACGTGCGCGTGTCCGCGGCGAGTTTGCTGCATCGCTAGGTTGTCGCCGACACCGTGTTCGGGTATTGCACCTTGCAAAAAAGGCTCAAGAGATCGACTGGACAAAGCACTTACAAACAATTTTGAGCATCATCCTTTCACGAAACCGGACGGTTCTTAGTCGTTACTGCGGCTGCATTTTCAGGCATAAACCCAAACCAAACGCTTGATATTGCAATCTGGATGCTCCCCTTTTCTGGCGACACCTTTACTGGCGATTCTCATCACCATACCTCGCTGCTATCAATGACTCCAAGCTATTACCTGTTCATGCACGCGGTAAATCAGTCGCGTGAGAGAGAATGGTGAGCCCGAACCAAAAAACGTAGCGAACCCAAACCTAGCCAACCATGAAACACAAGAATTCTACGAACCGCACAATGACAATACTTATCGCTACAGGCATCGCAATGAGTGCCTGGGGTCACAACGATGAACCTGGAGCGCCGTTGACGGTGTACGCAGTTGATCCGCTGAATCCTCAGGTCTCCTATGACAACGATCCCTACGTCAATAGCCCGCCTGTTTCCGAGAATCCGACCGTGGTCTATCCCAGTGGCGATGCGCCGGTACCGGCAGCCCCTCCGGGACCGGGCGTCATCACTAGTGATGCACCGGTAGACTCTCACACGCCGAATCGCTCCGACTGGAAAAAATTTGTTTACTACAATGTACCCGCCGAAAGCGCGGCGGTTGCCAACGGCCCGTATCTCTCGTCCGGCGTGCCAATGAAATTCGACTTCGGCACCACAACGAGCGCGGTCCAACCCGGCTACACACGCGTGTCTCCCGCCACGCTTTATTCCCTCGGCACCGGCTACGGCTGGGGTGCTACGGGTGTGGATTCGCGCGACCGCGGTGCGACGGGAACTGGTAGCGGCGAAGAGAGTCTCGAACGTGACTTTTGTCTGGTGAACGCAGGCAATGCGTTCTATGTGGATATCCCCAATGGCAAGTATCGCATCTCTCTCCTCGTGGGTGACAAGAGCGGCAAAAGCGGCGTCGTAGTTCGGGCGGACGGCATTCCGATCGTTCCCAGCATGGGCGCAGCAGTAGGAAATTTTTCGAGAGTTACTGTCCTGTACGAATCCGGCAAGGAAGCCTTATCTTCGACGCGCGTCGGTCCCGATGGAAAACCCTTCCCAATGCAAAAGAGCGGGCGGATCAGGTTTGAATTCATCGCAAGCATCGCAAGCATCAATGCGCTCACCATCGAGCCTGTTTCAGATACGGTGTGGAATGCCAAGCCGGTGATCTATACTGCGAGCGACTCCACAGTTGCCAGCTACGGCCTTTCTCCCTCTTCGGGACCTTTCCCAACCGGCATTACACTGATGGGCTGGGGAGAACCACTATACAACCACTTTGATAATGGAATCATCATAGACAATCAGGCCTTGGCCGGACGCAGTTCTCGCAGTTTCGCCGAGGAAGGCGTGCTCGACGCCATTCTCAACCGGATCAAACCCGGCGACTATCTCTTCATCATGTTTGCGATCAATGATTCTGCAGACGTTGTTCCTTCTGCCGACAATCCGACGCCCTACAACAACCGAAACACCAAGCCGGACACCACTCACAAGGCGTGGACACGCATCTACATCGAAGAAACACGCAAGCGCGGTGGAATTCCCGTACTCGTCCCTTCACAGATCAAATGCACCTACGATGCCTACGGCCGTTTCAGCAACAGCGTACAGGGTTATCCGCAGGCCGACCGCGAATTGGGCTGGGAATTGGGTGTGCCAGTGGTGGATCTCAATAAGGAGAGCATCGACTACCTGACAGCACTTGGACCTTTGCCGGACGATGGCGATCCCGCCACCGAGCAATTACCCGTGGGAACCCAGTGGTATCGCACCAACCCGGATGGCACGGTGAATGACTATATCCATCTTTGTCCCTACGGTGCGAACCAATACGCTAAACGGGTCGCCCGACTCATCCTCAAGACGCCAGGCCTTGAAGCTCTTGCTTCCCATGTGCTCGCTCCCTCCATTTCACAACCGGGATTCACGGTTCGCTCCAATTATTAATCCACCAACACCGCCGAACGATGAACACAACTTTTTCAAAAATGAACTCCTCGATCAAAGCCTGCGGTTTGCTGCTGTGCAGTTTGGTTATCGCAGCAAGTCTCACCACGGCGCACGCAACCACGATTTACGACAGCAGTGGTTTTGAGACATTACTCCCCACGCAAAACCTCGACGGACAAGATCCCGCCCCTCCGATCGGCAATGGCCCATGGGGTCAAGACAACGGCACCAGCACCGCAGTAGTCACCACGGTCAATCCGATCGAAGGTGCGCAATCTGTCAAACTCACCCGCGTGGCCGGCGCGACAGGCGACACACGATGGGGTGTGGTGAAGTCCGTGACTCCAAGCGGCCTTAATAACATCGTCAATATTTACTTCGACATGCGAGCCGTTCGCGAAACCAACGATTTCGGTCCCATGTTCGGCATCGAGGCGTACGACGCAAGCCTTGGATCACCGAAGCTGATTGGCAGTCTCCTCGTGGACGTCAGCAGCGGACAAATCCTCTGCCATGCGGCGAACACAGGCGCGTTTGTGGGTACAGGCGCTTACCCGGATCTTGTCCTTCATCATCATTACCGGATGAAGATCAACTTCAACAACAACAGTTGCTCTCTCTACATGGACGGCGACCTGATCCACAACGAAGGGTTCGTCAATTCCACGGCTACCAAATTCACCGATGCACCGCTGGCAACCTTGAAACTCAACGCAACAAACAACATCAAGGGCATCGCCTATGTTGACAACTACCGCATCGAACAGACCACCAGCCAGCTTCCCTACCTGACTTGGCTGGGTGACGGCAGCACTAACAAATGGAGGATTGGAGGCGAGTTGAATTGGAACGATGGCCTTGGCGCCGTGGCTTTCACCAACGGGAACGCAGTCGTATTCGATGACACCGGCTCGGCGACACCAGCGATCTCCATTCAAGGTACCCTGCTATCAAGTTCGGTTTCGGTCTCAGCCACACAATCCTACGAATTTGCCGGATCAGGATCCATCAGCGGCTCTGGAGGACTTGTGAAGCAGGGGCAAGGAACGCTCACGATCTCCAACAGCAACGGCTACACCAATGAAACACAGATTCTTGAGGGCGGGTTGTCCATCCGCAACACTAATGGCACGGCGACTGGCACCAGCAAGGTGTCCGTGTTCCCCATGTGCACGATCTCTGGGAACGGAACCATCGGCGGTTCGCTCTGGGTGGCTTCCGGAGGTATCGTCAAACCCGGCGTGGCCGGACCCGGCGTCCTGACCGTCAGCAATCAACTGGTGCTCGACGATGCCGCACTCAAATTCGAACTCGGAACGAACAGTGATAAATTGGTTGCAGGTGGCGACCTCACCGTGGGTGGCACTTTGGAAATCACCAACTCGGGCGGCTTCGCCACGGGCAACTACGTTCTCATCACTTATGGCGGCGCACTCACCGCGGGACCACTGCTGGTCACCTCTGCTCCTGCTGGCTACGATTACACGGTCAGCACCAACACCCCAGGACAGATCAAACTCCTCGTCACACTGCCACCACCTGCACCGATCGCACCCAGTGGATTGGCAGCCACCACGATCAGCTCGTCACAGATCAATCTGGCGTGGGTGGACAACTCGACCAATGAAAACAGTTTTCGTATCGAACGGTCATTGAACAACTCTACGTTCTCCGAAGTCGGCAGCACCGGAGCAAACGTCACCAGCTTCTCGGACACAGGCCTGCTTTCGGGCACGACCTATTACTATCGTCTGTTTGCGCGAAACGCAGGTGGTGACTCCGGCTACTCATCAGTCGCCAGCGCCACGACGATTTCGTCCGACGCCATCGCGTGGTTCGAGTTCGAAAACAACACGCTCGACTCCAGCGGTAACAACAACCACGCCGTTCCTACCGGCGCGATCACCTACGGCCCGGGAAAACGAGGACTCAATTCCGCTGTATTCAGTGGCACAGCCTTCGGCACTGTCACCAAGGTGGTCGAAACCAACTTCACTGTCGCAGCGTGGGTCAAGACCACGGCGACGGGTGAACTGCCAGTTGTGGATGCGGAATCACCCGGAACTTCCGCCGACTGGGGCACGTTGATCTTGGACGGAAAATTCGGGATGTTCGTCGGTGCCCCGAACACATTCCTCTACTCGTCGGTCAATGTGAACGACGGCAACTGGCACCATGTCGCAGCCACTCGCAGATCAGACACAGGCGAGGTGCGACTCTATGTGGATGGTAATTTCAATACCAACGCCGTTTTGACCACTGGCCCGCGCACCGCCTCGATTGATTTCCATATCGGCGCGAACCATGCGCCGACATCGCTCAAATTCTTCACCGGCAGCATGGACGATGTGAAGATCTTTGCTAGCACTCTGACCTCTCTTGAGGTTGCCAATCTATCGAAACTGACATTCGCGCAATGGCAGTTGGATAACTTCGGCTGCACGAACTGTCCTCAGGCTGATGCCAACGCGGATCCAGACGGCGACGGCGTGAGCAACAGCAACGAATTCGCCACGGGCACTTCTCCCACCAACAGTCTCTCAGTCTTCAAACTGACCTCGATGGCCGTGCAGGGAAGCGACGCCTCCGTTACTTGGACTGCCGTCGGTGGTCGAACCAACTTCGTTCAATCCGTTATCGGCAATTCCGGCGGTGGTATCACGCCCGCCTTCATCGACGTAAGCGGCCCGATCGTGATCAGCGGCAACGGCGACATCTCGACCAATTTTGTTGATGTCGGAGCCAACGATGGTTCGGCACGTTACTACCGCGTCCGACAATTGAAATAACACACCTCTCAAGTCACCTGTTCAACGGATGCCATGGTAAAGTCTGCTGGCAGTTGCTGGCTCTGTGTTGTCCGGTTTGAACGCGTGACCTTAGAGCCTGCACTTCACTTTTCCCGAAGAAATGTCTGTACATTGTAAATACAATTGGGCATTACGCTTGGGATGAGCGACGAACGAAAGCGCTATCCCAGCGATGTGACCGACGACGAATGGAACTTCTGTCTGCCGTACCTGACACTGATGAAAGAGGACGCGCCGCAACGCGAGTACGCGTTGCGGGAACTCTTCAACGGATTGCGATGGCTTATCCGCACTGGGAGTCCGTGGCGATTGATGCCGCACGACTTGCCGCCGTGGCACGCGTTGTATCAACAGACACGGCGTTGGGCCAACGCTGGATGTTTTGAAACGATGGTGGAGGATTTGCGCGCGGTGCTGCGCCTGGTGGCGGAACGTGACATGACGCCAAGCGCGGTGGTGCTGGACAGCCGCACGATACAATCCACGCCGGAGAGCTGCGGACGCGCTGGCTTTGACGGGGCCAAGAAACGCAAGGGCAGCAAGGTGCATGTGGCTGTGGACACGTTGGGGCATCTGCTCGCGTTGAAGGTGACTCCCGCCAACCAACAGGATCGCGAACAGGTGGAGGAATTGGCGCAAGCAGTTCAACAGGTCACGGGCAGCCATGTGGAACTGGCTTACGTGGATCAAGGCTACACCGGAGAGAATGCATCAGAGAGCGCGAAAGAACACGGCATCCGATTGGAAGTGGTCAAACTGCCGAAAAGGAAGAAGGGCAAGAAACAGTTCGTGTTGTTGCCTAAACGTTGGGTGGTCGAACGCTCGTTTGCGTGGGCTGCGAGGTTGAGGCGACTCGCACGAGATTACGAACGCTTGTCTGCCACGCTAGCGCATTACCACTGGCTCGCGTTCGCACTTCTCATGCTCAAAAACTACGTCGCCAAATGTGCATGACAGGCTCTAGGACAGTTCTCAAAATGAATGTCGGAAACCAAATCCCCCGGCTGTCGGCCACCCTCTCCCTATTCGATGGGGGGAGAGGGACGGGGTGGGCGTTTCGCAAAGCAGAAGTTTTTTGACGACCTGTTTGGTATCTACCGGTGCGTTCATCCCGGGAGCAATTCCCTTACGAATAGATACCGCAAGAGCGCTTGATAGGTCGGGAGGCCGTATTGAAGACTCACGTTGACATCGGGTAGGATGGATTTACTCGGCACAATCCCGATCCTCATTGGCTGCACTCCAAGATGGTAATCCATCCGCCCGTCGAGTAAGGCAGTAGCCCGGCTTCGCCAGACAGGCCTGCCACCTCCATTAAATAATCCCCGCCAACTCCTGCAATACATGCCAGTTGTCGAGGCGTTCCTGCTTGGCTTTGATCAGCGTTTCGCTCGGGTTGCCGTCTTTGTCGAAGTGTTTCGAGAAACGGCCTTCAGTGCGGGCGAAGCGGATGAAGTCATAGACTTCGTTCGTCTTCGGTTCGATGAAGAAATCCGTTTTCTCGGACGGATTGCCCTGAAGGCTGAGGCGTTGGGCGATCTTGTCGCCTTTGCGCGGATCGTACATCAGCACCGGGAACGTGCGCGTGTCCACGGCGAGTTTGCTTTGCTGCATCGCCATGTTATCGCCCACGCCGTGTTCGGGCTGGCAGGTCGTATAGACGCTCACCACCGCCGGGCCGTCGTATTCGTTCGCGGCGATGATGGATTTGTAGAAGTGATTCGACATCGCGCAACTGGTCTGCGCCACGAACGTGTTCGGGTGCATCATGCAAATCTGCGCGAGTTCCTTGCGGCGCTCAATCTTGCCGGGAATCTTTGTGCCGTGAACGCTGAACTTCGTGTTCTGGCCCATGAAGCTCGCGGTCGAAGATTGCCCGCCGGTGTTGGAATAAACCTGCGTGTCGAGCACGAGCACCTTGATGTTCATGCCGCTGGCCAACATGCGGCTCA
>JANPGI010000154.1:0-11606 GCA_031423875.1 Verrucomicrobiota bacterium | reverse complement strand
GTCGAATACGCGCACAAGCATAATTGCTCCGTGGAATCCGAACTCGGCCATCTCGTCGGCGCGCAGTTCGACGAAGGCGAAGAAGGCGGCGCGCACTCCACCAGCGGCCACTACACCAACCCTGAGGAAGCCGTCAAATTCGTTAAGGAAACCGGTTGCGACTCCCTCGCCGTCGCCATCGGCAACAGCCACGGTGCTTTCAAGTTCAAGGGTGAACAGCATCTCGATCTCGAACGCCTCAAAGCGATCAAGAAGGCTTTGATGGAAGCCAACCTCGGCGACTACCCGTTGGTGCTGCACGGTGCCTCCAGCGTGCCGCAATATCTCGCTGACGAGATCAATAAGTACGGCGGCAACATGCCCGACACAAGAGGCGTGCCGGAAGCCGACATCGAAATCGCGCGCCGCGTGGGTTGCACGAAGGTGAACATTGATACCGACCTCCGCATGGCGATGACCGCTGGCATCCGCAAGGTGTTCGCGGAAAACCCGAAGGAATTCGATCCGCGCAAATACATGGGCCCGGCCCGTAAGATGGTGAAAGACCTCGTGCGCCATAAAGTGAAGAACGTCCTCTGCTGTGCCGGTCACGCGTTTGACTAAGCGTTCTCAGTTCTGATCAAAACCCCAAGCCGCTCGGCTTGGGTTTTTTTTATTTTCGACGTGAACTCGCGCAACGCTGGCACAATGGCGTGGCACTTGGCTCAGATTTTCGCGCCACGCTTGCGCGCAAGGGAATGCGTGGATATTCGACATCGCTCACAAAACAATTGATTTCATTGACGAAACACCGAGTTTGGCGTGTTGGCATCACGCGAGCTAAAGGAACTCGGACAGTGAAACAATCAAACGAAAGGTAAAACATGAACATCACAAAATATCAACGCCCCGCAGTCATCGCATGGCCGTCGTTCAGTCCGTTCAACAGTTTGAGCGACGAATTGGATCGGTTGTTTGAAGCACCGCTTGCTGCCCTCACTCGTAACACTTGGTCGCCCACGCTCGACGTTCTCGAAGACAAGGACAACTATTTAATCCTAACCGATCTGCCCGGATTGAAACGCGAAGACATCAAGGTTTCGCTGGAAGACGGCACCTTGACCATCTCTGGCGAAAGGAAGTCCGAGACCCGCAGCGAAGAAACGTCCGTGCATCGCGTGGAACGATTCAGCGGACGTTTCGAGCGATCCCTCGCATTGCCTGCGACAGTTTCAGCGGAGAAGGTGAAAGCCACCTACACAGATGGTGTTCTCACTCTCACGCTGCCCAAGACCGAACAGGCAAAGCCCAAGCGGATTGATGTGACACTGAACTGACTTGTGGGTGGAGGTGAAGAAACAGCCCCCAGGGGCAGATTGCGCCCGTGGGGGTTTTCACTGCAAAGCGGCGACGTGTGTGGTGCGGGTTTCACCTCTTGCGAAACACCACCACCACATTGTCCGACAGTCCGAGTGCGCCGAGCATTTTTTCTGCGCGCGCATAAAGCCACTTCACAGGCTTCATCCAAGGCTTTTGCTTGAGCGCAGTGGTTTGCTTGAGTAATTCACCACGCTCGGCATTGGAGACATCACGTCCGCCGCTACGCCAATCCTGCCAGATGACAAGGGGATTTAAGTGAGTGTAATGAGTCGCTACGACTGCCAAGCTGGGTTCGCCGAGGTGTGCGAGGGTTTGCCCGGAAAAATAGTTCAAGTGTTGTGCGTACACGTAGCGATATTTCGCGCCGAGCAGTCGCATCGCCAACGAATGCAAGTTAGGGACTAGCACGAGACACACGCCGCCGGGTTTGAGTGCCGCGTGGATCTGGATAAGAAACTTTTTCGGCTCGGCAAGATGTTCAGCCACGGCCCAGAGCGTGACAGCGTCGAACTTTCTTGCGCTGAAATCCTGTTCAAGAAAGTTTCCACGCAGCACGGGCACTCCACGTGACTCTGCATAGTCCAGTGGACCGCCACTTATATCTGTTCCGAGGATTTCGTAATCAGCAGGCCAGCGCTTTTTTAGCTGAAACACAAAGCCGCCCGATCCGCAACCGACGTCCAAAACATTTCCTCGCGGGCAAAACGTTCGCAACAAGCTTAGCTCCCGTTCGAAGCGGACATCTGCATAATCGCTCGCAAGTTTTGCAGGTGACAGATAGTAAGCAGCCCCTTCTGTGTCGTAGAAATTGCCGCTGGCCATATCGGTCTGAACGGGATTGACGTAGATCATGCCGCAGTCAGAGCAGCGAACGAGCTGTAGTTCACCCTTGAGCCAATGAGGCTGGCTTGACGACGTTCCGCACACTGGACAGTCACGATGCGCGGTCGCGTGGCGGGGATCAGATGTTTGTTGAGTCGTCAGCTTGCTTACCATGGAAACATCGGTTGCAGATTCGGACAATGTTAGAGTGTGACTAAAAAGCAAAAAGGGCGTCCTTGCGGACGCCCTTGCACTTTGAATTTCTTTTCGCTTACGCGGCAGATTCGCCGACCTGGAAGCGGACGAAGCGGCGGATGACGATCTCGTCACCAAGCTGCTTGCCGACTTCTGCAACGTGATCTTTCACGCTGATCTCAGAATTGCGTTTCACGAAACCTTGATCCACGAGGCAATAGGTCTGGAAGAATTTGTCCAACACGCCAGCAAGAATCTTTTCCATCGCTTGCGCAGGCTTGCCTTTAAGGCGATCCGACTGTGCGGCGATCTCCCGTTCCTTGGCGACGATTTCCGGGGCAACCTGCTCGCGGGAAACCGCGTGCGGATGACCAGCCGCGATCTGCAAGGTGATGTCGCGGACGAGTTGTTTGAACTCATCGCGATTCGCAGTCTCGGCTTTGCCAGCACCAACCTCGACGAGCACGCCGACTTTTGCGCCGGTGTGGATGTAGGCGGCGACGAGACCGTTGCCAGTGACTTCCAAATGGGCGTTGCGGGTGATCTTGACGTTCTCACCGATCTTGGCGACAGCCGCTTGCCGATCCGCTTCGAGGTCCGCAGCGGGATTTGTGGCAACTTTCTTGGCGATGTCATCGCAGAATGCGCGGAAACTCTCGTTGCGAGCGACGAAGTCGGTTTCGCAATTGATTTCCACGAGCACGCCGGATTTTCCGCCGGGCGTGATGTGTTGGGAGATGACGCCTTCACGCGCGTCGCGCAGGGATTTCTTCGCCGCGCTGGCTGCGCCAGATTTGCGGAGATTGTCCACAGCCTTTTCCATGTCGCCCTGTGCTTCGACGAGCGCCTTTTTACATTCCATCATTCCGACGCCGGTCATCTCACGGAGTTTGCCGACGTTGGCAGCAGTGATTTCAGCCATAAAAATTAGTTGAGTGTTACAGGTTGAGGGTTGATGGCCAGAGCCATTCGGAGAATCCCAGGAAACGGCGGCGGTGTTCTTCAACTGCACCGCCGCGTTTCCCGGAAATTATCAGACAGCCGGAGCAGCTTCGACAGCGACAGGCGCGGCTTCAGTTGCCTGGCCTTCTTCTGCTTGCTTGCGACGACTGGACTTGGATTCAAATTCGGCCTGCGCGCGAGTGATGACCTGACAGACGGTAGAGAGGATCATGCGCACGGAACGGATCGCGTCGTCGTTTGCCGGGATCGGATAATCCACCAGATCGGGATCAGCGTTGGTGTCGGTGATGGCGACGACCGGGATGCCGAGCTTGCGGGCTTCAGCCACGGCGTTGTGCTCGCGCTTCACGTCCACGACGAACATGCAACCGGGGTTCTTGTCCAACGTGCGGATGCCGTCGAAATATTTCACGAGACGCGCGGCTTCACGGCGGATGACCGCCTGTTCCTGCTTCACGTAGTTGTTGATGCTACCGTCAGCTTCCATCTTCTCGATCTCGCGCAGACGGGCGAGAGACTTTTTGACAGTTGCGAAATTGGTGAGTGTGCCGCCGAGCCAACGCTCAACGACGAAATACTGATTGGATTCCTTCGCGGTTTCCTTCACGGCCTGCTGAGCCTGTTTCTTTGTGCCGACGAACAGAACTTTCTGTCCTTTGGCGACCGTCTTGGCGAGGAATTCGCACGCGAGTTCGAGTTGTGCGAGGGACTTGCTGAGGTCAATGATGTGGATGCCGTTGCGCGCGTCATAGATGAACGGTTTCATCTTGGGATTCCAACGCTTGGTCTGGTGACCGAAGTGAACGCCTGCTTCCAACAATTCTTTTACGCCGATGCTTAACATGTTTCCTTTTGGTTAAAACCCTGATCTCAGGGCATCCCGCGGAATTCGGGATTGATTTCGATGTTGTTATGGCCGCCCACGTCCACAAGGACGCAGAATTGAAGGCCGTTTCCCCCTGTCAGTTGCCCGACGAAAGGGATGCAGAGAGTAGCAAAGAAGTGCCCGCTGGCAATGGTTTATTTGGGGATAGGTGTGGGAAAATGTTCCCCATCACTTTATCACGCTCGTCACCAACGGAGGGAGTTTTGGACAGTTTTCTGAAATCTTGAATGCCGCCGCAAGTCTCTCTCTGGCAGCGCCAGCTTCTTTGGCGGAATCCGCATGGATGCGGCAAAGTGTTTGGCCTGACGTGACCACCTCTCCGGGCTTCGCGATTTGGTCCAGTCCCACGTCAAAATTGACCGTGGATTCTTTGCTCAAACGCCCACCGCCAATATCGCGGATGACTTCGCCGATGATGCGCGCATCGCAGCGCGAGACAAACCCGGAACGCTTCGCTTTCAGTTCGACTGTGACCTTGGCCGTGGAATCGCAGGCAAGCTTGCGATTAACCGCACTGAGGTCTGCACCCTGAGCCGCGAGCATCTCGTCCCATTTCGCTCGCGGCGCACCGGAGTTGAGACAAGCCTCGGCTTGACGGCGCGCGGCATCAAGAGACTTCGCCTTGCGGGTTTGCACCAGCAGATGCGCGGCGCAATCCACAACAAGTTCACGCAAATCTTCCGGGCCTTTGCCATCAAGACACGCGACGCTTTCCTTCACTTCCAGCCAATTACCCGCCGCGCGACCGACGGGTGTATTCATGTCAGTGAGCATGGCGCGGGTGTTCACGCCGCATTGATTACCGAGCGCAACCATCGCCTTTGCCAGCTTGATCGCATCAGCGCGTGTCTGCATGAAAGCGGCGCAACCGAACTTCACGTCGAGGATCAGCGCGTCCAGACTCTCAGCGAGTTTCTTTGAAAGGATCGAAGCCGTGATCAACTGGATGCTCGGCACAGTGCCGGTCACATCGCGCAGCGCGTAAAGTTTCTTGTCCGCCGGAACCATGTTGTCCGTCTGACCGCAAACAACGCAGCCGACATTTTGCACAATCTCAGTGATGCGTTTGGCAGGTAGCAGCGTTTTGAAACCGGGAATGGAATCCAGCTTGTCCAGCGTGCCACCCGTGATGCCAAGGCCGCGACCAGAAATCATCGGCACGCGAAAGTCCAGGCACGCGAGCAATGGCGCGAGCGGCAGCGAAACTTTGTCGCCGACGCCGCCGGTGGAGTGTTTGTCCACAATAGGGCGTTTGTCCTTGGGAAATTTCAACACGTCACCCGAATCGCGCATGGCGAGCGTGAGTGCGGTGGTTTCCTCCGTGTTCAAGCCGCGAAAGAACACGGCCATGAGGAACGACGCGAGTTGGTAATCGGGAATCTTGCCGGAGTCGACGCCAGAAATGATTTCGCGAAGTTGCGGGGCGGTAAGCGTGTTGCCGTCACGCTTGGATTCGATGAGGGAGAGGAAGTTCACACAGCGAAGTTGGCAAAGCGTGGCGGGGAGGCAATCTCAAACTGACGATTGAACGCCGCCGTCAGTTTTTAAGGCGAAGTTGTCGCTGCGGAATTGGAAGCTGCAGCCTGTTGATCGCGGCGGCGTTTTTCCTCCATCAAGAGCGTAAGATTTTGGGGAATTGCTTCTCCTGCGATGGAAACCAATCCCAAGCCGAAACCTTTCAGAGGATTGTGCCAGCGCGCATTTCCGGTTTCAGGGTCGAGGCAGAAAATCTCGCCCCGCGTCGCTGCGTAAAGATTGCTTCCATCAAGCACGACATTGACGAAATCACTGCTCTTCAGGTGAGTTGCCCAAAGTTGTCCACCAGTGTCAGAGTCCAATGCTACGACTGAACCCTTCACACCAAGGTAAATGAACTTGGACTGTGCCATGGATTCTTACCCCACAAACTTCTTTGCTGTGATGGTCGAGTTGTGGCCGCCGAAGCCGAAAGAATTATTCACGACTGCGTTGACCTGCATCTCGCGCGCAGTGTTCGGCACGTAGTCGAGATCGCACTCGGGATCGGGCGTGGTGTAATTGATCGTAGGCGGCACGATGCCGTGCTTGATGGCGAGAATGCACGCAGTCATCTCCACCGCGCCAGCCGCGCCGAGCATGTGACCAGTCGCGCCTTTGGTGGAACTGACAGCCAGCTTGCGGGCATGATCGCCGAAGACAGTCTTGATCGCTTGCGTTTCGCAAACATCACCTTGCGGTGTGGATGTGCCATGAGCGTTGATGTAAGAAATGTCCGTCGTGTTCAAGCCTCCGGTGCGCAACGCCACTTTCATGCAGCGCGCGGCGCCTTCGCCGCCGGGCGCGGGAGCAGTGAGATGATACGCGTCCGCCGTGTTGCCGTAGCCGACGATCTCGCAATAAATTTTCGCGCCGCGTTTTTTCGCGTGTTCCAATTCTTCGAGGCAGAGAACGCCCGCGCCTTCGCCCATGACGAAACCATCACGGTCTTTGTCGAACGGACGTGACGAGCCTTTCGGGTCGTCATTGCGTGTACTCATTGCGCGCATGGAGCAGAAGCCGCCGATGCCTACGGGCACAATCGCCGCTTCACTGCCGCCAGCGAACATCATGACGGCTTCGCCCATCTTGATCGTGCGCCAGGCTTCGCCAATGGCGTGATTCGCCGTGGCACAAGCGGAGCAGGTCGCAAAATTCGGCCCACGCAGATTGTTGTACATCGAGAACAGGCCGCTTGCCATGTTGCTGATGAGCATCGGAATCATGAACGGCGAGAGACGGCTCGGTCCGCGTTCGAGCAGAACTTTGACCTGCGCTTGTGTGGTTTCCAGACCGCCGATGCCAGAGCCGAGGATGACGCCAATCTCGTCGCAGTTTAGTTTGCTGAGGTCTGCGCCGGAATCTTTGAGTGCCTGCCAACCGGCGTACACACCGAACTGCGAATAACGATCCGCACGGCGGACTTCTTTTGCATTGGGAAACGCTGGCGTGGCATCGAAATCACGCACCTGCCCTGCCACCTGCGTGTCATAGCCGGTCGCATCGAACGCGGTGATGCGGTCAATGCCGCATTCGCCAGCGATGAGACGCTTCCAGAATGTTTCCACCTCGTGACCGAGCGGGGTCACAACTCCCAGTCCGGTGACGACGACTCTGCGTTCCTGCCAGTTGCTCGACATAAAATGAAACGGGGCAGTTCAAGCTGCATTCAGCCGATACTGCCCCGAAATCTAGTGGGTCACGATTACTTCGCGGACTCTTCGACGTATTTGATGACGTCGCTCACGCTCTGGAGCTTCTCGGCCTGTTCGTCGGGGATTTCGTTGCCGAATTCCTCTTCCAAGGCCATGACCAGTTCCACCGTGTCCAATGAATCCGCACCCAAGTCCTCAATGAACTTGGCTTCGGGGGTGACTTGTTCGGGCTTCACGCCGAGCTGCTCGACGATGATGTCCTTGACGCGTTGTTCGATAGTTTTTTCAGACATGATTAATTTCTGTTAAATTGTGCAGTCTGTGTATTCGGCGAGGCCAAAACCGTCAAGCCTCGATTCAGTTTTTTTTCGGCGACGGCCTGAGCTTTGCGTTGACAACCAATCCCCAAATCAGAACGAACGCCCGCGCGAACTCCTGCGGACGCTCCGCCACCCAGCGCGTAATCTCCTCAGGCGCAAACCACTCACCGCGCTCAATCTCCTCTGGATGCAACGTGAACGGCCCTTCGCTTTCGCACTGATACACCCAAACAAATTCCTGCCCCGTCTCCGCGCACGCTTCGATGCGGAAAATTCTTTCGGGCGGTTGCGCCAACTTCAAACCAATCTCCTCCCACACTTCACGCACCGCACATTGATCGTAATCCTCGCCGCTATCCACATGCCCCGACGACGACGAATCCCACTTGCCCTTGGCCGTGTCCTTCGTCATCGAACGCTTCTGCAAGAAAAGCTGCCCGCGCGCATTGAACACCAACACATGCACCGCACGATGGAGCAAGCTGCGCGCGTGGACTTCCTTGCGTGGCGCTTGCCCCACTACTTGATCGCGCTCGTTGACGATGTCAAAAATTTCTTCGCTCATCTTTCAAAGGTTGTAGGAGACGACGAGGGGAATCTCTAATCCAATCAAGGCCAGTCGTCACCGTGCTGGAATTTGTTCAAATCTGACGCGCGAAATGCGGCAATGAAGTCCTTGATGAATTCCTCCTGCGGCTTTTGCTCCAACGTCACGCGTAGCAGCTTGAATCTTTCAGGTGGCTTTCCCTGACGAACATTGTGGGTGAAGCCAAAATCGCGCGTGAAGCAGACCTCAAAGTTTTGGATCGCGAACTGGTAAAGCCTGCCATTGTCGAGGCCTTGCATCCGCAGTGTGTGAACAGATTCGACCTCGTGACCTTCCGTGCGGAGAGCGGCGACAAGCTTGCGCGGCAGATTCTCGTCCAGCAGGATTTTCACGCCGCTTGTAATTCCTTCTGATGCGCCAGTTCCAACAGCGCGCCGCGCACGGATTCCTCTGTCAGGCTCGGATAAGCATCCACGATTTCGGCGACGGATAAACCTGCGGCGAGCGACTCCAGAATGAGCGCCACGGAGATGCGCGTATCCCGCACGCGCGGGCTTCCGCCCAAATGTTCCGGGTCTGCGACAATCCAGTTGTTCATGCAGTCAGCCTATTGCAGACGAACAATAAATCAAGCCGCGCGGCGACTGGCCGACGATAACGTAGCGGCACGTCGGGCAGACTGCCGCCATCTGTGTCGGGAGAATTCAAAATGCGGCGCTCTGCCGAGACGCCGCTACGCCGATAGTTTTTCCGTCAGCGCCACAAACTGTTCCAAGCTCAACTTCTCCGCCCGCTCCATTGGCGAGATGTTCAGTTCCGTGAACGCCTGCTCCAGTTTGTCCGCTGGCCATTCGGCTTTGAGCAATTTCAACATCATCTTCCGTCGTTGCGAGAATGCGCGTTTCACAATTCTTACAAACACCGGGCGGAGCGCATCGGGCAGGAGCGGCTTTTCGCGCCGCACCAAAGTCACGCAGGCTGAGTCCACGTTCGGTGCGGGGAAAAAGCAGTCCGCCGGAATCTTGAACCAGCCGCGTGGCGCGTAGTCCAGTTGCACCAGCAACGTCAGAACGCCGTAATCATCATCATCCGCGCCCGCCATCAGTCGTTTCGCGACTTCCAATTGCAACGTCACCGTCATCTGCTTGGGTCGCAGCGGCGCGAGTGCCAGTTCCACCAGAATCGGCGACGCCACGGAGTAGGGCAGATTCGCCACGAGCTTCCAATCCGTCCAATCGCGCGGTTCGCGTCGGATGTAGGCCAGCGCGTCGTCATGGAGGAGGGTGAATTTTGGATTAACGTCCTCCCTCACCCCGGCCCTCTCCCCAAGGAGAGGGAGTTTGTCGTTCCCGCGCTGGACAGAGTTCGAACGCATCGGATTTGCGGAAGCGTCTGCCTCGCTCTCCCTCTCCTTGGGGGAGAGGGCCGGGGTGAGGGCGAGCGTTGCACTAAATCTTTCCTTCAACACTTCAACCAATCGCCGATCCATCTCGATAGCCAGCACTTCACCCGCACGTTCCAGCAACAACTCCGTCAACGGCCCCAGCCCCGGCCCGATCTCTAAAACCTTGTCCGCCTTCGTCACCTCGCCTGCGTCCGCGATACGCTTGAGCTGGTTTGCATCGTGCAAAAAGTTTTGCCCGAGCGATCTCGTCAGTTGGATGTTGCGCTTGTCCAGCAGCGCGCGCATGTCGGAAAGTTTCATTTGAATTCTTCAGCCACAGATGAAACACGGATGAAACACAGATCGAATCAAAAGGAGCGCGGTTGTGTGCGTAGCACCAGCCGCAGCAATGTGAATGCGCTGCGGCTGGCTCTTCGAGCACAGCCGCGCTCCGTCCATATCCGTGTTCAATCTGTGTTTCATCTGTGGCTCAAATTTGTTTTAAGTTCACTCACCATGCGTGTGAGTTGCGCTTCGCTGATTGTCAGCGGCGGCGTGAAGCTGATGATGTTTCCATGTTCGCCTTCCGGCAACAGGATGTAGCCGCGATGAAGCATCGCCTTGATGACGCGCAAGGAGTCTGCCGTCGCCGGTGAGCCGTCAGTATTGAGCAACTCAAGTCCAGCCATCAGGCCGATGCCGCGAGCGCGCAGAGTTGATGGTTGATGGTTGATGGTTGATAGAAGTTCCAGCAGATGCGCCCCCAGCTTTGCGCTGCGCTCCACGAGTTTTAGTCGTCGAATCTCGGCGATCTGCGTGAGCGCCATCGCACAGCCAACTGGATGACCAAGAAACGTACTCGTATGAATCGCCTCGCCTTGTGACGCAGGCCAGGCCGCATCCATTACGTCTGCGCGACCGACACAGGCGGAGAGTGGGAAGCCGCCCGTGAGTGCTTTGCCGAGACAGATCAAATCGGGAATCACGCCGCTGTGTTCGCACGCAAACCATTTTCCCGTGCGACCAAAGCCAGTGTAAATCTCGTCGAGAATCAGCAGCGCACCGTGTTTGTCGCAGAGTTTTCGGAGCAGCGGGAGAAATTCTGGTGGGGGAATGTTGATGCCGCCGCGTGCTTGGATTGGCTCGACGAGAATCGCCCCGATACTTTCCTTGCTGAGGATGGAGATCAGTCGTCTCTCGATTTCTTTGTAGGCGACGACGTGAGGAGTCGTCCGGCTGCGGTGTTTTCCAAGACGACTCCTTACGTCGTCGCCTACAGGAAAGGGGACGAAGTTTCCGAACTCCCGGAGTTGCGAGCGGAACGGCCCGCGAAAGTGTTCGCGATGCGTGGCGTTCAGCGCGCCGTAGCCAAGCCCGTGATACGCGCCTTCAAACGCAATGACGCCGCGTTTGCCCGTTGCCAGGATCGCTGTCTTCAACGCTGCTTCTACCGCTTCAAAGCCGGAGTTGTTGAAGATGACTTTCCCGGATTGCCGATTGCCGATTGCCGATTGCCGATTTGATTTAGCCCAGCGTTCAAAAGTCATCCGGCTTAACTCACGGGCGAGTTGAGCCTTGAGCGCGTGCGGATGCACATCGCCCATCGCATGGAGCAACGTCGCCATCTGCTTCTGACCAGCGCGAACCACGGCGGGATTCGCATGACCCGCCGTCGCGACCCCGAACGCTGCCGTGATATCGAGATATTTTTTACCCTCCGCGTCCCAGACGTGAACACCCTTGGCGCGCTCCCACACTATGGGCCACGAACCGTCCGGTTCGGTGAACAGCACGTTGCGTGACTCGTAATCGCGGAGCAGGGCGAGTGTTTGTTTGGTGGTCATTTTTTTCTTAGCCACAGATTGAACACAGATGAAACACGGATTGAATCAAAAGGAGCGCGGCTGTGTGCACAGCACCAGCCGCAGCAATGTGAATACGCTGCGGCTGACTTTTCGAG
>JANPGI010000153.1:0-4469 GCA_031423875.1 Verrucomicrobiota bacterium | reverse complement strand
CACCCGACTTTAATCACACCTTCTGGCGGCACGGGTTTCTTTGACGTCGGCGGGCGGGTTTCTTAGCATGGCGGCATCATGGCTGAACCCATCAATCATCCGCGCGATCCGTTGCACGGCATCACGCTGGAAAGCATCCTTAATCAACTCGTGCAGCGTCATGGTTGGAGCGAGATGGGGCGGCGCATTCCGATCCGCTGTTTTCAATTCAACCCCACGGTGAAGTCGGCGCTCACGTTTCTTCGCAAGACTCCGTGGGCGCGGGAGAAGGTTGAGGGCTGGTTTATTTCGGAGCTTTAGCATCGCGGAATGCACGTTGACGACTTGGGGCGCGGTTGGTTTGCTATGTGCGATGTCTGAACACTCGCCCGCTCCTGTTTCTCCGCCGCATGTCGTCGGTGACAGTTATGATTTCCAAACCATCCGCACCGCACTCGGCGGTCAACCGCTTCCGCCCAACTTTGTCATCCATCGCGACGGCGTGATCCTTGGCGTCTGTCTCGGCAAGATGTGGAATCCGCACGCCGAAAGTGATCCTGCTGAAGTCTGGGTCGGCCGCAAAGACCCGTTGCCGAAGTGGGGCGTGAAACTGGCGGGCACGACCGGGCCGCTGCCGGTTTATGTGCGGCGCGAGGAAGGTGGTAAATGGTTTTTCACCGGCCTGCACGAAGTGACCGGGAGCAGCACTGAGCCGAATGATATTCGGCATCGTCTCAAGCCGCCGGTCATCACGAGCATCTCGCGCATCGTCTATCTCAAGCGTGTCAATGCGGCGACGAGTGATGCGGCTGCGGAGTAGTTGTTCCATGGACTTTAGCCGTGGCGACTCTGAACATCAAACCCATTCAAACGCTCGACGCTCCAGAGTTGGAGTTGTATCTCACGCTTCGGCGCGTTGACGAACACGAGAGGGCAGGGGTGCTTGTGGCCACGAATGTCAAAGTGGTTCAACGCTTGTTGGCGAGCCGGTTCACCGTGGTGTCGGCGTTGCTCACGCCTGACTGGTTGGTAAAACTTGAGGCTGAATTACGCGCCCGTCCTGAAGCCGAGATCGTTGTCTATGTCGGCGAGAAGCATCTGTTGGAAACCATCACGGGCTATCAATTGCATCAGGGTGTGATGGCTGTCGGCAAAATTCCGCTGCGCCCAAATTTTGAGTCACTGCTCGAACAATCCCCGCACCCGCTGCTGCTCGCCGCCGTCGAGGGAATTGCCAGCGCGGAAAATCTCGGCGCAATCGTTCGGGGCTGCGCGGCGTTCGGAGTGCATTTCCTCATCGTGGGCGAGACGTGTGGTAGTCCATTTCAGCGGCGCGCGGTTTCTGGCTCGATGGGCAGCATCTTTGAACAACCGGTCGTGCAGGTGGACAATCTTGTGGGAACTCTGACGGCGTTACGTGCGCGAGGAGTTCGCTGTCTGGCGGCACATCCCCGTGCCGATGCGAAGAAACTGGCGTCGGTGGATTTGCGTGGAGATTGCTGTCTCGTCTTCGGCGCGGAAGGCCCCGGACTCACCGCCGCCACACTCGCCGCGTGCGACGAGATGGTGGAAATCCCGATGCCGTCGCACATGAATTCTCTGAACGTGGCTGCGGCCACGGCGGTGTTTCTCTACGAAGCGACGCGGCAGCGCGGGTGATTGTGAATGTTATAGCTGCCGAGATTGCCGATGGCAGAACTGACTGGTTCATTGGGTGACTCGCACGACCGTACCCGGTTTCAGGGTTGGTAGCAGTGTGATTACTTTGGGCATCAGCGGTAACGTGTGCTGGAGTTGGATACCGTCAGACTCCAGCACCACGATGGCGATGGCAAAATCCGTCACGTTCTGTTGAAAGCTAAGATTGCGGTCGCCGGTGACAAACACGTCAAACCCGTTTTCGACGGCTAGGGTGAGAAGTTTTCCATTCTTGATTCCGCTCCAGCCCATCTTTTGAGCGGAGACGGCGTAATGTCCGGTAAGTGCCCGGCTTAACCGCCAGTTCAGACATTCATCAATCAGAATGCGCATGGCCTAGACCGTTTCCAACATCTTGAGTTTGGCGGCTTCTATGACGGCGATGACATGGGTGCGTTTCACGGATGGAAAGCCATCTAGGAAGTCTTCAATGGATTCGCCGCCTTCGAGGTAATCAATCAAGTTCTGAAGCGGGACACGCGTGCCGACGAAGACGGGCGTTCCACCCATGATTTCAGGATCAGATTGAATCACGCCTTTCAAGTCTGTGATCTTCATACGGAGATAATACCAGCAGTGTGGCGTGACTGCCACACTGCATTTTAGGTCAGCTTTCCCATCGTCTGAAGACTTTCAACTTTCTTAGCGCGTTCGCTTCCCCCATGCTTCGCTTGTGGAAGCTGCGCCAATCCTAGCTGCGGCCGTGGTCCTGGTCTGTGCCGGGGCCAGCTTCTTCTTTTCTCTCGCTGAAACCGCGCTCTTTTCCCTCAGCAAATGGCAGGTGCGCCAACTTGCCGATTCCAAATCCAATTCTGGCGTGATTGCCTCGAAGCTGTTGGCCGAATCCCAAGACCTGCTGGCTACGATGGTGCTGGGTAATTCCTTCGCGAACGTCGGATTGCTCGCCATCGGTCTGTGGATGGGTTTGGGTGAGCATTGGCCGTTGTGGTGGACGATTGGCGGGGTGTTGTTGCTGACATTGATCGTCGGTGAAGTGTTGCCGAAAACGTTCGCTGTGCGGAGACCGGATGTGTGGTCGCTGCGAGTGGCGCGTCCGTTGGCGTGGGTGCATCTGGTGGCGCGTCCGTTGCATCAACTGGCGCAGCGATTGAATCGCGCCCTGATGCGTGCGGTGATCCCGGCTTCCATCAAACCGCAACTCACGGTCACGGATGCGGATTATCAGGAGCTGGTGGAGTTCGCGTTTCAACAAGGCAATCTGGCGCAATCCGCGCGCGACATCATCCTTCAGATCGTGAATCTGGACCGCAGCACGGTGAAGGATGTGATGCGTCCACTCGGAAAGATGGCTGCCATTCCCGATGATTTGTCGCTGGAGGAAATGGTTTCCGCCGCGCGCAAGTGGCGTTACCGGCGGCTGCCGATGTTTGATGAGACGCCTGATACCATCGTGGGCATCCTGAACACGCGAGCGTTGCTGCTTGATCCGAACGTGGATCTGTCCGAGGCCATCGAGTTCCCGTCGTTCGTGCCGAAGACGATGAACTTGTTGCAACTCTTCAAGAGTCTCCAGCGTCAGCGGCGCGGGATGGCGATTGTGCTGGATGAATTTGGCGGCGTGGCTGGGTTGGTGACGATGGAAGACATCCTCGCGGAACTCGTCGGCAAATTGCATCACGCGGTGGCGTCGGATGGATTCGTGATGGAGAAACAAGGCGCGGGACGGTGGCGTGTGAGCGGCACGATGCGGCTGGATGATTTCCGTCGTGAACATGCCGACCTCGCAGATGTGCCCGGCGTGGAGACGATGGGCGGTTTGCTGGTGAAACTTTTGGATGTGGTGCCGAACGCCGGTGAGTCGGCCACGTATCGTAGATTAAAACTCACAGCTCATCTCGTGGATGAGCGGCGCGTGAGGGAGCTGCTGGTGGAAGAGATGAAGTAAAATGGGAAGACATTCAACATCCAACATCCAACGTCCAACATCGAACGAAATGTCCGTAGGCCGCGCTTTGGTTGTTGAGCGTTGGATGTTGGATGTTGGATGTTCCCACTGACGCATGGAAACCAATCCTCTCATTCTGCTACTGCTTGGCGCGTGTCTCTCGCTGTCATTCCTGCTTTCCGGCATGGAAGCGGGCGTGTTCGCGTTGAGCCGGCTGCGGATACGACAACAGATGCGCGCAGGGAAATCTTCTGCGCGTGTGCTACACCAGTTTTTAGAGAACCCGGAAAACTTCCTTTGGACAATCATCGTCGGGAATACGCTGGTGAACTTCGTGGCATTAGGTTGGTTCTTTTCGACGTTGCACGGACAGGTCTCAGTGCGTTCCGGCTGGTTCGCGCTCTGGTTCTTTGTGGTGGTTGTGGTGTTCTACACGTTCTTCGATCTGTTGCCGAAGATGTTGTTCCGCACGTATCCGAACCGGTTGTGTCTGATGCTGGCGAAGCCGTTCAGCGCGATGCATCTCGGATTGCGGCCCATCGTGGCCGTGGTGGAATGGTGCGCGCGGCTGTTGCTGAAATGGACGGGCGGCAAAAAGTTTTCCGGTCATCTTTTCGGCAATCGTGAGGAGTTGCGGCTAGCCATGCAGGAATCTGAACAGGTATTCAGCACGGAAGAGCAGGGGATGATCAATCGTGTTCTCGATCTGGAGAATCTCACAGTGCGCCAGATCATCAAGCCGATGTCCGAGGTCGTGACCATCTCTGCCGAAGCCACTGTTGCTGACGCGATGAAAGTTTTCCGTGAGAGTGGACACACGCGCTTGCCGGTGTGGCAGCAGCGCGATGGCGCTCAACGCATCGCCGGGATTCTCAGCGCGGAAAGT
>JANPGI010000152.1:0-11989 GCA_031423875.1 Verrucomicrobiota bacterium | reverse complement strand
CCGGGCAACAGATGCGACAGGATGCTCAGGTTCACGAAGCTGGGGCTGCGAATCTTCATGCGATACGGCGTCCCGCCGCCGCGACTATTGATGTAAAAGCCAAGTTCGCCCTTCGGATTCTCGTGGCCGAAATAAATTTCGCCGGGCGGACAATTCATGCCCTGCGTCACGAGCATGAATTGATGAATCAATTCCTCCATGCTCGACATGACCTTGTCCTTCGGCGGCAAAACAATTTTGCCGTCAGCCACATTGACCGGCTCTTTCGACGCGTTGTCGAAGCCACCAGGAATCTTGTCGAGGCACTGATGCACGAGGCGCACGCTCTGGCGCATTTCTTCCATGCGAACGAGGTAGCGGTCGTAACAATCGCCCACCGAGCCGAGCACCACGTCGAATTGCAAATCCTTGTAGCAAAGATACGGCTGCGCTTTACGGAGATCGTAATCCACGCCGCTGCCGCGAGCGTTCGGGCCGCTCAAACCACAATCAATCGCCTCTTCCTTCGAGATCACGCCCACGTCTTTGGTGCGATCAACCCAGATTTTGTTGCGCGTAAGCAGTGTCTCGACCTCGGCGATGTTGACGACGACTTCGTTGAGAAACTTGCGCACCGCGTCGCACCAACCGGGCGGGGTGTCGCGCGAAACCCCACCGATGCGCGTGTAGCTCGTTGTGAAGCGCGCGCCCGTTAGCGATTCGCACAGGTTGTAAATTTTTTCGCGCTCGGTGAACGTCAGCAGGAAAACTGTCATTGCGCCCACGTCCATTGCGAAACAACCCACGCCGAGCAGATGCGACGAAATACGCGCCAATTCAGCGCAAATGACGCGGAGGTATTGGCAGCGCGGCGGAAGTTTGTCGTGGATGCCGAGAAGTTTTTCGACGGCGAGCGCGTAGGCGACGTTGTTCGCCATCGGTGCGAGATAATCCAGCCGATCCGTGTACGGGATGAACTGGGTGTAAGTCATGTTCTCGGCGATTTTTTCGTCACCGCGATGCAAATAGCCGATGTCGGGAATCGCCTTGGTGATGATCTCGCCGTCCAATTCCAGAATGATGCGCAACACGCCATGCGTGGACGGATGCGACGGCCCCATGTTGAGGACCATCTTTTCGCCCTGCATGTCCTGCAAATCTTCGGCGGGCGGAAAAGACCGCGCCACCGCCGCCGCTTTGGCAGCAGAGTCGCGAATCTCGATTTCTTGAACTTCGGGCATTAGCTTAATTGGCTGGGAATAAACGCAGAGACGCGGAGTGCGCAAAGGTTCGCAGAGAAAACAAAAACATTTCCTCGGCGTTTCTCCGCGTCCTCTGCGTCTCCGCGTTTATCTTCGTAGCCATGAAAATCAGTTCTCCGGCGTGCGCACACGCGGTTCACGCTCAATGGCATCCTTGCCACCCGGTGTTGTCACGAACGGTCCGCCTTCGATGGGCGCGGTCTTGGTAAAAGCGATCTCCGGCAAATCCGTCGGCTTGCCGCCGAGCGGGAAATCTTTGCGGAGCGGGAAGTGGGGATAACCCTCCCACATGATGATGCGGCGCAAATCAGGATGGCCACGAAAGCGGACGCCCATCATGTCGTAAATCTCGCGTTCGTGCCAATCTGCCGTGCGCCAGACACCCGTCACGGTCGGAAGCTCGGATTTCTCCTCGGAAACGGAGATCTTGAGGCGAAGGTAAGCTCCATTACCGATACCGTAGAGCTCATAGACAACAGTCCAGCGGGGATCTTCCCCGTAATTATCAATGCTGGAAATATCCGCGAGGTAGTCGAAGCCGAGTTCCTTCTTTGCGAAAGCGCAAATCTCGACGATGCGTTCGGCATCCGCCACGTTCAGCGTGATTTCGCCCCGAAACTCTGCGGGCGCAGAGATGAGTTCCCCGAATTTCTCCCGGAGTTTGTTGGCGTAGTCCGTCGCGTTCACTTCGAGAAATTAAACTTTGGCCGGTAGCGGGGTTAGTTTCTTCAAGTTGCTGAGGGTCGGCTCGCGTGAAATCTGGTTTTGCAATTTCATCAGCGCGTCGAGTAGTGCTTCGGGACGCGGTGGGCAGCCCGCCACGTAAACGTCCACGGGGATGATTTGATCCACGCCCTGCAACACGGAATAGCTGCGATACATGCCGCCCGTCGAGGCGCACGCGCCCATGGCGATGACGTATTTCGGCTCGGCCATCTGGTCGTAAATGCGCTTCACCGCCAGCGCCATCTTGTAAGTCACCGTGCCCGCGACGACCATGCAGTCCGATTGGCGGGGTGAAAACCGCATGACCTCCATGCCGAACCGTGAAATATCAAACCGACTCGCGCCCGTGGCCATCAATTCGATGGCGCAACAGGCCAACCCCATCGGCATCGGCCAGATGGAGTTCTTGCGAAACCAGTTCAGGGCAGCGTCAACCCGGGTGACAATGACATCACCCTCGATCTTCGAGTTATAGCCGACTTCAGTGGTCTCTTGCATGGGAAACGCCGGTCCGGTTTCGACGCAGGGAAAAGTTAGCCAGCACTTTGGAGGCAAGCAAGAAGGTTTCGTGATTTATTTCACAAACTATCGCGCACCACCTACTATGTGCGCAACGGCCATAGAACAGGCTTGACCCAAACCGCCATCACTTCACCTTGGCACACGAATTAAATTGAAACATGAATCCTGAAATGAACGAGTGGATCGAGATGCTGTTGCGGTGGACGCATATTTTCGCCGGCATCATGTGGGTGGGCGCGACTTTCTTCTTCACCTGGCTGGATGGGCGGTTCACCGAACTGGAGTCCAAGCCCGCCAAGGAAGGCGAAAAATCTGAGAAGAACGTCTGGATGGTTCACAGCGGCGGCTTCTATCTCGTAGAAAAACAGAAGCGCCCGACCATGATGCCCGGCGTATTGCATTGGTTCAAATGGGAGTCTTTTTTCACCTGGCTGACCGGTATCCTGCTGTTTGGCCTGATGTATTATCACGGCAGCAAACTCGTCGAGTTCGAGGATTGGCCGTTCAGCAAAGGCCAGGCGATCGGCATGAGCGTGGGATTCATCCTACTGGGCTGGGTTGTCTACGATTTGCTGTGGACGAAAGTTTTCAAGAACGACCTGATCGGCGGAATCATTTCTTACCTGCTTATCGTGTTGCTCGCGTATCTGTTCATGTGCCCGTTGAAACTCGACCTCGGCTCGCTGCACATCAATAAACCCGCGTTGTTCCCCGCGCGCGCCGCGTTCCTGCAAATCGGCGCGATGCTCGGCACGATCATGACCGCCAACGTCTGGATGCGCATCCTGCCGCCGCAGAAACGCATGGTCGCCGCGCTCAAGGCTGGTCAAGAACCGAACCTCGCTGAAGGCGCGAGCGCCAAAACGCGTTCCAAACACAACACGTTCATCGTCATCCCGGTCGTGTTCCTCATGATCAGCCATCACTACTCGTTCATTGGCTCGAAGTATAACTGGTTGATCCTGTCCGCGATGGTGCTGGGCGGCATGGTCGCGGCGAAAATGATCCGCAAGGCCTGACCGCGCATTTGAGCGGCTGGCTGCTTTGCACTTTCATGATGAGTTGATCGTTGGAATCTCATTCCAAGATTGCCTGACGTGAGTGAATCGAGTTTCATCGGCGCAGTTTTATTTATGAGTTCTGCCACGCCAACTGTTCCGACCCGCCAACGCAAACTGCTCGTCGCCAATCGCAGCGAGATCGCCATCCGCGTCTTTCGCGCGGCGACTGAACTTGGCTTCCGCACCGTCGCGATTTACGCGCAGGAAGATCGGCTCGCGATCCATCGCTTCAAGGCAGACGAAGCGTATCTCGTCGGCGAGGGCAAAGGGCCTGTCGGCGCGTATCTCGACATCCCCAGCATCGTCGCGCTCGCCAAGGAAAAGGGCGTGGACATGATCCATCCCGGCTACGGATTTCTTTCTGAGAACGCCGAGTTCGCGAAGGCGTGCGATGAAGCGGGCATCACGTTCGTTGGACCGCGTGTGGAATTGCTGCGCAAGATGGGCGACAAAACCGCCGCCCGCGCCCTCGCACAAAAGGTCGGCGTGCCGGTGTTGCCGGGAACGGAAGATGCCATCGAAGATCGCGGTGAAGCGCTCAAGGCCGCGAAGGAAATTGGTTTCCCACTCATCATCAAAGCTGCGTTCGGCGGCGGCGGACGCGGGATGCGCGTCGTCACCAAGCCCGGTGATCTCGCAGACCTGCTTGATGAAGCGCAGGGTGAAGCAGGCCGCGCGTTCGGCAATCCCGCTGTGTTTCTCGAACGCTACATTCCCCGCGCGAAACACATCGAGGTACAGATCCTCGGCGACAAACACGGCAACGTGGTTCACCTGCACGAACGCGATTGCTCCGTTCAACGCCGTCACCAGAAGGTCATCGAGATCGCGCCGAGTGTTGAACTCGACGAAAAAGTCCGCGCGGAACTTTGCGAAGCCGCAGTGAAACTTTGCAAAGAGATCGGTTACGACAACGCGGGCACGGTCGAATTTCTTTACGATCAGGACTCGAAGGAATGGTTCTTCATCGAGATGAACCCACGCATCCAGGTCGAGCATACCGTCACGGAAGTCATCACGGGCGTGGACTTGGTGCGCTCGCAAATCCTCATCGCCGACGGCAAAAAGATGCACGGCAAGGAAGTCGGCATCCCAGCACAGGATGACATCCGCCGCAGCGGGTATGCGGTGCAATGCCGCATCACGACGGAAGACCCGGAGAATAAATTTCAGCCGGACTACGGTCGCATTCTCACCTACCGCAGCGCGGGCGGGTTCGGTGTGCGACTCGACGGCGGCATGGGCTACGCGGGATCGGTGGTCACGCCGTTCTACGATTCGCTGCTGGTGAAGCTCACCGTCAGCGCGCCGACGTTTGAGGCGGCATTGCAACGCATGGATCGCGCGCTACGCGAGTTCCGCATCCGTGGTGTGAAGACGAACATTCCATTCCTCGAAAACGTCATCCACAACGACACGTTCAAGAGCGGTCAGGCTTCGACCACGTTGATTGATACGACACCTGAGCTGTTCAAATTCAAAGCCAAACGCGACCGCGCCACGAAGCTGCTTTCCTTCCTCGGCGACATCACGGTGAACGGCAATCCGCACGCGAAGGGTTACGTGCCGAAAGAAATCCTCACCGCCGCGCGCATCCCAGCCTACGATCACAAACAGACGCCGCCGAAGGGCACGCGACAATTGCTGCTCGAACTCGGGCCGAAGAAGTTTGCCGAGTGGACGCTCAAGCAAAAGCAGTTGCTCGTCACCGACACGACGTTCCGCGACGCGCATCAATCACTCTTCGCCACGCGGATGCGCAGTTACGACATGCTCGCCGTGGCGGATGCCGTCGCGCGGCGCACGCCGAATCTTTACTCGATGGAATGCTGGGGCGGCGCGACCTTCGATACGGCGTTGCGTTTTCTGCATGAAGACCCGTGGACACGGTTGCGCGCCCTACGTGAGAAGATTCCGAACATCTGCCTCCAGATGTTGTTCCGCGGCTCGAACGCTGTTGGTTATTCCAATTATCCCGACAACGCCGTCGCCGGCTTCGTGAAACATTCCGCCGAGGCGGGCATGGATATTTTCCGCATCTTCGATTCGCTGAACTATCTGCCGAACCTCAAGGTGGCGATGGAAGCAGTGAACGAAACTCACGCGGTCTGCGAAGGCGCGATCTGTTACACGGGCAACATCCTCGACAAATCGCGCAGCAAGTATTCGCTCAAGTATTACGTGAAGCTCGCGAAGGAACTCGAACGCATGGGCGCGCACGTTCTCGCGATCAAAGACATGGCGGGGCTGTGTCGTCCGGCGGCGGCGCACGCGTTGGTCAAGGCGTTGAAAGACGAAGTCGGCATCCCGATCCATTTTCACACGCACGACACGAGCGGCATCGCGGCGGCGAGCATTTTGTCCGCTGCTGAAGCGGGCGTGGATATTGTTGACCTTGCGAACGCTTCGATGTCCGGTTCGACGAGCCAGCCGAATCTCAATTCCATCGTCGCCGCGTTGCAATTCACGAAGCGCGACACCGGACTCGATCTCGACGCGCTCAATGAGCTTGCTGATTACTGGGAGCAAGTCCGCAATTACTACGCACCGTTCGACACGTCGCCGAAAGCCGGCAGCGCGGAGGTTTATCTGCACGAGATGCCGGGCGGACAGTTCACGAATTTGAAAGAGCAAGGTGCAGCCATGGGACTCGGTCATCGCTGGCCGGAGATCGCGCGCACTTACGCCGAGGTGAACCAGTTGTTCGGCGACATCGTGAAAGTCACGCCGAGCAGCAAGGTGGTTGGAGACATGACGATGTTCCTCGTCACGCGCGGCATCAAGCCCGCCGATGTGTTGAATCTCGAACCCGGCAGCGTGCCGTTCCCGGAGTCGGTGATTGATATGTTGAGCGGTGGCCTCGGTCAGCCGATGGGTGGGTGGCCGAAAAAGTTGCAGGAGGTCGTGCTCGGCAAACGCAAGCCGATCAAGGGTCGTCCGGGCGCGGAACTCAAGCCGCTCAATTTCAAAAAAATCGCGGAGGAACTTTCGCCCAAGCTCAAGCGCGACGCGACGATGGATGACGTGTTCAGTCACGTGATGTATCCCGAGGTGTTCGCAGATTTTGTGAAGAAGGTGAACGCGAGTGGTGACTTGTCCGTGCTGCCGACGCCAGCGTTTTTCTACGGCATGAAACCGGGGCAGGAAGTCGCCATCGAGATCGAGGCTGGAAAAACCCTGTTCATCCGTATGGTCAACATCGGCGCGGTGGACGCGGAAGGAAAACGCGCCGTGACGTTCGAGTTGAACGGCATGAGCCGCCAGTTGTCCGTGGTGGATCGCTCGGTGAAGCCGACGGTGAAAGCGCGTGCGAAAGCAGATTCCGCGAAGCCCGCCGAAGTTGGCGCGCCGATCCCCGGCCTCGTGACCGCACTCTCCGTGAGTGTTGGCGCGAAGGTGGCGAAAGGCGACAAGCTCGCGGTGCTCGAAGCGATGAAGATGCAGACGACGATCTATGCGCCGGTGGATGGCGTGGTGGATCAGATTCCTGTGCAGGTCGGCGACGCGGTGGAGAGCAAGGATTTGCTGGTGAAGTTGAAGGAGGCGTGAAACGGGATAGCGAGCTTACTTGACCCAGAACGAACAGGAGGCACGCTCAAGGTCTGTGTCGGTTCTGCCGATACACCCTCGGTGTCGTGTCACACTCGCGGCCTGCCAGCCGTAATAGAATTATTACTCCCATGAACGAAGAAAAATTGAACACCGATCAAAAAGCACTTCAGATCAATCTCGACAAGATCAAGTACGGCACGTTTGCCGAGATCGGTGCGGGACAGGAAGTGGCGCGCTGGTTCTTTCGTGTCGGCGGAGCGGCGGGCACGGTCGCCAAAACTATTTCCGCCTACGACATGACGGTGAGCGATGCGATCTACGGAACGGCGGAACGCTACGTCAGCCGGCAGCGACTCCAGGCGATGCTCAATCATGAATACAACCTCATGATCGAGCGCCTCGACAAACCGCGCGGGGACAAAACCTCTTTCTTCTCGTTTGCGAATACCGTTGCCACGCGTAGTTTCACGCGGCAGGAAGACGGTCATGGCTGGATGGGCATCCGTTTTCAAGGCGCGCCACGTCAACGCCCTTCCGAGATCATCGTTCACGTTCGTCTGCTTGATCCCGAACCTGTACGCGAACAGGAAGCGCTCGGCATCGTAGGCGTGAATCTCATCCACTCGGCATTTTACAAACACACCAGCCCGATCAACCTCATCGTTTCGCTGCTGGATGGATTGACTCGTGATCGCGTGGAGATAGACATGGTGAAGTTTTCAGGCCCGTGCTTCGCGGGAGTGGACAATCGCTTGATGACGTTGCAGCTCGTTGAGCAAGGTTTATCCGATGCCGCGATCTTCACCGCCGACGGCGAAAGCGTGATCCCCAGCGAGATGCTTTACAAGAAACCCGTGCTCGTCGAGCGCGGCAGCTTCCGCCCGCTCACCAATCCGATGCTCGACATGCTCGAACGCGCGCACGAACAGTTCGTCCTCGAAAAGTCTCTCGGCGGCGAAACACCTGTGACGCTGATGGAGATGACGTTGAAGCAGCTCCAAGTCGGCGATGTGATTGACCACGGAGATTTTCTGGATCGCGTGGACACGTTGCGCGCGCTGGGTCGCCCGGTGTTGATCTCGAATTTCCGCCGGTATCATCGGCTCGTGCAATTCCTCTCCACCTACACGACTAAAAGCATCGGCCTGCCGCTCGGCCTCTCGCGGCTCAAGGATGTTCTTGATGAAAAGAATTACACCGATCTCGGCGGCGGCTTGATGGAATCACTCGGTCAATTGTTCCGCAAAGATGTAAAACTATACGTCTATCCGTGGCTGAGTCGCGAGACCGGCAAGGTGATGACGCTGGATACATTCCAGCCCGCGCCGCACCTGAGCCATCTCTACGCACATCTTGTCACGAATGGATTCATCCAAGAGATCAAGAACTACAACGCGGATCATCTCGCCGTGAGTTCGAGCTGGGTGCTGGAAAAACTTCAGACCGGGGACCGCGAATGGGAGAAGCAAGTGCCTCCGCCCATCGCGGAAATTATTCGCGGCAAGAAACTATTCGGCTGCAAGTGAAGGAGCTCGGGCGGTCTCCGCCCGCAGCACTCCGCCAACCAGAGAGATTTTGGACAATCCGACGCGTGACCCTTTGTTCACGCGCTGCGGACGAGGGACCGCCCGCGCTCCGTTGCGGTTGGAAATCCGACAAGCTCAATCCCCCCGCAGTCCGCGCAGGAATGTTCCGCAGAAGTGAACTGCTCCTCGCAACGCGGGCAGTAGGCGCGGCAGGTTTCATCCAGCGGCTTTGGCGCACGACAGAGTTCGTCAGGCGCGACTCCGTTTTCTCTCAACCACGCTTCCATGATCTCCAGTGTCGAGCTTCTGAAAAACATCTCCATGGTCGCAGCCTGCGGGTGTGCGTTGGGGCAGACGGGCAACATCGGATGCCGCAGATCGAGCAGGATGTTTCTGGCGAACGAGCGGAATGAGGCATCATCCAGCAAGACTTTTGCGACTGCAATGGGGTGGAATGTTTCCACCAACGGACGCGAGACGATGTCGTGGGCGCGCATGGAGGTGGCGACAGCCAGCGCCGTCGTGAGCGTGTGGGTGAAGCGCTCCTCCTTCGCGCTCGGATAAAACTCGCGGTGCGCGCGATAAAACAATCTTGCGATGCTCAATGTCAGCACGAACATCACGATCACAAGACCAAGCCACGTGACATGGATTCCAATGAGCGTGATGAGAACGGGCGCAACGACGAAGACATGCACGAAGAGAATGTTGGCGAGCAACCGAACATGCCTCGTGCGCGGACGAAGGTTTTCCTTCAACGTCACGATCCGCTTCGTGTCCATCGCATCGCGGAGCAGTTGTTTGATCGCCGATTCGCGCTGCTCCGTCGGGAGTTTTGAGAGAGTGGAGAGCAGTTGGAACAGGTGACTCGCGAGAGTGGGCGTGGCTGCGGCGTGAATTTTATCTTTGGCGAGAAATAGTTTCTTTCCATCAAGATGAAGTTTTCCGATGTCTTCCCACGTCAGAAAGCGCCCACTCTGCGCGGGCCGCCAACCGGGATTCATGTTCATCGCCACGAAGAAGAGAACGCCATCCGTGCCGAGCGAAAACGGAAGTTGATTCGCGACGAGCATATCTCCAAGCGGCGGGAGCGGCATGGCGAGAACAAATCCACCGCGATGATTTCCGACTGCACTGGTCGGATGTTGAATACGCCAACGGCGACTAGTCATCGAACTGAACGCCACGCCGCCACGCCTTATCCAGCCGAGACACTCCCACGCATACAGTCCGGCGAGGATGGCAAAGATCCACTGGAGTTCGGTCATGCGGTGATGGTGGCGCGCGTCTCTCCGTGTGCGCCGTCGCGTGTCTGACGAGAAGCGGCGCGCACGAAGTGATGCGCCCTGCCAACCCATGACAGCGAGAAACGGAGTTTGTGTAACACTCTAGTCGTCTCTGTTCTTGTTGAAGAACCTGCTGATGAATTTTTTGATGCCTACGCCGATGGCGACTACTGCGAGAATCACGAACTTGAATCCCTTTTTCAGAAAAACAAAGAGCGATGCGAACAATCCCAGCTTGGCCGCACCGACAGCCGCACCGCCCAGCACGAGTGCGCCGAGTCCGTATTTCGCGATCTTGTCGCCGGGCTTGTACTCCGCATAAGTCTCGCCAGTGGAATATTTATAGCCCGCAAGCAGCGCGTTGAACTCTGGCAGATGTTTTGGCAAGTCAGCGGGATCGCAGACGAGCACGACTTCCATCACGCCTTTGCGCCCCAGTAGGCGCGTGTTGTAGTTGACGATCTGTTCGCCCTCACACGTCGCACGGATGGCCCAGGTGAGATTATGCGTGGTGGCGTCGTAGGCGGGTTTTTGATCCCAGCCCACGATGTCCAGCGTCGGGTTGCCGTGTTCTTTGCGATACTTGTTGCCCTCGTCGTTTCCTTCTTTGATGGATTTGAGGAGCTTGTCGGCGTCCAGCTTGTCCTTGTCGTCATCCTTCACATATCCGGAATCGGCGAATTGAAAATAAACCGCCCAGCCGCGATTCGTAGGCGAGAGGAATCCGACTTCATTTCCGCCGACAGGTTCACCTGCGGCTTCCATCATGGCGCGTGTCATCTTGCCATCGAAGAAAACGTGACCGACGGGCACTTGGATTTCCGCGACGACGCCAAGCTGGGCGACGGCGGGGCCTTCGAGTCCATCTCGCTTTTTTGGTTTCTCGTCCTGTGCAAAAAGCGACGAGGCGATAAGCATGATGACTGCGAGCGTGGCGATGACAATTCGTTTCATTGGAGGTGGGTTGATGCTGGATACTATTATCCAGCGATGGTTTGGTGTACCCGCGCCGGGCGCGTGGCGTCAAGGTCAATGCTGCCGCCACGATCACAAAATCAAAAGCGTTGCCAAGCGGAAATCGCATCAGCCAGAATCCCGTCGTGAATTTTCGCGACAAGATCATCTCCTGGGAAAACCTCCCCCAATGGCGTGATGCCATACGCAAGAGCGGGCGCAGACTTGTCGCCACCAACGGCTGCTTCGATCTGCTGCACCTCGGCCATGTCTCCTATCTCGAAGCGGCGCGGAATCATGGCGACGTGTTGATCGTGGGTGTGAATGGCGACGATGGCGTGCGACAATTAAAAGGCCCGACGCGTCCGGTCAACGAGGAGTTTGACCGTGCCGCTGTGCTGGCAGCCCTGCAATCCGTGGATGGCGTCTGCATCTTTGCGGATAAAACCGCCACACGCTTTCTGGCTCAAGCGAAACCGGACATCTACGTGAAAGGCGGAGATTACACGCTTGAGACTTTGAACCAAGAGGAGCGGCGCACCGTGGAACAAGCCGGTGGCCGCATCGTCATCCTGCCTTTTGTCCCCGGTAAATCCACCACGTCTATCTTGGAGAAGATTTCCCGCCTCTAACTTCGGACGCTTCCGCACCGTGTCCAGAGGACGAACTCTCCTGTTCAGACTTTGATTTTGGGTTTTCTTGATTGCCGTTTCCGCCACCGGGGCGATGCGCGGGATCACACAGGCCAGCCACTTCACGGATAGCTTGGGAGATTGTGATCCAACGCTCCGCATCTTTGGCGTTGATCACGGAGATGCGTTCGGCCACGCGACCTTCAAAGCGTTCAAGGAACATCACGGCTTGATCCACGTTGCAATGTTCCAGCGCCGTCACAGTCACGCGCAGCCAGTTGCCGAGTGCGGCCTTCTCATTGCGTGCAAGCGATGAGTCTTGAACGAGCGATTGCAAATGCAGCACGGCTTCCTCCGTCTTGAGGATTTCCACGATCAACGTCTCCGTGCCGGTCAATTCGCCGTCGCTCACGATGAGTGTGAACTCATGCAGTCCGGGGCTGAATTGGTTCGTCAGCGTGGCGGTGGTGGCGATCACGTTAGTGCCGT
>JANPGI010000151.1:0-6233 GCA_031423875.1 Verrucomicrobiota bacterium | reverse complement strand
GCGATTGCCACCAGTTACAGCAACGGCCCGAACGCAAAACTCCCGGCGCGCTGATCGTCTCGACTGAACCACTTCAAATCTCAAAACACGAAAGGCGAACGGGAATCCGTTCGCCTTTTTGTTTGCATGTATCCGTCGCGCCATCACGACAGTCAGCGACGAAATCACAATTCATCGCCCGGCAGCGGCGGAACATCAGGAGAGTCATTCAGGAAAGCGACAAAATCCTCGCGCTTCGCGCGAACGGCGCGCTGGCGGAGATGATCCACGGTCAGCAGCGCGCTTAATTTTTCCGCAGCGGCGGAGGAAAGCAGTTGGTCAACCGTCACTCCCTCCTTGGCCGCACACTCGCGGAGTTGCTTGGCCAGGCTTTCGGGCAGTTGAATGGTCAGAGTGCTCATCTTGTTTTCCCGATCAGTTTAAGGAAATCAGCCGGCGTTATCGCTGCGATTCCCCATTTTTCCGTTCCCCGGAAATCCCGGAGGTTGTGGGTGACAATGTAGCCACAACCTGCGGCCACTGCCAGTTCAAGAATCAGATCGTCATCCGCGTCTGACAGTCCAGGTCGCCACAAAAAGAATATCTCCTGCAGATGACAAACCGAAAGCAGGTAGTCGAGAAATCCTTCGGCTTGGGCCGCAGGTCGTGCCAGCAAGTTCTCCGGGCGCAGGAGCACGGCGCGATATTCGACAAAGAGCGGTACAGACACCACTGGTTCAAAGCTGGAATCTGGCAGCCGCGAAAGCAGCGCGTGAGCCGCTCCGTTCCGGGAACGGGCTGCTGCCACCAGCACACAAGTATCAAGGACGACTCTCATCTGACGGTAACTTCATTGGCTAAACGGGTATCAGTGGCGTGAGGGTAAAGAAATTCGTTCTCGGTTGCAAAGCGGGGAATCGCCTCGCCTTTCGCCGCTGGCCCACGGATGTGCGACATCACTTCCGCCAGCTTTGCTTTGGAAAAGACATCAGCCATGATTGCAACCATACGACCTTGCTGATAGATTCACCGCATGAAACAAATGGCCTACGTCGTTTACCGCGAGGACGAATTCTTTGTCAGTCAATGTCTCAACGTAGACGTTTCCAGTTTCGGTGCCACCCGCGAAGAAGCAGTGGCCAGCTTGAAAGAAGCCGTCGAACTCCATTTCGAGGGCGAACCCGATTCCGCCTACACCCTCGTCACCGACCTCAACGTGGGTCAGGAGTTGGTGAATGCCTAAGCGGCTGGGTTCCGGGGAGGTCATCCGCGTGCTCCAAGAGCATGGTTTCGTTTTCGTTTCGCAGAAAGGCAGCCACACCAAATACCGCCACGCCACCGGACGCAGTGCCATCGTTCCCCATCCGAAAAAGGAACTGCCCATCGGCACCACCCGCTCCATCATCCGACAAGCTGGCCTGACGCCAAAAGATTTCGGTTTTTGATCCCGGCAATCACTCCGCGTTCCGCACTCCACATTCCGCGCTTGAACGGCTTCCGCCCGCTTTGCTTTGGTGAAGATGTCAGCCATTTTTTTAACCGCAGATTACGCAGATGAACGCAGATTCGGACGGAGCGCGGGTCTGTGACCCGCAGCAACATCGCCGTTTCGTTGGTGGCTGGAAAATCTCAATGCCCCTTTCGCTACGGCAGTGCTGCGGCTCACAGAGCCGCGCTCCGTTCACACCACCACCGTTTCCACCGTCTCGTAAAGCGCGGTGATGTTTCGGGAAGCCACGCGAAACTGACTGCGCGGTTTTATCTTCGGCTTTGTGGATGCGTTTTCCAGCTTGATACCCGGATCGTAATACATCGCGCCCGCAGCGAACGCCCGCAACAGTCGTAGCGAATCGGTCTTTTGCGCCAGACGAACTTTGTGGCCGTAAGCGTATTGCCGCTGCGGTTCGAGCCGTCGTTGCGATGGCACATAAACCGCCTTCGTATGCTTCTGCGACCAATGTTCGAGAATCTTTTTGAACGACCACGAGGCCGCCACCTCGCCTGCGTCACTCACCAGTGCAAATTCCCCGTTGGCATCGGTAATCTTGCCAGTCGCCGTGTTGAAGCCCGCCAGTTGCAGCGTCAATCCGGTGGGCGGACAACGTCGCCCCACAAAATGCCGACCGCCGAAATTCATCCGGTCGGCCCGGCCTTTTTTATCCGCGTAACCGAACTTGCGAACGAACGCCTCCGCATCATGACTCCCATAAAAGCCGCCGTCTGGCTCTGGTGTCATCATGGTGATGGGCTTGGCGGATTCCAGCTTCTCGAAATCCGACACGCCATACTGCTTAACCTCCCAGCCGAGAAAATCTGGCTCTGGAGAACTGTTTTTAGGAATGCCCAATTCCGCCTCCAGCGTGAAGCCACCGCATTGCGAAGCGATGCAGGGTTTCAACTGACCATCTGAACTGAGTTGCTTGGAATCAATCCAGCCCAATCCGTGAACTCGGCTCAACTCCACAAGCAATCGTGTTCGCGAATCTTCACCACTTGGAATCTTCGGCAGCTTAATTTCAATAAACACTCCAAGCGTTGGTTCAAGCCGTGCCGCAAGGAACTCGCGAGCAATTTCTGAATTCTCTCCTGCGACGAATCCAACCACGCGGCGGTCAGCCGACACACCAAGAAAAAGCACACGGCCAACAAGTCTACCAGCCATCAAATCCGACGGAGCAGCAGCGCAGCCTTTTAAGAAACCCGAGAAACGGACTTCTGGGTATTGTGGGTAAAGGATCAATTGCGCGCCGGGTGCTTCTGCGAACTGTGCGTTTGGCTGAAGCCAGCCGAAATGCAGCTTGGCTTTGAAGATTGGATTCTTGGTACTGCTGTCGGGGAAAATGCCCGTGTTGGGAAAAAGATTCAGCGCTTGGAAATCAGGCCCGAAATAAACTTGGTTCTTCGAGTTGTCGTTTTCTGCAAGCGGCTTTGCGTATAGCTTCGTGCAACCAGCCTGAACAAATAATGATTTGAGCTGGAGAAGATTCATGGGTTACGCCTTTTGTTTTGCTTTGGCTTTGCGGTAACTCACTTGCACAGCCGTTCGTTTTACAGCGTCCGCATTTGCTCTGTCGTTCATTGCAAGAACCAGTTCAGGCCGGTAATCGGCTGGCCGGCGCAAAGTCGCGAGGACAGCTTTTGCAATCCGCTCGACGACCGGAACGACGACCGAGTTGCCAAATTGTTTGTAGGCTTGCGTGTCAGAGACAGGAATCTTGAAGTCTTTCGGATAGCCCATGAGCCTTGCACATTCGCGGGGTGTCAGGCGGCGGGGATTCTTGCGCGGACCTTGTGAGATCAGGATTTCAGAGCCGTCTTTGTAGTAACGCGCGCTCAATGTCCGCGTCGTATCTTTGCCAGTAACCAAGCCAAAGCCGAATCCATTTCCAGCCGCCTTGTGTTTCGCCGCGTAGTCTTGGAGATATTTCCAGAGATGATCGGTGAGCGTGTATTTCTCCGGCACATTGTCTTCGAGGATGGTTTCGAGCTTCGGCCCTTCCGCAGGGAATTGCGGGAATTCAAACCCGCGCCGTTCCTTGAAGCCAACGAGGAAGATGCGTTCGCGGTGTTGCGGCACAACGCTCCGTGCATCTATGACTTGATAGTAAACGGTGTAGCCAAGCGCGTTGGTCAGTGTGTCATAGATGACTTGAAAGGTGCGACCTTGGTCGTGGCTGCGGAGGTTCTTCACGTTCTCCAACACGAACGCCTCTGGCTGGTGGTAATCAATGAGGTCGGCCAGCGTGAAGAAGAGGTTGCCTTGTTCCTTGTCCTCGAAGCCGTGCTTTTTGCCGAGACTCAGTTTCTTGGAGACGCCCGCGATGCTGAACGGCTGGCAGGGAAACCCGGCACACAGGATGTCGTGCGCGGGAATGTCCGCCACGGCCACGGTATGGATGTCGCCGTGCGGGTGCTCGCCGTGATTGGCTGCGTAGGTGATCTGGGCCATCTCGTTCCAATCGGAGGAGAAAACGCATTGGCCGCCCGCGCGCTCGAAGGCGAGCCGGAAACCGCCAATGCCGCAGAAGAGGTCTATGAAGCGGAGTTTGCCGACAGGATTTACAAGATGGTCAGGATGGGTTTTATCCTGTGAATCCTGTTTGTCCTGTCGAGTCCGGTACAGCGGGGCGTCTTCCTTGATCATCGTAGCAGCCGACGTGAGTCGGCTCTGACTATTCTTTCCGGCGGAAATTTGAGCGAACTCACGTCCGCTGCTACGGGGCGATTTGGTTTTCCCGGTCACGCGTCCACTCCCTTGCAGAGTTCCGCCGTGGTGAGGCCCAGAGCCTTGGCGAGCTTGGCGACGTTCTTGATGCCGGGATTGCGCAGACCGCGTTCGATGCCGCTGATGTAGGTGGCGTCCAGTCCGGCACGTTCGGCCAGTTTTTCCTGCGTGAATTGTTTTGCCTCGCGATGGCGGCGGACGTTCAGTCCGAGGGCGGCGAGGATTCCGTTGCGTTTCGACATGACTCATAGTCCATGCGAAACGAAGGGAAAGGTCTATGGACGATGAGCCAGGTTGAGGAGGGGCGACAACAGCGGGAACGGAAGGTGGCTATTTCAGCCAGTTGATTTTGATTTCCTTTTCCAACTCCTTGAACTCCGGGTCGCCAGTGACGAGTTCGGCATTTCTGGCTTTGGCCAGCGCGGCGGCAAAGCAATCGGCGTAAGACATTCTGCGGGTGGCTTTGTAGGTGGCAGCTTGTCGGGCGAGCACCAGATCATCGCCCACACCCACAACATCTATCGGCAACCGGGACAGGTCTCCCGCCACCGAGTCGGCGACTTCCTTGCCACCCGCGCGCCACATGCCGTAATAAACTTCGCCCCAGTTCACCACGGACAGCAGCAGCCGGAGTTTCTCGGCGCTGGCCTTGTGAATCAATTCTTCCACGGCCAGTCCGGCAGGTTCGCCCTTGAAGTAGGCCATCAGCGCCCATGAATCCAAAACCTTGGAAGCCATGTCAGCGGTCTTTCTCCTCGCGCTTCATGTCTTTGAGTGTCTCCATCAGGGGCAGGTGCTTGTATTTCCCACGCAAACTTTTGATGTAGGTGCGGGTGATGGGCTTGAGCAAAATGCCTTCCGGCGTGGAAACGACGGTGGCTTTCGTGCCTTCTTCGATCTCGAATTCCTTGCGCAGGCGGCGGGGAATCACCACCTGTCCCTTGATCGAGAAGCTTACCGTTTCAGACTTTTCTGCTACTATCATGGGGCTATCCTACATTTACAAAAAAGTAAGTCAATAGGTGTTTAGTTGGATATTGTTCGCGGCGTTTCTGCCGGCTTGCTCCGGCTGGTCTGGCGTTCTGTGCTCTGCTTTTGCGGCTGCTTCGTCGGTGTTTATCCGCCCCATCGAATCAGGATAACATCCGCAACTGCTCCAGCTTTTGATCGAGGCGTTTGGCGGAGATGGGGACGGCGGTGCCGAGTTCCTGCGCAAAGAGGGAGACTTTGAATTCTTCGACGAGCCAGCGGAATTCTTCCTGCATCGCGCGGACTTCGGGAATGTTGGAAGGCTTCACGGCAAAGCCAGCGACGACTTGCGCGTAGGGCGCGAGTTGCGCGGCGCGTTCGGCGTCCTTCTGCGGATTCAGTGTGGCGCGTTCGAGGCGTGTGAGGAGCGCTTTGAGATAGCGCGGCAATTCTTTGAGGCGGTCAAAGCTGATCTGCTCAAGGAAGCGAGGCGGCAGCAGGCCGTGCAACTCAAGCGCGAGCGGGTGTTTGCTCGCCGCAGGTTTGGCGGGCGAACCCAGCTGGCTGAGATCATTGAGGGTGCGTGGGCGCGGCGTGAGCGCGGTGGCGACGGCTTGGCCGAGCTTGGTGGCGATCTGCTGTCGCAAAGGGAGGATGGCGTTCAGGCGCGCTTCGAGTTGCGATGGCAAACCGGCGAGACGCTCGCGGGTTTGTTTCACAGCGTCGTCGAAGTTGGCTTGCGTGAGCGCGGGCAGCGGCGCGGAGGGCAGGGCGTGACGGAGGAGGTTCGCGAAAGCGGTTTCCTGTAATTCATCGCTCGCTCCGAGCGGCGCGTAGAGGGCATCGAAGCGACACAACGCGCGCAGATCCTTCTGCAACCACGCGAGGTCTTTCTGCAACGCGAGTACGATGAGTTTGTTGACGCCATCAAAGCTCGCTTCGCGGGCGAGGGCGGCGCTGCGGAAGAGGCGGAGGCTCACGTGACCGTCTTCGAGTGTGAGACCGGGCCAGGCGTAGACGGCGAGGGTGGTAGGGCGCGTCACTCCGTGCGCGCCGGTGG
>JANPGI010000150.1:0-1612 GCA_031423875.1 Verrucomicrobiota bacterium | reverse complement strand
GCCTGCCAGTTGACCCGCTTCGCGAGTCGCTTGACGTTGGTTTTCATCAAAGAAGGCGGGCACCGTGATCACCGCTCGGGTCACCGGAGCTCCCAAAAAGGTCTCCGCACGCTGCTTCAATCGACGCAGAATCATCGCACTGATTTCTTGCGGCGAAAAATCCTGACCTGCCCACGCTCAAAGCCTACGACCGTCCGGTTGAAGAATGGAAAGCCGAACTGTTCAACGACACCCCGGCGAGCCTGACTACTACCCTCGGTGCGATCGCCGCCACGGGTAGTCTGATTCTCTGGCCGACGCGGGAAGAACCGCGCCTGCCACCTGAAACGTGTTGTAAGAATCGCCATCTGCCAGCGCGCTCCAATCCAGCTTGATGATGACCTCGCCCGATTCGGAATTGGTCGGCGCACCGCCTGCCGTGCGGGTTGACGTGAGATTGAATGAACCGCCGCCCGCCGGGACGAAGGTCATGTTGTAACAGGAAAAGTTCGTGCCGCGAAAACCGGGATGCCTTGGGAGATTCGTCGCCATGCCCGAAACCCAACCATTCACATTGCCGTTCAGTCCGTGCGTGATGACGGTGACGCCTGCGTCCGACCGCGCCGCGCCCCCGAGCCACAGCCCGGCCAGCAACGCCGCGATTGCGACCGTGCGCCGATGGGAAGATGAGATGCGCATGACGTTTGGAATTTTTCTAACGCAAACTAAACCTTTGGCCTGATAGTGAGTTCATGAATAACACGGTCTTGATGCTCGATTACATTTAGCAAGAATTTCACGGCTTCGACAAGCGGGTCTTTGACTCCCTTAAGCTCATCGAGTGCGCGGTGCAAAACATCCTCGGTTGTCGAATCCCAGCCATCCTTCGTTTCTTCAGTGTCCGTAAGTTCTGTCCCGCGAAAGTTGCTGATTAAAACATCACGGCAGTCGTCATTTTTGGTTCTAGTGACGCTGAAGCCTTCTTCAACGGTTTCCATGCCCTCCTCCAACAAAAAGTGCCGCATGACAGCAAACTTCGGCATCGAGATTTCCACATCCGGTAATAGCGAACAGTGTGGTCTGGGCTTTTTCATGAATCTTCAATCGTTTCGATGAAGAATTTTGATCTGTTGGAATGAGATCGTCGATCCGTTTCTACGGTTGAGGCGGACTCTTGAGGTTCACTTGGAATTGTATCCGTTTGTTTTGAATCAACGGAGTCAGTTCTGCCAAGGTCAAGAATTTGACTGAGTTGTAATCCGGGTGAAGGCAGACGAATGCGAATTCATATTGAGCCTCCAACAGTTTCGCCAAGTTGAACTCGTTCTCGGTCGCACCAAAAAAGAACCCGTAAGGACTTTGGGGCAATTCTGCTTTCGTGGTTTTAAGTTCGATAAGCGTGATGTCTTTGGGGTTTGAAATTGGAAGCGTGTTGCTGTCTGCATTCGCGCCCTTAACGCGAATCAGGTCAAACGCCCGCGAATACCTTTTATCCAACCCCAGAAGTTCCAGTATTTGTTTGCGCCCATCTTTGTCTGGCACAAATAAATCCCGCGATGTGCTTAATACCAACTCAAGCCCCTCAGATTCAGTCTGATTGTTCTTGAGGGTGATTAAAAACGAGTGGGCTTTA
>JANPGI010000149.1:0-8535 GCA_031423875.1 Verrucomicrobiota bacterium | reverse complement strand
GTGCTGCCTATGGTGAGTCAGGCGGTGGACGCATTTTACATCAACAGCGGTGTGGTGACCACGCCGCCGAATGTCAACGCGACCAATTTCGTCAACAATGGGACGATTTCGATCTTCACCTCGTTGCCGTTCAGCACCTCGAACACGGAAAATTTTACCAATCGTGGAGCGATGAGCGGTTCAGTCGGCTGGCAACTGGATCATGCGCCAAGTGGAGCGGGAATTCGTCGTGCAGCGGCAGTCTTTCATAATCATCCGCAGGGGACCGTCACATCTTCGGACGGTTTCGTAATTCAGGGCCTGACGCTTTCTACAACGTCCCAGCTCTTGATCGGAGCGACCAACCTGATCAACGAAGGCATCATGTCCGTCGGAGAGTTGGGGCTGATGTCTCTCAGGGGAACAAATGTGAATCTGAAGCGCGGCGGTTTGCAGGTTGCGCCATTCTTGGGACAAGGTACATCGCAAAACACCAACGGCACTGTGTTTTTTCCGGAGACCGCGATTATTGACAACTATGCGGGAATCGGAACGAACAATATCAATACAGCGGCCATTCTGACTCAAGTGGTCGTTGGTAACACGACCAACTATCTCGCTCAAGGGCCGACAGCGTTCGGAACGGTTGCGTATCCAGCCATCTCTTACGTCAACATCACGAACAGACCGCCCTTGAATCTGACCATCACCAACAGCACTGGACAGGTCACCAACATGTTGCTCGTGACGAACTGGGTTGTTCAAGGAGCGTTCGTGGCTGTTTCCAGCACGAACGTCGGGACGCGCGCACGGTTTTATCCGAGCGTCACTCCAACGAATCTATTCCAAACGATCACGGTTGAGTTATCGACTACGATCAACAACCCTGTAACGACTCAGGATGACATACTGACTTTATACGTCTCTGACCGTTTGACTTCAGCCACGAACACGGTGATCTCTACCAACAATACGGTGCAACCTAGAACGTATAAGCCTTCTGCGTACATGGTCAGCCGATTGCAGCCGTTTGAGTTTGTATTTGGGGATGCGCCGAATTCAGTAGTCACAAATGACCTTCTTTACAAGCAGAACTTCACCAACGCGGTTGCGCCAGCCCGTTGGGTCGGATACGGGTTCACAGCGGATAAACTTTCCGGAGTTCAGCCCGTCATCCCGGGTGGCTCGATCACAAACATCGCGGGACGCATCGAAATCAACGCGGGATCACTCAATTTGGAGCGCACGCGATTCCGTTCAGACGGTCTGGTGACGGTGCGGAGCAAACATCTTTACAGCAGCACGAATGCAAACATGGATGCGTTCAATCTAAACTTCGATCTCGGTTCGACCAACGGAACATTGAGGATGCAGAGTCTTGCCAAGCAATCAGTCACTCGGTTCGGCGGCGACGTCCAATTGTGGAGCGGAACGTGGAGCAACACTCAGGTGCTGATCATCACCAATAACTTTGCGCCTGACACGAATGTACCTCCGAATTATGTGGTGTCACCGATCACCAACATCATCATCTATGATTATCACGTCATGATTATGAACGCGGATGGCATCGCGTTACCCACGCCTGTGACCACGTTTGGATTCATTGCCCGCGCTACGAACGTGTTCCTGGGAGACTCGTTGCGCATCACGAACAATTTCTACACGGACGCGCAGCGGATGACGATTGAAGCTCCGGGCGGTGGTATCGCGTTAAGTGATGGGCTGCAAAATTTGACGACCGGCAATGCGCCCAACCTCCGATATTTTACCAACAACGGAAACGTGACTGTTCCAAACGAAGCGAGGTTTGGATACGATCCAGTCGCGAATGTTCCATCGTACGTCACGTTTGTGAACCGCAGCAACATCTTCGCTGCTGGCATTTACGCGCGGAGCACCTATTTCGAGAACGCGGGCTACTTGAGTTCCGGCACGATTCTCTATGTGGACACGGTTTCCGGGCGGATGGAGAACGGCAGTTCGGATACGGGTGGCGATCTTAACATCAAAGCATCTGACTTCAAGTTGCGGAACTACACGAACCAGACTGCTGGCGCGGTTATCTTCAGCATCACCAACACACTCTATGACAATGGAAGCACCGGCCCGAACCGGATTGTCTGTGGTGACGGGTTCCATGCACAGATAGCGAGCGGCAATGGTAAACCCACATCGGGCGATTTGCTGGGCACGAGTCTGGAGACAGCCGCACCGATCTTCGCGAGCATTGATCACACATGGCCCGGAACTGATCGGGGCGTCAGCACGGCGGGATATAGCAACAATCTGGCGGTGGGTCGTTTGGTTCTCAGTGTTGGATTTGACGCCGAGCTGGCATTTTACGGAACAGGAACCAGCAACGCGATCTACGTTGATTACCTCCAATTCGCCGGTGTCGGCATTGATGCCGTGGACACCGCCATCTATACCGATCCGAACATCATCATTTATTTTGCCGACTCCAATCTTCCAGCCGAACAATTGGACGGAAAGCTTGGCGGACATTTGCGCTGGGTTAAAAGTTACGCAGGAGCGTACAGCTCAGTGGATCTGCTCGTGAATGGTCAGGTCACCAAAGTAAATCGCGCCTTGCGCCAGAGCTTGATTCTGGATTCGGATGGCGACGGTCTGGCGAATGGTTTCGATTCAAGTCCGTTTGACCCGGCAGTGCTGAGTCTATCGTTGGCCAGCAGCTCTCCGTTGACGTTGAACTTGGGTTGGACTGCGGCGGCAAACACGATCTACAAGATCGAGTACGTCACTAACCAAACCCAGACGTGGCAATTGCTAAAGAATTACACCAACAATGCAGCGAGTGCCGCAGCGGCCAGCGTCACCGACGTTGTCCCCGCTGGAAGTCCTCAACGTTACTATCGGGTCGGCTATCAACCGTGATCCAGAGGGTTCGCAGGTGGATTTTAGAAAATGGCGGTTCTGACTGCCGCGCCGGAAAAATTGTTTTATGCTGAAGTTACGATTCGCTCTTATTTTCATCGTTGCCGGAATGGTTTCTCTGGCGGGTCAAGCCCAGACCACGAACACAATCAAGCTTGGCAAGCACGAGGTTCATCCCACGCGCATCCTCGCCAAATATAAGCTGGGTGTGAACACGCAATCGCGAGCGACAGGATTGAACGCCGCGAACATGACACTCCGCAGGCAGTTGCCCATCGTGAATGGTTTGGTGGTATTGGAGGCGAATGGACTTCCGCCTCAGGCCGCAGCTCCAGCCGTTCGTGCGAATGCGTTGGTGGCGCGGATACAAGCCCTACGAGACAGCGGCCAGTTTGAATACGTGGAGACGGACTACGCCGTCAGTGCCAATCTTCAACCTACTGATAGTCGCTTTCAAGACGGCACGCTCTGGGGCTTGCGGAATCTCGGTGGCTCTGGCGGTGTCATCGGCGCGGACATCAACGCCGAAGCCGCTTGGGACATCACCACAGGTTCAACCAACGTCATCGTTGCGGTGATTGACACTGGCGTGCGCTATACACATCAAGATTTGGCAACGCAGATGTGGCGTAACCCCGGTGAGTCCGGCAGTGGCAAGGAAACCAACGGCATTGACGATGATGCCAACGGCTACATTGACGACGTCTTCGGCATCAATGCGATCACTGGCACAGGAAATCCTTTTGATGATAACGATCACGGCACCCATGTTGCCGGCACCATTGGCGCGCGCGCCAATGGCGGTGGCGGTCATGTGGGTGTGACGTGGAACGTGCGGATCATGGGACTCAAGTTTCTCGGCGCGAGTGGCGGCGGAGTCACGTCCGACGCGATTGAGTGTTTGAATTATGCCGTGGCCAAGGGCGCGAAGATTTCCAACAACAGTTGGGGCGGCGGGCCGTACAGTCAGGCGTTGTTTGATGCTCTGGCAGCGGCTCGCACTGCCGGACATTTGTTCATTGCAGCCGCCGGTAACAGCGCGAACAACAATGACGCCAATCCCAGCTATCCGTGCAGCTATAACTTGGACAACATCATTTCCGTCGCGGCACTGGATCGCGCAGATCGCTTGGCGAACTTTTCCAATTACGGACAGAACTCTGTGGACTTGGGCGCGCCCGGTGTGGCGATTTATTCCAGCACGGCGGCAACCGACTCCAGCTACTCGTCATTTCAGGGCACCAGCATGGCTGCTCCGCATGTCACAGGTGTTGCCGCATTGTTGCTCTCGCAAACTCCCACTGCCAACTATCTGGAAATTCGTGAACGACTGCTAGCCTCGGCGGTGCCCATCAATTCATTGAACGGGCGCTGCGTGACTGGCGGCAGGCTCAATGCCTACAACGCACTGGTTGCTTTGCCAGACGGCCAGTTGGAAACCAGCATCGCTCCGCCTTCCGGGTCCGTCATACTCGGCGGGACAACCGCTCCGTTCTTCGTCCGCGTGACGGATTTGTTCGCAGTCACCAATGCGACAGTCACCGGGACATTGTCCATCGGCGGCAGCATCACTTTCGCAAACGCGGGTGTAGCACCGGATGCCGCTGCGAATGACGCGATCTACTCAGGCAACTACGCCTCGCCAAATGTAACCACAAATTTTACTCTCACCATCGTCTCATCCGCTCCGGGTAAGACCGGGCTGACGAATGTTTTGAGCTATTCGATCATTCCCCCTCCGACGAACGATAACTTCGTAGCAGCCTCCAAGATCCCCAATGCTGGCGGCCTTGCGTTGGCACTCAACAAGTTTGCATCCATAGAGCCCGGTGAAACCAATCATGTGGGTGTACCTTCCGCTGCGGCGTCGCTCTGGTGGAACTGGTCCGCATCCGCCACGGGGCCGGTACTCGTGGACACCACTGGCAGTTCCTTCGACACTCTGCTCGCCGTTTATACTGGCACAAATGTGGTCAGCCTGACCCAGGTGGCCGCTGTGGACGATGTCCCGAACAGCCTTGCGGGCTATCTCTTTTTCAACGCCACCGCTGCGAACACTTACCGCATCGTCGTTGCCGGTTACGATACGAATCAGACGGGAACGATTCGTTTGCGCCTCACACCGAATGGAGTGCCAGACACCAACGCGCCGACAGTCGCCGTCACGAGCCACTTGAGCGGTGCGAGCGTCACCACCAATCGCATCACCCTTGCGGGAACAGCCTTTGATCCGACCCCGGACTCATCCGGTTTGAGCGAAGTGCAGGTGAAGGTCAACGGCGTGGTGCCGGCCACCACGGCTAACGGGACGACAAACTGGGCTTCCAGCATCTTGCTACAATTAGGCGCTAATAATTTGGAGGTTTGGGCTTACGACAATGCCGGAAACCTTTCTGCCACCGCCGCACTCACGGTCAATTACTTCCCGGCGCCGCCCGTCAATGACCACTTCGTCCTCGCCATCAACCTGACGAACAACACCGGGAACAGCACTGCGCCGGACACGACGCTTGCCACGAAGGAATTCAATGAGCCGAACCACGCCGGAAACGTCGGGGGAAAATCCGTCTGGTGGAGATTCGTCGCGCCGGCCAATGGCGTTCTCAATGTCAGCACGACCAATTCGAGCTATGACACGCTTCTCGGCATTTACTCCGGCACGCTCGTCGGCTCTCTTACCAACGTCGCGAGCAACGACGACTCCGACTTCGGAAGCTTTAGCGAGGTGACCATCACTGTTCTGGCGGGCCAGACGAACCATATTGCAGTGGATGGATTCGCCGGGGCGGTTGGAGCTGTCAACCTCTTCTACTCGTTCACCACGAGCCAAGTCTATACCGTCACCGTGAACTCGACAGGAAACGGAACGGTCACGCCTAGCACAGCACTCTATGCGAGCAACTCGCTTGCGTCGCTCACTGCGACACCCGGCACAGAAGCCATCTTCAATCAATGGTCTGGAAGTTTGGTTTCTTTGGCGAATCCGCTGTCATTCAATGTTCACAGTAACATGACGCTCACGGCAGCATTCATTGCAGAGCCGCACACCGATGGGTTTGAAAGTGGAAACCTCACTGGATTGGCTTGGACCTCTTCCGGTGCGCCGTGGGTGGTGCAAAACACCAATGTCTCCGCCGGTACCTTCGCCGCGCGCTCGGGCAACATCCCTGACAACCAGACAAGCTCTCTGATCCTTACCGGCAACTTCCGCGCGGGCGTCGCTTCATTTGATCTGCGTGTCAGCTCGGAACTCGCTTGGGATGTTCTCCGGCTTTTGGTGGATGGATCGCAAGTCAACGAATGGTCTGGTGAAGTGGCATGGCAGACCTACAGCTTCAATCTCACCGCAGGCACGCACACCATCGAGTGGCGCTATTCAAAGGACTCGAATACGGCAAGTGGCTTTGATGGCGCATTGATTGATAATCTTGATCTGCCTCTGAGCGTCGCTGTGGGTGCTGCAACGCCCGGCTCACTCAGCCTGCGAAGGATGAGCGATGGATCCTATGTGATTGATCTCGCGGGACAGGCCAATCAAACCTATGTGATAGAGACATCGCCTGATCTCGCAACTTGGACGCCGATCTCGACCAACATCCTGTCCGGCGGCGTGGCGCACATCCCTGATGCGGCAAGCGCGACGAATTCTCCGCGTTACTATCGCGCTCTAGTGCCCGTGCCGTGAGCGATTGATCTAGTTCTTTGCCGCAGTCCGGACAACGGGCTGCGGCATTTTTTATGAAAACCTACGGCATCACAGGCGGCATCGGCATGGGTAAATCCACTGCCGCTGCTATTCTTCGCGAACGTGGCGTTGCCGTCGTGGACGCTGACGATCTCGCGCGGCAAGTCGTTGAACCCGGACAACCCGCTCTTGCAGAAATCCAAAACGTGTTCGGTCGCGACCTCGTCGGCTCGGACGGACAACTCAAACGCGATCAACTGGCCACGCTCGTTTTCTCCACCCCTGACGCGCGCGCCAAGCTCGAATCCATTCTTCACCCACGCATCACTCGCCTCTGGGAAACTCAATTAGAAGTTTGGCGCGCAGAGGGCAGGGCGGTGGCTGCCGTTGTCATCCCGCTGTTGTTTGAAACGAAGGCCGAGTCCGCATTTGATTCAATCATCTGTCTGGCCTGTTCGGACGCGACGCAGCGCGTACGTCTCGCCTCGCGCGGCTGGTCTCCCGATCAGATCGCACAACGCATCGCCGCACAGATGCCCGTGGTGGAAAAGATGTCGCGAGCCGATCACGTCGTCTGGACCGAAGGAGACGTCGCGACAACGGCGAGCCAACTGGAGCGGATAATTTTGTCCTGACGCAGGAATTTGTTTTGCAAGCAACCCAGCGACGGTTCAATCTTCGCTCATGATTCTCCCGCAGGAAGAATTGCGAAAGCTTACAGAGCTTAAGCATCGCTCGCCGCACTCCATTCTTGGTCTTCATCTCCGCACCGACGCGCCCGGTCTGGTCGCGCGCGCCATGATTCCTCATGCCGCAAAAGTGGAGTTGCGTCCGCTGGGCGGGGGCACTCATCCGGCGTTCGAGTTACACCGCATCCATAAGCCCAGCCTGTTCGAGGGGTCCACCGATGTCGCCTCGCCGATCTTCAAATACGAACTGGTCATCACCGACGACAAAGGCAACACGCGCACGATCCGTGATCCCTATTCCTTCCTGCCGACATTGAGCGAGGAGGATCTGTATCTGTTCGGTAAGGGCGACGAGCGGAAACTCCACGATAAACTCGGCGCGCAGTTGCGCATCGTGGATGGCGTGGCGGGAACAAGCTTTGCCGTCTGGGCTCCGAACGCGCAACGCATCAGCGTGGTGGGTGATTTCAACAATTGGGACGGCCACGTTCATCAGATGCGCTCGTTGGGGATGTCGGGCGTGTGGGAGATTTTCATTCCCGGTGTCGGCGAGGGCGCGCATTACAAATTCGAGTTGCGGGACCGCAACAATCACATCCGCCTTAAGGCCGACCCGTGCGGTTATTTCATGGAAGTGCCGCCTGCGCAGGCGTCCATCGTCTGGAACAACAAGAAGTTCAAATGGACGGATGACGCGTGGCTCAAGCGACGCAAGGAAACCAATCCACTGAAAGCGCCCGTCAGCATTTACGAGCTGCACATCGGTTCGTGGCGCAAGAAAACCAAGGCGGAATCGTTCGGCTATCGCGAACTCGCTGCGCCGCTTGTCGCATACATGAAGCAGACGGGCTTCACGCATGTCGAGTTCATGCCGCTGGCCGAGCACGCGTATTATCCGTCGTGGGGTTATCAGGTCACCGGCTTCTTCGCGCCGACGAGTCGTTACGGGACGCCGGAGGATTTGCAATACCTCGTCAACGAACTGCACAACGCCGGCATCGGCGTGATCGTGGACTGGGTGCCGGCGCACTTCCCACGTGATGATTGGGCACTGGCGAAGTTCGATGGCACCGCGCTTTACGAGCACGAAGACCCGCGCAAGGGCGCGCATCAGGATTGGGGCACGCTCATCTTCAACTATGGTCGTCACGAGGTCGTGAATTTCCTCATCGCCAACGCGCTGTTCTGGTGTGAGCGCTATCACATTGACGGCCTGCGCGTGGATGCGGTCGCCTCGATGCTCTACCTCGACTACTCCCGCAAGCACGGCGAATGGATTCCCAA
>JANPGI010000148.1:0-11898 GCA_031423875.1 Verrucomicrobiota bacterium | reverse complement strand
AACGCCGCCTTCAGGCGGCAGCAACGTGGCAACTCATGCTGCTGCCGCGTAAACGCGGCGTTCCGACACCTCCGCAGGCCAACTTTCGGGGGCAGTGTCAAGATGCGCCCGGAATTAGGGGAAGTTCATGGCTGGGCTGGTTCTGTTTTTCTTCGGACGTTTTTGGCCAGCTTCAGCAGTTGCGCTCTGAGCTTCAATCCACCCCGTTCTGCTTCATCGAGATTGATCTCGAACCGTATCTTATCGGCTTCGGTGACAAAATTGATGATCCCACCGTAATCTGCGAATGCTTTGGATTCGCCAATGGTAAGAACCCCTGTGCTTTGGATTGTGCCCAGCAACTTGCCCAGTAATTCCTCTTGCCCATCTGAGACGAAAAGCAGATCAACAGATGCCGCTTCATTTGTGCTCGTGATATTTTTGATGATCATGGGACGTCCGTTCACAGAACGCCCTTGTGCGAGTTTATTCAACTCATCACCAAATGGATTCTTGCCGAACACGCCAATGGTAAAAGGCGAATCTTTTGATTCAGACCGATGATCTGGCCAATCTACAAACTTGGTGAAGTTATAGATGAATGCGGCTTTGAGTTGATATTCCTTGGACACCGGTTCAGCGGCGAATCCCATGGAGACAGACAGCACAGCCGCAGGGACAAGCGTTCTCACGAGCCACCTCCAGATTGTTTCGGTGGGCATATTCCTGCCACGCCACCAGAAAGTTTGATGTCCGGTTGTCATACGTCAGCAACCGATCAGAAGCGCAATGTGATCTTTCCGTAAATACCGCGCGGCACCTCGGCGGTCACCGACAGCAGTTCCACGCCGTGTTCGGGATGCCGATCATCTAACAGATTCTGGCCGACGATTGAAAGTTCCAGTTTCTCTGTCGGACGGTAGGAGATGCGGATATCCGCCGTGATATAGGAAGGCACAGAGCGGATGCTGTCCACGTAACGACATTGGACATCGAGGCTGCTGCGTTTTGTGAAATCTAAAGCCGACCGCAACGCCACCTGATTACGGGGCGAGCTTCTTTCCGCGCCTTCGGGATCAGTAAGCGCCGATCCTTGAATGTTCGCCACAAGCAGCGAGTAACTGGCCGTCAAACGCCACGTATCAGTCGCCGCGACAGTCACTGAAGCTTCCCCGCCGTAGGTTTCCCCGGATTGCAGATTCATCAACGGGATTTCTGCCGTGCCCACGGGAGCGCCGGGGATGAATTGCCCAAACTCCCCATAAGTGATGATGTGTGAGTAATCGTTGTAGAATGCATTGACCTCCACATTCATGAAGCTTGCAGGCTGCAACCGATAACCAAGTTCGTACGCCCACAAGACTTCAGCATCCGGCTCTGCGTTACCTACGAGTGTCGGGTAATAAAATCCGTTTCCAGGACCGAACGGCTCGAACGGTGCGGCCACGATAATCGCGCCTACGTCGCTTCCCTCGATCTCCGAAGGTGTCCGCACGGCGCGGGACACAGCAGCCCAAAGCGTCTGGTGCTCCGTGGGTTTGAACACAGCGCGGAGACTGGGTTGGACCTCGAAGCCTGTGAAATCGTTGTGCTCCACCTTCGTTCCCAGCGTGACAGTGAACTTGTCAGGCACGATCTTGAATTCATCCTGAAGAAATGCACTGAACAGATGCAGGTCAAAATCTCCGTTCCGTAAAGCTGCCAATGGGCTTGTCTGTTCGATCTTGTTTCCGATGAACCGATAGCCCATGCCCCATATTAGGTCGTTGCGCTCGCCAAGACCGAACGTGTGCTGCATCGTCAGATCAATCGTGTCAGTGGTGCTGCGCGCACGCATCACCTCGTTGCGATAAGTCCTGTCATAATATGCCTGTGCCTCGACACTTGAACGATCCGATAGTTCACGCGTCCAGCGACCGAGTGTATTGACGTTGTAGGCATCAGAGACGTGGTCATCGAGATCAGAGAAGGTCACGTCTGATTGCCAAGTCAGGTGTGTATCGCGCTCCACATAATGATCCAGCCGGAATCCACCGTGCCAGCCCTGCCATGAATCATTTGCAGATTGCCCGTTGGACAACGGATAGTCATCGTTCAACTGGTAGCTACCAAAGACTCTGTAAAATGTGTCTTCATTGATCTTCCCGCCGTAACGTCCACCGCCGAATGCCTGATGAACATCACCGCCACCACCATAGATCATTGAACCTTGTGTGTCTTTTGCGCTCATCGTTACGACATTGATCACGCCGTTGACTGCGTTGGCTCCCCAGACCGTTGCGCCCGGCCCACGGATCACTTCAAGCCGATCCACATCTTCCAACATCGTTTGCTGCAAGTCCCAATAAACGCCTGCAAAGAGCGGCGTGTAGACCGCGCGACCATCCACCATCACAAGCAGCTTGTTCGCATAGACGCCGTTGAACCCGCGCGCCGAGATCGCCCACTGACTCGAATTGACCGCGCCGACACTCATGCCGGGTACCATGCGCAAGGCCTCGGCGATGGATGTAGCCCCGGAACGGCGAAGGTCTTCGTTGGACAACACCGAGATGGCGGCGGGCGCATCCCCAAGTTTTTGCTCACGCTTGGAAACCGAAGTCACCGTCTCGTTCATCAACTGCTCAAGACTCATGTCAGCGAGCGACTGACCCGCATAGCTCACGCCCGTGGATATGTAGAGCACTGAGATCGCGAGCAGCAGACGCGCAGAGAAAACATTTATTAAAATATCGCCGAGAGGTTTTTGCTGTTGTGGGTTGGAGAGGGGAAATTCTCCATGCCACACGGCACCGAAAGTTTTTGCAGGGCTTTTATTCATGACTTTTCAGAATGATGGAACGCTTTTACAGGTCTATTGTTTTATCGGAGAAAGCGCAGGCGGGCTTGAGAAGTATTCTTCTGCTTCCAGTATCATTAACAGGCGAAGCAATGTGCCTCCAACCGCTTGATCAACAGTACACCAACAGCGAATGAACGATGGGGTTCGTCTGGTTGTGACTGAGAATCTTGCCGATGGAATCCTCATTGAGCGGCTGGCCTTCGGGCACGATGAGCAGGCCGTTGGGCGTGTAGATGCCCTTTGCGAGAACCATGCCGGGCTGCAATTCCGCGATCAGTATTTCGCGTTCCTTCCGCGAGATGGACGCCTTGGAGATGGCGCGCAGGAAAGCCCGCACTGCTTCAGGGTCGTATGCGTTTCCACTGCCTTGCCGGATGCCTTCAATGGTGCTGGCTTCATCAAGACTTGATTCGGCAAATCCGATGGCGACAGCGAGCAATCGCGCGAGCCACGGAATCTCCTCGCCCTTCAATTGGTCTGGAAAACCTTTGCCGTCGAAACGTTCATGGTGTGCGCGGATGATGACGCCGACCTCTTCGAGATGATGACCGAATTTGACGAGGTCCTGGCCAAGGATCGGATGACTTTGGAGGACGTTCAACTCGTCCTGCTTGAGGCCGCCCGGGCTTTCGTCCCAACGCCGTATGAGATCACGATGGATGGCGACGAGCCCGATGTCGTGCAACCACGCACTGAATTCCAGGATCTGCCGCTGCTCCGCCGAGAGATGCAACGTGTCGGCGATGGCGGTGCAGATCTGATGAACACGACGGGCTTTGTTGCCGAGCGCGGGATTAAATGTCTGAAGAACATGGAGTCCGAGCTGCACCGCGTGCTGGAGATTTTCCGCCAAAGCTTTGTTCAACTGACCCAGAGATTCGTTCTGCTCGGCAACGCGCGCGATCTGAAGCTCCAGCGAGCGATTCGTCTCGGAGAGTTCGCGATTCATCACCACGGCTTTCGATTGAAGCACGGTGTTGTTATCAATCAGTTCGTAGCGTTGGACGGCGTTCTTGACGGTGGCGAGCAATTCCTCGCGCAGCCAAGGCTTGACGATGAAGCGGTAGATTTCACCCTTATTGATCGCATCAATCACCGTGTCGAGACTCAATACTGCGGTGATGAGGATGCGCGAGGCGTTCGGCTGGGTGTCCCGGGCCTGTGCCAGGAATTGCATTCCCAACATCCCCGGCATGTGATTGTCCGAGATGATGACTGAGAACGTATGTTTCTTGAGTTCTTCGAGTGCAAGAAAAGGATTCGATGAGGTGACGACGTTGTAACCCTCGCGCGTCAGAGTGGCTTGTAATCCTTTCAACACCAGCTCCTCGTCATCCACGACGAGTATCCGATGCATTCCAGAGGTGGGATTAAATTCGGGAGGCATCATGGCACTGTATCTTCCTCAAGAATACGAATTCCAGACTGCGGCGGTTGGTGGGCTGTAAGATTTGTGAACGCGGCGCAAGTTCTGTGACGCCTGATCGAGATCGAGTTTCTCGACATCCGCCGCCTGACGCCGGGTCGCGATGAGTTCGGCGTTCCGGGTTTCCATCACGATGAGATTGTTGATGATCGGACGAAGATCGCGCTCGAAGTTTTTCGATTCCAAACCCGTCTCGATACATTCGGCCTGCGCGGATTCGGTGAGATGAATGATCTGCTTTTGCAGGGTCTGCTTGGATTGCTGGCACTCCGCCACGCGCGCCCAGTCACCGCATTGGATCGCCGTGCTTTCGGCCTGGGTCAACTGCTCCCAGGAGTCATAAGCGTCAAATAAACTTTTCTTTGCGATCATGGCAGGATCGTTGTTGCTGCGTCACGCCGCTGCGAGTTCAGCGGTCAAGGTCTGCGTATCCGTCGAGTCGCCCTGTTTCTCGAGCATCGTCGCCCAAGCGTCCCGCAACACGGTGATGCGCTTGGTGACTTCGACGATGCCGGTCGGGTCTTTGCGCAGATTGGCTTCGAGCAGGGTGCGATCAAAATAATCGTAGAGCCGGCGCAGTTGGACGGCGAGTTCGCCGCCTTGTTCCACATTCAGCGAAAAATCCAGTTCGCGGACGATGTCCTGAGCGCGAAGGATGTTGTCATTGATGGTGGTGTTGAATTCGACGGGGTCTTCAAGCCGGAATCCCGCCTCGGCGCGTTCGAGGAATCGGATCGCGCCCTCGTACAGCATCAACACGAGTTGACCGGGTGACGCAGTACGAGTGGCGACTTGACGATAGGACTGCCAAGGATTCTTGGGATTCATACTATTGAGTGATTCAGGACTCTTTGCCGGACTCGATCTTGAGTGCGAGCAACGATGCGATGCCTCGGATGGTTTCATCACCAGGATAACGCACCTCGGCGATCAACTTCTTCGCGCGTTCCACGGCTTCGGGGCGAACTGCGGGCGTCGCTTGCATCGCTTGGTCCAATGCTTCCACGCGATAGAACGACGTTGTATCCGACCCGGCCTGCGGCGAGCGCTGCCGTGTCTGATTGACCTTCACCCACTGGGCTGTGTCTATGTTGTTGTTATTATTTACTTCCATAACTTGCCTTTCTGGCAGGCAACTAGTCGCGATTCTCACACGACTCTAACGCTGTATCGGCAGTAACCCTGAAAACTTTAGTCCCAGCGGCAATTATCTTGCGGGTAGGGTTTCAAACACGCTGTTGGCCGCATATCTGCCAAAGCTGCCGGGCGACGTGAGGATGCTGCGCGAATCAGCCAGTGCTGCGGGCAACTGTTCCCGCATCAATTGATACCGCCGTGCACTGTTCACCACGCTCGGCTCGCTGGAATCAAACACCTCGTCCACCGCCCAGATGAAATCGCCCGACTGCGCGTCCGCCAGTTTGAAGCTGAATCCCACGGTCAGCGGCGGATAAGCACGGTATTGGCTGATCCGGCCAAACAAGACAGCATCACATTCCAGAGCGCGTTTGAGGGTTTTGAGGAAATCTGCGGGCAACGGCTCTTCCGCGCGCCAGGAAGTGCGCCCGGTCCAGACACGCAATTGGTCCGGCGTCACCACGATGACTTCAAATTTCTTCGTCTTGGCCAGCTCCTCTGTGATGACGGATTCGAGACAATCCCGCCCGTGTTGCACGTCGGAGATGTTGTCATCGCAAGTGGTGGGTAACACCGCCACGCGCCGGATGTTCACGGGCAATTGCCCCAGCGAGCGATAATAGTTTTTGGGTTGATACCCCGAGCCTGTGACGGGATCGCTCAGGCTCGCGGTCTTGCAACCGGAAGAGAGAGCGAGCAACGACAGGAGAAAAATCAGAAAGGAGTTTTTAACGCGTTCGCTTGGGGCAGGGCGATTGGGGTTCATGGCAGGTATTGAGTGATCTTACTTGGTTGTGCTGGTGCCGAAGCGCTGGCTGAGAAAGCTCAATTGCTGATTGGCGTTCGCTTGAGCGGTTTCCATGGCGATAAAACTCTGAAGCATCCGGTCGCGGTTAGACAACACGATGCGCTCCAAGTCGGCGATCTGCACATCCATCGCCGCAGATTGCTTGGTGTTGTTTGACTGGCGCGTCACGAGAGAACCCCCCTCCCCGATGACCGCCTCCAGATACGTGTCGAGCTTTTTGGCCAGACCGTTGGTCGTGTCCGCAAAGATGTTTCTGACCGTGGTGAGATTCTCCGCGAGGGCTTTATCAAGCTTCGTCTCGGAATCGAGCTTGATGGAATTGTCTGTGCCGTTGGAAAGAATGCCGAGGTCCTCCAACTGATTCAGGGCGGAGGTCAGCCCCGTCACCTCGCCTGTGACCGCACGGCGCAAACGCGTGCCGATGTCGTCCGCATCGCCCTCGTTCGCAAGAATGCCGGCGGTGACTTTGCCTTTGGAATCCGTGGTGCTGGCCGTCTGCGCGTCAATGATGCTCTGCACCTTGTTGTATTCGGTGATGAAATCGGTGATCGCCGTTTTGATGACTGCTGTGTCTGAACCCACGGTGATCGTGCTGGTGCCGGTGGCCAGTGCCGTCACTGAAAGTCCCGTGATGCCGGAACTGGTTTCCGTGATGGTGTTCGTCTGGCTCACCATCTGGCCGCCGCCATCCACGGTGTAGAGGAGGTTTTTACCACGAGAAAGCGCGCCGCCAGACAGTCCTGTGGCTTGGAGAAAATTGCCTGACACATCTTCCAACGCCACGCCGATGTCGCCCGTGACTTTGTTCGCCAACACAAAACGGTCGTTCACTGTGTCGTAACTGGCCGTGACTCCCGCCGCAGAATCGTTGATGCGTTTCAGCACAGCCGTGACGGTATCAGCAGTCTCAAACGTGATGGACACGCCGTTGATCCTGAATTCACCCGTGCCCGTCCCACCGTCGGCGATGGGCGTCGAGAAGTTCGCTGAACTTAGCGCACCCGTCAGCTTGACCACGCCAAGCTGCGTGGCGCTCGTCACCGTCCCTGTGTCGTTGTTGTTAAGTTTTGCAGCCTGGAGAAAATTGCTCGTATCCGTCGCGCTGCCGAGAATGATGGGATTCGTACTGGAAAGCGTGATCGTGTCCGTTCCGGAATCATAACTGGCCGTCACCTCGCTGCCGGTGGCGGCTTGGATGTTGTCGAACACCGCCTGCAACGTATCGCCAGCGGCAATGGTGATTTGGTGTCCGTTCACCGTGAAGACGCCCGCTTTAACCGCAGTGGCGAATGGCGAACTACTCACCAAAAGTCCACTCACGTCATTGGTGGCATTGAGGGAATAACCCACGCCGGATGCGCCGACTTGTTTTGCAGCTGTGGCGATCTGTGTGACGTTGAATGCGTAGGAGGCGATGGTGGCCCCAGGGCTGGCCGTGGCAGTTGCAAGAGACTCATCGGAGGTGGTCGTGTTACGCGTATCGAAGAGTGCGGTGGAGTTCAGCGCCCGGACGCGCGTTTGGAGCGTCTCAAGTGCTCCTTGGATTGCCGAATAAGCCGTGTTCTGCTTGGCGATGGTGGACTGATCTGAGCGCAGCCGCGTCTGTGGAATGCGTTCCGCGTTGGAGAGTTGATCCACCAACGCGCGCCAATCCAGACCTGATACGAGTCCCGATAATCCTAAGTCCATACATCGCCAATATCGGCAGGAGGCGGAAAGACTTTAGCAGCTTCTGCAAAAAGCGTTGCTCGGACGGCACCCTAAAGTGCCGTCCGAGCGTTGTAGCGACTAACCGGTCAACGTTCCTTATTGGAGGAGACGGAGAGCGGATTGCGGAGTCGCATTTGCCTGAGCCAACATCGCCGTGCCTGCCTGAACGAGGATGTTGTTACGGGCAAATCGTGTGCTTTCTTCGGCCACATCCACGTCCTTGATGCGGCTGTTAGCGGCCGTGAGGTTATCACGGAGAACCGCCAATTGTTCGTTGTAGGAGCTCAACACCGAGATGTTGGCACCCACGGTGGCGCGGTCAGTGGCGACCGTGTCAATCATGGCAGTAACCGCTGTTTGTGCAGCAGCAGCACCGGTGGACACGTCTGAACCCGTCAGATCGTAAGCCGAGCCATCCACGCCGGTGATGGTGAAGGTCGCGCCTTCGCTATCCACCGTCACATCGCGATCCGTGGCATCCAACAGGCCGACGCCGTTGAATTCTTTGGTGGCCATGTCGTTGATGAACGCAGCTTGGGCCGCGAATTCCGTCTGATACAGCGCGATGTCCGCCGCGCCCTTGGTCACGTCTTGAGCCATGACCGAGAGTTCGCTCATACGATCCAAAGCTTTGGCGATCTTCTTGAGATAACCGTCCTGGGTCTGGCTGAACGAGATGGCGTTGCTGACGTTTGTGCTGACAGCATTGGTACGATTGATCTGCGCGTCGAAACGCGAAGAGACCGCCAAGCCAGCGGCGTCGTCTTCCGGCGAAACGATCTTGAGACCGGAGGACAAGCGCGCGAGCGACTTGTTCAATGCACTGGTGGATTCAGAGAGCAGGCGGGCGCCTGTCTGAGCTGCGATGTTTGTATTGATGACCATACTATTACTCTTTCCTTGAGTTCATCTCCGTGAGGAGATGTTTGTTGATGCACGACATCCCTGCCGTGTTGGTGAAGTTTGGCTGAGGCCTTCACCGTATTCCTCGTTGGCTCTTTGTGGCTGCCAACCGCCTGTCACTAGACAAGAACTGTATCGGCAGGTCTGGAATAAACTTAACCGGATGTCTGCACGATGGGCGTAAATGTGGTGGAGGACTTTAACCCTATGAACAAAGGGGCATTCAGCAGATCATCAACTATCATCCGTGTAGAAATCGCTTCGTAGAAATCTGAAATTTGAGCGATGCACACAGGTTCAAGCGCGGATTTCGGACTTCATCATTATTTCCCTACCGACCTATCGAAAGAGGTCGAGAACTTTTCAGTGCGTGAACGCACCCGCCTCATTCGCGTCCAGTTCCACCCACCTAAAAACGAAGACCCGCAGCGTGCGTTGGCACGGCGCGGGTCTCTGTGAACTACTCCTTGAAATTAACCGATCAGCTTGAGAACCGATTGTGGCACTGCGTTGGCCTGAGCCAACATCCGTGCCCGCTTGAACTAGAATGTTCGACCTTGCGAACATCGTACTTTCTTCGGCCACATCCACGTCCTTGATGCGGCTGTTTGCTGCGGTGAGGTTGTCACGCAAGACTGCGTTCTGGTCGTTGTAAGAACTCAACACCGAGATGTTCGCACCGACATTCGCGCGATCCGTAGCCACCACGTCAATCATGGCTGTGACCGCCGCTTGCGCCGCAGCCGGACCGGCTGTGAGGTTCAGGGCAGACAGATCGTAAGCCGAGCCGTCCACGCCCACGATCGTGAAGGTTGCGCCTTCGCTATCCACCGTCACGTCACGGTCTGTGCCATCCAACAAGCCCACGCCGTTGAACGCTTTCGTGGTCATGTCATTGATGAAGTTCGCCTGTGCAGCGAACTCCGTTTGATACAGCGCGATGTCCGCTGCACCCTTGGTCACGTCCTGTGACATGACTGAAAGTTCGCTCATGCGATCCAGGGCTTTGGCGATCTTCTTGAGATAACCGTCCTGAGTCTGGCTGAACGAGATGGCGTTGCTGACGTTGCTGGTGATGGCGTTGATCCGGTTGATCTGCGCGTCGAAACGCGAAGATACCGCCAGACCTGCCGCGTCATCTTCCGGGGAAACGATTTTGAGTCCTGAGGAGAGACGGGCGAGGGATTTGTTCAACGCCTTGGTGGAATCAGAAAGCAGGCGGGCGCCTGTCTGAGCTGCGATGTTTGTATTGATGATCATAACTCTATTCCGTGAGTCGCCCCCTTGTGAGGGGCATTTGTTGTGACACAGCGTCCTTGCTGTGGATGAATTTTGGTTCGGGCATTCACCGTTCTCCCGGCAAGTTCTTTGTGGCGACTTGCGACCCGTCAATTAAGACAAGGAGTTCATCGGCCACCGCCGCCAAACCTTTAGTCAATTATCAAGAAATACGCTGGAATTCGCTCGATCACATCGCCATCACGGCAAGCCTTCGCGTGAAAAGCTGTTGCCATGCAGCTATTATCTTGTCGTGCGTCGCCGCTTTCGGTTGAATCACACCCACATTATTTATGGCAACTAAAACCATCATCAAACCCGCGAAATCACCCACGGCCGTCGGCCCGTATAACCATGCCGTGCGCGTCGGCGACCTGTTGTTCTGTGCCGGGCAAATCCCGATCAGCCCTGCGGACGGCAACCTGATCACCGGCGACATCCAGGCACAGACAGAACGCGTGCTCGAAAATGTGAAGGCGATTCTCGATGACCAGAAACTCACGTTCGCTAACGTGGTGAAGTCCACCGTCTTCCTCACCGACCTCGCGAACTTCGCCGGGATGAACGAAATCTACGCCAAATATTTCACCGGCGATTTCCCCGCGCGTTCCACTATTCAAGTCGCCGCGTTGCCCAAAGGAGCGAGCGTCGAGATAGAAGTGATCGCACACTTTTAGGCAACCTAGCAGCCGACGTGAGAGGACTCTGGCGCAATCCCGATTTTAGGTTTTAGTTAAAGCCTCCTCGCGTCGGCACGATAAAAACGATGTCTCTTGGATTTCAACTCCTGCTTGCATTCGCCGTCGGTGGTGGGCTTGGTTGGCTCATCGGCTCACTGATGGCGCGCGGGAAGCAAACGGTTACCCCCTCCGACCAGCGGCTGGAAAACGAATTGCGACAGCAACTCAATCAACGCGACAGCGAACTCACTCAACTTCGCAGCGAGAGCGTTTTCATCAAAACCTCTTTGGCCACCGCGCAGGCAAATCAAGCGAGTGCAGAGAAGTTGTTGGCCGAACAACGCTCCCTACACGACCGCACGCTGTTGGAGGCGAAAGAGTCGCAGGTGAAGGCGCTGGCGGATTTGCGCGAGGCATTCAAGGCGTTGAGTGCGGATGCGCTGAAACAAACCGCACCGGAGTTTTTGCGCCTAGCGGAACAATCCTTCGGCAAGTTTCAGGAAACGGCCAAAGGCGATCTCGCGCAGCGACAGGAAGCGATCAAAGGCTTGGTCGAACCGCTCAAGCAACAGTTGGACAATTACCAGAAACGCCTCCAGCAAAGCGAAACAGCGCAGGCCGATACGCTTGGTAAAGTGAAGGAACAACTCACGGCGCTCGCGGCATCCAGCTTGTCGCTGGCGGCTGAGACGGCGCAGTTCCGGTCGGTGCTCAAGTCGAATCAAGCGCGCGGGCGTTGGGGAGAAGAGACATTGCGGCGCGTGGTGGAAGCGGCGGGAATGAGCGCGCATTGCGATTTCACCGAGCAAGCGCAGTCCGACGACAAGAAGCCCGACTTGATTGTGAAACTGCCGGGAGACCGCTTCATCATCATAGACGCGAAAGTGCCGGAGCTGGATTTTCTGAGCGCTCTCGAAGTGGCTGATCCGACGAAACGAGCTGAATCTCTCGCTGCCCACGCAGGAAAACTCAAGGCTACGATCAAGGCGTTGGCGGATCGTGATTATCCAAGTCAATTCCCGAACGCGCTGGATTATGTGGTGTTGTTTCTTCCGGCGGAATCCCTGTTCAGCGCGGCGCTTGAAGGAGATCACGACTTGATCGTCTGGGCTGCCAACAAGCGCATCATGTTGGC
>JANPGI010000147.1:0-11941 GCA_031423875.1 Verrucomicrobiota bacterium | reverse complement strand
AGTCCCCGCCAACCCACCACTTGTTTTTTCGAAATAAAACACCGCGTGTCAAATCTGGAAGCTCGTGTCCAAGCCCGTATCAGCCAGACGCGGGTGTTGCAGGCTGCGCCCGACAAGTGAGATCAGGAGCCGAGGATCCATGCGTTTGTGGAAAAATGCGCTCGCACCTGAACTGAATGCTTTTTTGATGTACCTGACTGGATCACCGCCAGTAGCCATGACGACGGGTATGTTTTTCAGGTCATCAAACCGTTGCATCCATGACATGACGCTGAACCCATCCCAAGGCACTCCGGCAACATCCCGAGTGAGTTCCACATCAAGAACGAGTGCGTGGGGTTTGTTCCTGCGCGCAATCTGAATAGCTTCAGCCCCCTCTGATGCAGTGATCACGTCGTAGCCTTCCGACTGCAACCTCATGGATGCTGCTTTCAGGAACACGGGGTCATCGTCCACCACCAATATGGTTTTCTCCTTGCGTGGAGGTTTGGTCGGGTTCTCCGCTGTTTCGGCGACAGGACATGCGGCACTGGCTTGCGAATCATTCTTGGATGCAGAGAAAATACTTTTCAACCACCGTATCGTATCGCTTCCGGATTTGGTCTGACTTTCTGTATTCATGTGCGCCTCCGTTGTTTTGATTTTACTCACCCGTCAGAAGAGATACGCCCTTTATGTCACCGCGCCAAACCGGGATACTTTGCAGTCAACACCCCGGCAACTCCCCGGTGGTCAATCCAAGGAGTGCTTGAATCACGGACACATCACGCGCAATGCAGTAGGTTGAATACCAAACCGCGCCGGAAGCGCACCGCCAAGCTCACCATCCACCTCAAACCGCGCCGTCGTCCGGCCCACCATCGTGAACGATGCAGCACTCATGCGGACGATGACCGATGCAGGAGGTTTGCCCGTGAGTAACAGTGGAAATCCGCATTTCAACAGAGTGACCCAATCGGCTTTGGGAAACACACACACATCCAACTTGCCGTCCGTCAGGCTCGCGTTCGGGAACATGTGGAAATCTCCTCCGTAAAGTTGACCGTTGCCCACCAGCACCAACTCGCCTGTCACCGAACGCGCGCCATCGGAAACCAGTATGCTCGACTGCTCCTCACCAAGCGCTTTGAATCCAGCCGCGATGTAAGCGAGAGGACCGACTTTCTTCTTCAGCGACCAATCCACCAATTCGATGGCGCGCGCGTCGAGACCGGCGCCCGCGAGTTGCGCGAAGTAAGTCCGCTTGCGGTTGTCGCCCTCACCTCTTTCGACATGCGGCAGGTCAATGAGCCGCTCGTTCCCACGACGCAACATCGACCACGCAGCTTCGGGTTTGGTGGGGATGCCGAGTTCACGCGCGAACACGTTCACCGTTCCGAGGGGCAACACGCCGATACGCGCGAGCTTGAAACCCTCCGGGACATCCCCTAGGCCGTTCAACACCTCGTTCAACGTCCCATCACCACCCGCAGCAATGATGGATTCAAACCCTTCGCGCACGGCATCGGCGGCGAGTTTGCGCGCATCACCAGCCGCGACGGTTTGCCTGAGTGAACATTCAGCCGAGATCGAAGTCAGCAATGCGCGAAAGCACTCAGCCTTCTGCCCTTTCGCCGCCGGATTAAAGATGACGCACGTTCGCACTGGCGCACAGTTTTCCCACGCCGCTCCTCAAGTCCAGAACAATGTCCTGATGAAACCATCTCGCCGACACTAGACAGTCAGACACTAATCAATACGGGGATTGCCGTCCGGGAAGAAACCTGTTACCCGTGATGCCGTTCATACCAGAGGCAACCCTGAATGGGCCGCCTCTTAACACATAAACATAAAACTATGAAAAAACTATTCATCGCCGCCTGCCTCACCTGTGCCCTCGCCATCGCATCCCACGCCGCCGAGGGGGAAACTAAAAAGGAGGGTAATGCCGAAAAGAAATCCGCTCTCGGCCAGGAACAAAAAGCCATCCGCAAGGAACTGACTGCAAAATATGACACCGACAAAAACGGCAGAATCAACAAGGAAGAGAAATCCAAGATGACGCCGGAAGACCTCGAAAAATGGAACAACACGGCTTCCACTAAAAAGCCCAAAGCTTCTGAAGCCGGTGAAGCTAAAAAATCTGAAGAGAAGAAGAAGTAACCCGCCGAACTATTCTCACAACTCCATCGCTGGAAACAGCGGTGGAGTTTTTGTTTGGTTGAGGAAGTTGACAGGAACAGGAGAGCCGCTAATCATCCCAGCATGAGCGACATCATTTACCCTCGAAGCCCACGCGAAACGATGGACGGCTGGCCGCATCTGCCGCGTTATGTGGACAAGATACGCCTGCACCTTGCAGGAAAACTTCATGCTGATTATCAGCCCAATTTCGGCGCACGCGGTTTTGACAAGAGTTGGCTGGAAGCCGCTGGCGTCACGCACGCGCAGATGTTGGAAGTCGTGAAACATTCCATCACCGACGGCGAGGTGTCTGACTGGGTGAAAAAGAACGTGAAGAAGTCCGCTGCGGACAAAGCGGCGTTTCTGGCTGACATGCTGGATTATCCCGCCGCTGATGACGCGGAAGGCGTGGCGCGATTGAAGATGCGTAAAGAGCAGGCAAACATCGCTCATCGCGACGACATCAAGAATTTTGTGGACTACATAGACGCCGACGAGAAGCGGCTTTGAACCACGAATAATTTCCGCCCACGAATGGACACCCATAAACGCGGATCAGGAATCAAGCTTCCACCCCTTGATTTTATTCGTGTCCATTCGTGACTTCTACTCTTCAAGTATTCTCTTCGCGGCTTCGCGGATGCTTTCGGCCAGTTCACGCGGTTTGATCACTCGCACATCGCCCCCCCAACTCAACACCCAACGCTGGATCTCCATGAGGCTCGACAGCTTCAACCCCAATTCCACGCCCCCGTTCTTGAGTTCGCGCAACTGCTGCGACTCGTGCCATTTCTTTTCACGGACGTAATCGGCCACTCGCGCATCAAAGCGGAGCAACACCTCGAACTGCCCGTCGCCAGAGTGAACGCCAAAACTATCGCGCAAGCGTTTCTCTAGGGAAAATTTCTGTGGTCGCGGAAACGTCTTGCCCGTTTGTTTCACCGAAGAAACGCGTCCAGGCACAAAGGTGCGGATGTCTTTCCGGGCGTGATCGAACGCGAAGAGATACCATTCACCGTTGATGTTCGCGAGGTGGTAGGGATCAACAAGACGCGACTCCCCTTCCCTGTTTCCAGCTTTGCGATAGGTGAGTTCAAGCTGCCGCCGCGACGCCGTGGCTTTGGCGAGTGCGTCGAAGATTTCCAAATTAAGGATCGGCTCGGCGCGTGTGCGGAATGAAATGGTTTGCTCGATGTCCGCGAGATTCAGCGAGATGGTATCGGGCAACGATTGCTCGATCTTTCGGATGGCACTGAGGAGAGGTTTCTCGAATTGTGTGCCGCGATATTGCTCCAATGCTTTTTCCGCGATGACGAGCGCCACGAGTTCGCCCTCGGTGATGTGCATCGTCGGGAAGGCAGTGACCTCGCCCGTGTAGTGGTAACCAAACTTCTGCGGATGATATTCGATGGGCAACTGCAACCTGTCCCGCATGAAATCCAGATCGCGCTGGATGGACTTGGTGCTGACTTCAAGTTCCGCCGCAAGGATCGTAGCGTTGGGAAACTTACCAGACTGAAGCGATTGATGAATTCGCAACATCCGCTCCAGCGGCGGTCGGTGGCGCGGCATCTGTGAATCCTGGTTGGCCATGTCCCGATGAGATAGCCGAGTCAAAGGCGATGGGCAATCCAGCAATCGGCATCTGATCGCCACCGCGAAGCGCGACCACGCGCTTGAAACCTTGAGCACCGAGATGATTCTTGAACTTCGCACCAATGCCTGCCGCCTGTTTCTCGTCGTAGTTGTTGACGACGACGACCACGGCGAGTTCACGCGGCACGTTTAACCGGGCGAGTCGTTCCGAAAGTTCGGAGACTTGATACACAGGCATAAAACCATTCTCGCGCGTGTCCGGCTTGGTGATGCTGATGGAATCCCAAGTGTAAAACCTGAGTTCCAGATCGGTTCTCCTCGCATCCTTGAAGCCAGTCGTGGCGCACGATGTGGCTAACAATGCGGCGATGAGAAGAATGACGATGGCGAGTTCCCGTGTTTTAGAAATCCAGTGAAGCGGCAGTTTCAACCCTCTCATGCCTTCATACATCGGTACAAACTCACAAAAACTTTACCGCACAAAGCAAAACCCCGCGCAACTGTGAGCCACGCGGGGTTTGAAAGATTAGGTCCTAGAGCTAGCCGCCCAGCTTCGCCAGCAACTCGTCGTTGGTCTTGTGCTTCTTGAGCGCGGCGCTGAGGGCCTCCATCGCTACGATGGGATTCAAGTCCACCATCCTGCGACGAAGTTTGCGGAGTGGTTCAAGATTTTTGGGCGCGAACAGTTTTTCTTCTTTGCGCGTGCCGCTCTTGGGAATGTCAATCGCCGGGAACAGACGGCGATCCGAGAGTTTGCGATCCAAGATCAATTCCATGTTACCCGTGCCTTTGAATTCCTGGAAGATGAGTTCATCCATGCGCGAACCGGTATCAATCAACGCCGTCGCGAGAATCGTCAGCGAACCGCCGTTCTCGATCTTACGCGCCGAGGCGAACATCTTGCGCGGAATCTCCAGCGCACGTGCATCCACGCCGCCGGTCATCGTGCGACCGCTGCCGCCGTGAACACTGTTGTAGGCGCGGGCAACGCGGGTCAATGAGTCCAGCAACACGAACACGTCCTTGCCGGATTCCACGATGCGGCGGCAACGCTCGATCATGAAACGCGAAAGGCGGACGTGTGTTTCGAGGTCTTGATCGTTGGAAGAAGCGACGACTTCCGCTTTTACCGAGCGTTGAAAGTCGGTGACTTCTTCGGGGCGTTCATCAATCAACAGAACCATGACGTGAACATCGGGATGGTTCGTGGTGATGGCGTTGGCGATCTGTTTGAGGATGGTGGTCTTGCCCGTGCGCGGCGGCGCGACGATCAATCCACGCGTACCTCTGCCGATGGGCGTGACGAGATCAATAACGCGCGTCTCAAGCAGATCAGGCGTGGTCTCAAGATTGTATTTCTCGATGGGATCAATGCTCGTGAGATTCTCGAAGCGCACCGCCTTGGTGTAATCCTCGAAAGCCATGTCGTTGACCTTGTCCACAGACTTGAGCTGCGGACTTGTGCCGCGATGCGGCGGCTGAGTCGGCCCAGCCACAAGGCTGCCTTCGCGAAGGAAATTGCGCTTGATGGTATCCGGCGTCACGAAAATATCCGTGGGCTTGGGATGAAAATGCGCGGCGGCGGTGCGGAGGAAGCCGAAACCTTTCTCAGAGATTTCCAGATGTCCGAAGCCGTAACTGTCAGCCGCAGTGCTGGCGAGCGCGTTACCCGGCGCATTGCCTTGGGGATTACTTGGCGCGTTGCCGGGGGCGTTGCTCGGGGCATTGCCTTGCGAGTGACCGCGTCTTTGATTGTCGTGTCTGTTGTTGTTACCAATGTGCTTGCTCATAACTGTCGTTGTATCGTCGAAGGTGGAAAAAGCCCCGATTACCCGGATTTGAATGTTGAATTGTTGGAAGCTGCCGGGAGAATCCGTTCAACCAAACTTAGGGAAAACACATCCTCACACAGCGATCAGACCTTCGATTCGCCTTTGTTCTATGGGCAAACCCGCATTAACGCAACCTTATTTTGAGGTTACTTGTCCGCTGCCCTTCCATAAACATGCGGCAACAAACCCATAAACCGAAAACTGGCGGGCTGTTCCCGCCAGCTTGTGGCTGCAATGCTGAACCGAAATCAGTTCCAACAAGTCTTCACGCCAGCTTCCATGGCGCACGATATTCGCGCGTCAGCAGTTTGCTCGCTTCCTTGTCACCGACGATTTTTTCCTTCTTCGAGTTCCATTTGATTTTTCGCCCGGTGAGCATGGAGATCAGGCCGAGATGGCCAGGGATCGCCGAGTGATGCGCGACTTCGATGGGCGTGACGGTCGGCTTTCGTGACTTGATGCAATCAAGAAAGTTCCCGATGTGATCATTCGATTCGTAGAGCTTCACCTTTCGCAATTCCTCCGGTAACCGCCGGGCGTCTTCCCATTCCGGCTTGGACGCTTCAAACGCGTTGTTGCGACTCACCCAAACCCACCCGTCCGTGCCGATCCATTTCGTGCCGCCCTTGATGTCTCCGTATCCGCCAGAGATCACCATTTCAACATCGTTCGGATACTTCGCTGTGATCCGATACTTGGTGGCCGTGTTCCAGATCGCATCCTTCGGCGGGAACTCGCCCTGCCCTTCGATCTCCAACGGCCCGCTATCGTCACAGCCCAGCCCCCAATGCGCGATATCGCAATGATGCCCGACCCAATCCAGCAACTGCCCACCGCCCGTGTTGTAGTTCCAACGCCAGTTCTTGTGGATGCGAGCTTCGATGTAAGGCAACATCTCCGAAGGTCCACTCCAAAAGTCGTAATCTAATTCAGCCGGCGGCGGCGTCACTATGCTCTTGTCCTTTGTCTTCGCAAAATCGTTGTGACCTGACGGCAGGCCGACCTCGACGCGTTTGATTTTTCCGATGAGTCCATTGCGAACGATCTCCGCCGCGTAATGGAAATGCTTTTCCGAACGTTGCCACGAACCGGTTTGCCAGATGCGTTTATGCTTTTGCACTGCCTTCACCATCGCCTGCTGCTCGGCGATGGTCTTGGCCAGCGGCTTCTCTCCGTAAATGTCTTTGCCCTGCCGCGCGGCCTCGATGGAGGTCAACGCGTGCCAGTGATCCGGCGTGGCGATCATCACGGCATCAATATCCTTCCGCGCCAGCAACTCGCGATAATCGTGATACGACTTGCAGTCTTGATTCTTGTAATGCTCGTTCACAGTCGTCACCGCGTCCGATAGATGGTTCTTATCGAGGTCACACACTGCGACCACCTGACAGTTGGCGTGCTGAAGGAATCCGCCCATGTTGCTGCCACCCTGCCAACCGCAGCCGATCATTCCCATCGTGATGCGATTAGACGGGGCAATCTTGCCGCCCAATCCGAACGCGCTGGACGGAATAATCATCGGCGCGGAGAACGCCAGCGCAGTCGCGGCGAGAAAGTGACGACGTGAAACACCTTTTGCAGAGGGATTGTTTTTCATGTGCGACTAATGACGCACGAAAGCGGGGAATAATTCGAGAACAAATTTTAAGGACAATCGCGACAGGGTGAAACTCACCTCCGTCTTTGAAGCCGCGAAGCGTCCAGTCTCACCGTTTCTGCAACAGCATAGTGGCCACTGTGATCAACCCTCCGCCGATGAGCAGGCGCAACGTGAATGATTCGTTCGGATAGTTGACGTTGGCCCAAACTGAAATCCAGGCAGGCAGGAACAGGGCCAGCACGCTGGTGAGAACCGGCTCGACGGAGTAAATGAGTCCCGCTTCCGTGGCCGTCACATCACGTTGCCAGCGGTTCATCACCAGATAACCGCCCAACGTGCAAACCACCACCAGCACGGCGAGAAAGCCCAGCGCCGCAGGCGAAGCAAAAGCACGCAGACACGCCACCGCACTCGGCGCAGTCAGCCACACGCCGGGCACACACAGCAACGCCATCACCGCGAACATCACCACGGAGAAACGGAGGGGATTGCTGCCGGCATAACGCGGGCGTTCGAGCCAGAGGATTTGTCCAGCGAAGAGAAGCGAGGCGATAATTGTCTCCGCCTCCCCCCGCCCCAATTTCAAGTCTCGAAAATCCAGACCCGCCAAAATCGCGAGACCTGTCACAACGAGTGCGACGCTGAATAAAACACTTTTTCCCGGCAATCGCCGGTGCGTCAACGCCACCCATAACGGAATGAAGAGGCAATAACATTGCGTCAGAAATGCCGATGTAGATGCCGCCGTGTAGCTCAGCCCGTCCATCTGGAAAAGTATTCCGCCCACGCCGAAGACTCCCAAGCCCAAGCCTTGCTCCAATTCCAACCGTGTGATCTTCCGCAGATCACGGCAAATGATCAATGCGAGGATCAATCCGGCTGAACCGAAGCGATACAGCGCGCCGAGCAAGGCAAAGAACCAACTGCTTCCTTCCGGCGACAATTTCTGCTGCTCCAATGCGAGCGCCTTCATCACGGGGAAACTCACCGCCCAAAAGATGGTTGCGCCCAGCAACATTCCCATCGCTCGGCGGCGAGGGGAATGAGCGATGCGGTCTGGGGTTTGGCTCACGATGGTGCGAAATGAAAATTGGCGGCGACCTCAGCGCAACGTCTCAATCCTGATGCGCGCCGGGTCTGCGATGCCGAGTTCGAGCAACGCGGCGTTGCGATACAATTCCACGTTCGGTCGGAAGTGGGGCGACTTGCCTTTGCGCCGTTGCGCATCGAGCTCCTTGATCGAAAGAACATCGAGCGCGACAGGATCGCGGCTGAAACGGAGTTGATTCAACATCATCGAATAGTGCAGCAAACCCTTCTGCCCGCCTTCGTATTGGCAGATGAGCGCGTCGGTGATGTTCAACGCCACGCGATCTCCGAGCACGGGCAACGCGCAGATTTCCGGCACGGCTTGGGCAAGTCTTGCGGGATCACCCTCGAAACGCAGGACGTTATCCACGCTATCCATCGCGAGTCCGTAGAGATGGCCGCAAACTCCTGCCGAGGCGTGATTCAACATCGGCGTGATGTTGATGATCTTGGTCATCCCGCTCGTGACGAGTTTGCTGACATGAGATTTGCGGCCCACACCTTCGCCCTTTTTCTCGAACTCCAGATCGCCAAAGACTGGATTGCCGATCAGTGGCGTGTCGTAGGCGTTGGTTTCATCCCAGCCAGCCTGAGTCGCAGCGGCCACACGCACACGAAGTTCGTCGGCAAGCTGCATGAAGCCCGCATCGCGTAACGTGGCTTCGTTGCGATCCCAGATGATGATCTGTTGCGAGGGGACTCCGGCGGCGATCAATCCGCGCGCGACAGCCGCGACAACGGCAGGACGCGAGCCGCTGTTCGGGCCTGGCTTGGAACTCACTTTCAACCCGATGACATCCTGAGTGCTGACGAGACTGAGCCATGCCTCGCGGGAATCTTTTTTGCCAGTCAACTTGGTGATGCCGCGCCGCACCATCGTTTGAACGTGATCTTCCAACGGGCGGAAAGCTTCGGTGGCATTGGCGTCTTCGACGATGACGACGTGCGCAGTGTTCGTGGGTTGGGACAAGTCAGAGTTTTGCGCATGGAGGAGTTGAGGCAGCGAAGCGAAAAGGATGAACAGGGAGGCGAACATCCGACATCCGACATTCAACGCGCAACTTCCAAGAGCGGGCGAACCGCGCCCCGCTTGAGCGTTGGATGTTGAATGTCGGATGTTGAATGTTCCCCGTCTCCCCTCCAATGGAGGCGACTTCAACTGATTCGAGATGGGTGCGTTTCTTGACACTTCAGGGCGCGGATGGTACCACGAGCCGCTATGGTCGCCACAAAAAATCGGGTCGCAGCAGTTTTGTTTTTCCTGCTGACCGCCACCGTCCTCATCACCGCCTGTTCGCCGCCCGGCCCAGCAGCGTTGATGAGAGGTAAAAAACTTTTGGACGCGGGCAAGGCGGACGAAGCCATCGTGGAACTCAATACCGCTGTGACGTTGATGCAAACGAATGCGGCGGCGTGGAATTATCTGGGCGTGGCGTATCATCGGGCCGGTGCATGGACGAATGCGGTGGACGCTTATTCGCAGGCATTGCGATTCAACCGCGACTTGCTCGAAGCGCGTTTCAATCTCGGCTGCGTCTGGCTGGAGCAGAATAAACCGGACTTGGCGAAGACGGAGTTCACGGCCTTCACGCTGCGGAAACCGAATGTCATCGAAGGTTTCGTGAAGCTAGGCACTGCGCAAATGCGAACGCGAGATCTCGCTGGAGCGGAGAAGAGTTTTCGCGAGGCGTTAAAAATAAACAGCTCGGATGCGGAGACATTAAACGCGCTGGGGATGGTCGCCGCGCAACTGAATCGTCCACGTGAGGCGGCGGAATCATTCACCCAAGCACTGAAGCAGCAACCGGATTATCGCCCGGCGTTGTTGAATCTCGCCACGGTGTTGCATCATCAGTTGAACGACCGTTCGCAGGCATTGAAGCGATATCAGGAGTATCTCGCGTTGCAGCCGCGAGAAGCGGATTGGAATGCAGTGAGCGCGATTGCGAAGTCGCTCGAACCTGCGCCAGTGTCTCCACAACAACCGCGCGTCCAGCCCGCAGCGCAACCATCCACAACCACGGCCAACGCGAACATCTCGCGGCCCACGCTGACGCCGAAGTCCGTGCCGCTCACCAACGTGCCGAAGCTGACGGTGGGTATGCCTTCGCCCACCGTTCGACTCGCTCAAACACAAACCACTCCTCCGCCCCCGCCAGAAGTCGTGAAACTCGCACCTGATCCGACGATCAAAACTTCGACGGTAGATTCACTCGTCACTCAGACTGCTCCACCAGCCACCAATGCCTCCGCAAAGCCCGCGTCAGTGAATGCGACTACTGGGACTTATGCGCCGAAGGAAGCCAAACCTGAACAGAGAGGTTTGTTGAGCAAGCTGAACCCCTTCAAACGCGAGATAAAAACCAATGCGCCTGCGGTGGCATCTCCGCCTCCCGTGGTGACGACTGCTTCGCCGCGAGCAGCGACCGATGCGTCAATCGCATCGGGGTCAACAAACCGCAAATCGGCAGAGCAGGCGCTGGCGACCGGACAACAATTGCAGCGCGCCGGGAAACTGGCGGAGGCGTTGCAATCCTACAAACGCGCGACGCAACTCGATGAGGGTTATTTTGAAGCGCAGTATTGCCTAGGACTGGCGGCGTTTGAATCTCGCAGCTTCAAGGTCGCTGCGGGCGCATGGGAAAAAGCCATGGCCATCCGACCGGATTCGGCGGATGCGCGCTACAATCTTGCGCTGACACTTAAGGCAGAGGGACGCTCTCAGGCGGCTGCGGATGAGTTGGAAAAGATGTTGGCACTGCACCCAGATGAGGCACGCGGACACCTGACTTTGGGCAATCTTTACGCGGAACAGCTTCGGGACACGACCCGCGCCCGGAAGCATTACGGCAAGGTATTACTGCTGGATCCGCGTAATCCACAGGCGCAAGCGATCCGTTACTGGTTGGTGGCCAACCCTGGTTGAACGCCGCTGGCATAGGTCTGGCTAGGTTTGGGGCAAGGAAATCCGCACATGATGGCGGAGACCCATACTGATTATGAACTTTAGCGGACAAATGCCCTTTAACTGGTTTGACGTCGTCGTATTCCTGACCCTGCTCATCGGCTACAAACGCGGCCAAGCGCGCGGCATGTCACAGGAATCACTCTCCGTCCTCAAATGGATCGGCATCGTCATCGTGGCCGCCATCGCTTACGAACCGCTCGGCTTGTGGCTGTCCGCCACGGCGCAGTTGAGCAAACTCCTCTCGTTCGTGATCGCGTATGCCGCCATCGCAGCGGTCGTAGCATTGATCTTCATTCTCATCAGCACTTCTCTGGGTGAAAAACTCAAGGGCAGCGATGCGTTCGGCAAGGCAGAATTCCATCTCGGCAAACCCGCCGGGATGTTGCGCTTCTTGTGCATCCTGCTGGCGTTGCTCGCATTGTTGAACGCGCGGTTTTATTCCACGGCGGAAGTGAGAGCCGCGACCAAGTATCAGAACGACAACTACGGCAGCAACTTCTTCCCGACATTGTCCTCGATCCAAGACGGCGTCTTCCGCGAATCGTTCCTCGGCAAACAAGCAAAGGAACACATCAGCTTCCTCTTCATCAAACCCACGCCCGCGACAGGCTCAAGCATTGCCGCGTCGGGATCGTCCGATGGCAAGCCCGCTCCAAAAACGGGCAAGCAGCGTGATTACGCGTTGCCCTGAAC
>JANPGI010000146.1:0-4081 GCA_031423875.1 Verrucomicrobiota bacterium | reverse complement strand
CGTCCACGCCATCCGCTATTCTCCATCCTCCATCCTCACAAGGAGGACACTCATGAGTCCACTCGCCGGCTATCTCATCCTGTCCGCCTTCCTGTTCGCCATTGGCCTGGCCGGTGCGCTGACGCGGCGCAACGCCATCATCGTCCTCATCGGCATCGAACTCATGCTCAACGCGGCGAACCTGAACTTCATCGCGTTCTGGCGTTTCAGCGAGCATCCGGAAGCTCTCACCGGAATCATGTTCGTGATTTTCTCAATTGGTGTCGCGGCGGCGGAAGCGGCAGTGGGACTTGCGCTCATCATCGCGATTTACCGGCATTACAAGACCACGAACGTGGACGAAATGAACACACTCAAGGGATGAAGAATTCAACGCAAAGGCGCAAAGACGCAAAGACGCAACGTGAGCCGAACGCATCTTGGACTGCAGCGGGAAGCGTAGTGCCACGCCGCTTTGGAACGGCGAGCGAATTGCGAATTTTCATCATCACATGGCTGGCGAAAACGGTGTCGCCGCTGCGCTTTGCCACCGCACTCCAAAATCTTTGCGTCTCCGCGCCTCTGCGTTAAAAACTAAAATGTCTTGGATTGTCAAAAACCTCTGGCTGATTCCCGCGCTGCCGCTGCTGGCGGCGGGGGTGAGCGCTCTTGCGCCGCAACGTTGCCGTAAATTTTCCGCGACTCTGGCGATTGGCTCAATGGTTGGCGCGTTTGTGCTCTCACTTATTGCGTTCAAGCATTCAATATGGCGTGAATCGCTTTGCTATTGGACTGCTACACCGCCATCTCAAGCTGTAGCGAAGGAGGTTTTCAATTTTGAATGGCTGCAATTCGCGGCGGGAGATGCAGGGATTCTTAAACTCGGTTGGATGCTCGATCCGCTCACGGCGGTGATGCTCGTGATGGTCACGTTCGTCGGCACGTTGATTTTCATCTACAGCACCGGCTACATGGCGCACGACGAAAACTTCACACGCTTCTTCACGTTCCTGTCGTTGTTCGCGGGGGCGATGCTTGGAATCATCATCGCCAACAGTCTGCTGTTGCTGTTTATGTCGTGGGAACTCGTCGGCCTCGCGTCGTACTTGCTCATCGGGTTTTGGTATCACAAGCCCAGCGCGGCGGCGGCGGCGAAGAAGGCTTTCATCACCACGCGCATCGGCGATGTGTTTTTCTTCCTCGGCATCATGTGGCTGTATCACGAGACCGGCACGCTGTTGTTCTACGACAACGGCGCGGGCTGTTTGGAAACAAGCGCACTCACTAAAATGATCATGCAGACAACGGTCGCTGGTCTCGCGGTTTCGACCGTGATTGGAATCCTGATTTTTATCGGCGCAATGGGTAAGTCTGGCCAGTTCCCGCTGCACGTCTGGTTGCCGGATGCGATGGAAGGCCCGACACCTGTCAGTGCGTTGATTCATGCGGCAACCATGGTCGCGGCGGGTGTGTTCCTTGTGGCGCGGACGTATCCAATCTTTGATTCAACTGTGCAAGGTTTGTTGGGTGATAGCGCTCCCGCTCCGATTTCAGCAGCACTGCAAGTCGTCACATGGGTCGGCGCCATTACTGCCATTTTCGCCGCCTCAATAGCCGTCGCGCAGAATGACATCAAGCGCATCCTCGCTTACTCCACGGTTTCGCAACTCGGTTACATGATGATGGGCCTCGGCACGGGCGGCGTGGCGGTGGGAATGTTCCATCTCATCACGCACGCTTTCTTCAAGGCGCTGCTGTTCATGGGTGCGGGCTCGGTGATTCACGGCTGTCACGAGGAGCAGGACATCCGCAAGATGGGCGGCATCCGCAATTACATGCCCGTGACGTTCCTGACCTATGCTGTCGGCATGATGGCGCTGGCGGGGGTACCGTTGTTCTTCTCCGGGTTCTGGAGTAAGGACGCCATTCTCCACGCGGCTCACGGCTGGTCGGTGTCGCACATTCCGTTTTATCTCGGCGTGGCGGGCGCGTTGCTCACGGCGTTTTACATGACGCGGCAGATGGCCTTGGTGTTCTGGGGCAAATATCGTGGTCGCGTTTCACATGACACACAGCATTCCAAAACGCCCGAACTGATCGCCATCAAAAGCGCCCACGATCCGCATGAAAGTCCGCGTTCCATGACCGTGCCATTAATCATACTCGCAGTGTGCGCTATCGGCCTTGGTGCGATTGGCACACCGGCGTGGCCGTGGTTTCAGGAATTCCTTGGTTCGCATCATGAGGAAGGTTTCACCCGCGAGGTGATCCAGATGATGATGATTTCGGGTCTCGTGGTTTTGGTGGGCGGCGGCTTTGGAGTTGGACTTTACGGTTATGTCCAACGCAAACGCGCCGAAGATCCCGATCCGTTGGAGAAATTGCCGCTCGGAATGCACACGTGGTTCGCCAAGAAATATGGCGTGGATGAACTCTACGAGCTGACGGTCATCCGCTTCAACGCTTGGGCAGCGAAGGCGTGCGCGTTTCTCGATGAATGGGTTTGGGGCGGCGCGGTGACGCTCGTGTCGTATGCGACGTTGGTATTGTCCTGGATGAGTCGCGCCTTTGACGAGTTCGTTATCAACCTCGGCTTTGACCAAGGCTGTGAGCGGGTGTCAAAGGGCGGTTCGTTGCTGTCGCGTTTGCAGAGCGGGCGTGTGCAACTCTATCTCCGCGTCATCGGCGTGGCGCTCGTGGTGTTGGTATTGTTCCTGATCTGGGGAGGTGGCAAGTGAAGCGCGCCGTGTTTGTTTTAGGGCTGAAAGCCCGTCAGATGATAGCCCGGGGTGAAGCCCCGGGTAATCGCATCGAGAAGACCCAAGCCCTGAAAGGGCGAAACAAAGTTTCATTGGGAAGCATCGTGTCACGAGTTTGTGTCGCCCTTACAGGGCTTGATGGGTTTATGGGGCTTTTCCCCGGGGCTTCACCCCGGGCTATCATCTTGCGCCCTTACAGGGCTGGGGAATGTGGGGGCACACGATGAACGGATTGCCTATTCTCACACTCCTTACCTTGCTGCCGATTGTCGGCGGCATCATTGTCGTCGGGTTGCAGGACAAACAACTGGCGCGGCGATTTGCACTCGGGTTCAGCTTCCTTGCGCTCGGATTGGCGCTGGGGTTGTGGAAATCCTTCGACGCTGCGAATGGCGGGCTGCAATTCGTCGAGAAGCATGAATGGATTCCGTCGCTGGGCGTGCAGTATTTCGTGGGCGTGGATGGCCTCGGGTTGTTGATGGTGCTGCTCGCCAGTATCGTCGTGCCGATGGCGTTGTTGGTGTCCAACCGCATCACCGACCGCGTGCCGCTTTACCACGGGCTGGTTTTGTTCCTGCAAGCGGGACTCATCGGCACGTTCACGGCGTTGAACTTTTTCCACTGGTTCATCTTCTGGGAACTGAGTTTGATCCCGGCGTTCTTCCTCGTGCGACTCTGGGGCGGGGCGAATCGAGGTCCGGCGGCGACGCAATTCTTCGTCTATACGATGGTCGGCAGCGTGGCGATGTTGATGGCGTTCCTTGCCATCTTTCACGCGACGGGCAAGATGGATTTCATCGAACTTGCCGCGATGGGCCGTGATGGTTCGCTGACCAGCGCGTTGTCGGCAAAGCTCGGTTGGTATGGCCTGAACACCAAGCCGCTCGCGTTGATCATCTTTGGCGGTGTGCTGCTCGGCTTCGCGGTGAAAGTGCCGTTGATGCCGTTCCACACCTGGCTGCCCGCCACGTATGCCGAAGCACCGTCGCCGGTGACGATGCTGCTCACGGGCGTGATGTCGAAGATGGGCATGTATGGTTTCCTCCGCATCCTGCTGCCGATTTTCCCGCAACAAATCAACTGGGTGATTACGCCGTTGCTGTGGCTGGCGGTGATCACGATTGTATTCTCCGCGTGCGCCGCATTTGCGCAGCGCGATCTCAAACGCATCCTCGCATATTCCTCTATCAACCACCTTGGCTATTGTTTGCTGGCTGTGTTTGCCGTCGCGAAGTTCACTAACGCGCCGGAGTTCGCTACGGAGAAAGCTGCTGCGCTCAACGGCGTGTTCCTCCAGATGTTCAACCACGGCCTCACGGCGGCGACGCTATTCATGTTCGTGG
>JANPGI010000145.1:0-3706 GCA_031423875.1 Verrucomicrobiota bacterium | reverse complement strand
CGTCTGGCCCGCTGGCGAAGCTGTTGCGCTGCTTGGTCCGATTAGCCATCAAATAGTCCTTTGCGCGCCAGCACGCTTCGTGCGCGGGCGCATTTGCTTTCAAGGTCGACTACTTAGCGGTCTTCGCGTTGCGGATAAAGAGGCGGATCAGCTCAGCGTGCTTGACGCCGGGGCTCGTCTCGACGCCTGAGGACACATCGACGATCGGAGCCCGCGTGAGTGAAATGGCGTCTGCCACATTCTCGGGCGTCAATCCGCCCGCGAGAAACACCGGTACGCTGACGACCTCTACGATCTTCCGGCTAATACTCCAATCATGCGTTCGGCCCGTCCCGCCAAGTTCTTTTACGGCGAGCTTTTGATTCCCGGAATCGAGGAGAATGGCATCAACCATCCCCGCGACTGCCACTGCTTCGTCCACCGATTCCGGGCCGGTGACATGGATGACTTGCACGAGCGCGATGCCGGGCAACGCGTCGCGCAACTTGGCGTAACAACCCGGCTCTACCGAATCGCAAAGCTGAATCGCGTTGGTTCGACACCGACGTTGTTGCGTGATGATGGAATCCGCGTCTCGCAAACTCGTCAGCAGAAACGTCGCGACGCCCGGCGGCACTGTGGCGGCGATCTCCGCAATGGTTTCCTCCGTAATCACGCCCGGCCCGCTGGGCATGGCGGAAACGAATCCAAGAGCCGCCGCACCGTGACGAATCGCCAGTGCCGCTTCCGTCACGCTGCTAATGCAGCAGATTTTGACGCGAGGGCGCATTGCCGTCATTCCACACCTATTTGGCTGGCGACTTTGAGGACAATCGGCTTTGCCTTGGCGAAGGCATCGCGCAATTCAACCAACTCAATCGGCTTCATCTCTGCGAAAGCTTCGAGCAACTGCGCCTTGGTGATGCGGTCATGGCGGATCATGAACTCCGCGTCCACCATGTCCTGCGGGTCATTTCCGCGCATCATCTTGGAGAGAACGAGGTCAATCGTGGCTGGCCGGAACAGTTTCAACTGACGAAGATTCAGCCGGGCGATCGGGACAATGTTTTTCAGCCAATCACACCGAAGAAAAACTTCGCGCTCGTTGAACAGATGAGTGATGTAATGACTGCGAGCGGCAAGTTCAACGTTCGCCGCTTCAATCGCGTCCCAGAACCGATGGTCCAATTCCAGTTCCCGTTCTTGAATCGTGCTGATGATGGCGTTCACATCCTAGGTGCGGGCAGCTTCAGGCGGTGAACCGTCAAAGCCCAACCACACCGCCGCCCGCCCATAAATCACCAGCCGCACCTCATGATCCAAGTGCTTGTTCACCGTCTGAAGAATCAGCGAAGGGTTATCCATGTGACAAAGCCAAGTCGGGACGTGGCCGAATCCAGATCGTGACTGTGCGTGAACCAGCGCGCGTGATTCCAACCATCGAAACAAAGCGGGTTGGGTGCGGCATCACCCCCTCCTTGATGGGCGGCGTCTCCGGCAGAAAATCAAGCAACTGTCGCCAGAAAAAATTGTCCGGCTCGAAACGCAAGGCGGCATTGGCGATGTAACGAACGGAAGCGACGCAGCCTTCCGCCAGAGCCAATTGCACAAGCCTTGCAATGTCGTTCCCGGTTGCGCCCAACATTGCGGCACCAACCCGGATCGTGTGCGGCGAATACGGCAGTGATGGAGACAACAGAGCCAGGGCGAGTTCTTCGTTGCTGAAATCTGATTCGGAAACTTCGGGAGCGTGAATCAGATCAGGATAGCGGTAATGCCAACAACCTCGCGCCACACCAAGGCTCTCCAGCAATTCCGGCGAATGAAGCCCCGCCCGATCCGCCTTTTGGAGCAGCGGTGATTCGCGGGCTGGCGTTCCGAGCTTCTCTGCCAAAGTTGGCGTGTTCACAGTGCGGAGAATCTGCCTCAAGCCCGCCCGCGAGTAAATCCTTTGCCGGGATAAATTCTGACGCTGTTAGTACACGCCTTCCACGATGTTTTTCTCCATCGCGCCGAAGGGACGCACTTCGGCCACGCCGTCCCAAGCGTAGGGGGCGCGCGGAGCGCGGCGGATGGCTTCGTCCCGTTCGAGGAAGCGCGGCATGAAGAATTCCTTGGTAAGCGTGGTCAACTCCACGCGACCCCATGAATCGTATGCGACCCTATGCGACGTATCTTTTGGATCAACCACGCGCAAGACGGCGCGAGGTTGCGGCGCGTAATACGTGATTGAGAATTTGTCCTCAGGCAGCAGCGGCACGCTGGCGGCGAGTCCCATGAGCGTGTTGCCGTAGGTGGGATAAAATCCAATGCGACCTTCAAGCACTTCCTCGACGATGAAGCGCACGTATTGCGGGGCCATGGTCGTGCCGCCACAGAACACGCCACGAATTCCTGCATCCCACAAATCAATTTTCTCCGCGAGCGCTTCGAGCAGTTTCGGCGTGGTGAACAGACCGGAAACCTTTCGATTCTTCATGATGGTCACGGCTTGATCCACGACGTGATCCATGTAGGCGCGGGCGACGTCGAATTGTTTGTTCGAGATGACCTTCTTCACGAAGCGCGGGTCGAGGTCAATGAAGTAACACGAACTCCCGCGCACGTTGGCAAGGTGCTCGATGGCGAGGCGCAGGCGGCGCGGGCCGGTCGGGCCCATCATCAGCCAGTAATGATTGCGCGGGAAATGCTCGTCCGAAATCTTCTCGCTGAACTCGGAGTAATCCACCTTGTAATCGTTCCAGCCGATGCGTTGCTTGGGCATGCCGGTCGTGCCTCCGGTTTCAAAAATGTTGAACGGCTTGCCCTTGAATTGCGCCGGCACCCAGACTTCAGGTTGCATGTCGCGCAAGGATTCGTCCTGAAAGTGCGGGAACTTCGCGATCAGGTCGGCGAAGGAATTCACTTCCTTGCGCGGGTCGAAATTCTTCTTGGCCCAATCGAGCCAATACGGGCAACCGCTGTCCGGCGAGAAATGCCAAGCGATGATTTCGCGGGTGTGGGTGTCGAGTTGGGCTTGGGCTTGTTCGGATGTGAGCTTTTCCATGTTCGTAAATCAGTCTTTGAGTTCGCCTTGTTTTGGTTCAGGCAACCACTGCGTCAGGATTGTGCCGATGAGGATGTAAGCGCCAGCCACACACGCACCCACGACAGCGATCTTCGCTGGGCTGGGTGGTGTTGCCGCCGAAAGTGTGAGCGTGATCCATGCGGCGGCAGTGCCGATGACCCGACCGCCGATGTTCGCAGCAAAGCTTTCGCCAGTGCCGCGCAGATGGAGCGGAAAAACGAGCGGTATGTAATTTCCCCAGAAGCTGAACTGCGCCACGGTGAAAAATCCGGCGATGAAAATCCCGATCTTGATCGCGCTCAACGAATCTGGATTGTTGAGTGACGTGGAAATCCACCAGAAGAAAACAGGCACGATGATGAGCGCAGGAATCTGGAACACGCGCAGCAATGCGCGGCGGCTGATGATGCGCACGGCGAGGATTGCCAATGCGAAGCGACCAAAGAGTCCACCGATCTCTTGCCAGATGCTAACGCGCGCGACGGCTTCGTCTGATGCGTTGCCTGCGATCTGGCGCTTTTTCCCGGCAGGCAATTCAGGTTGACCGGCTTCCTTGGCTTCGGCGGCCGCTTTGCCGACGGCGGCTTTCGCGGTGGCGATCATGGCGGCATGACCGGCTTCAGTGGGCGTGCCGACGCGTTGCGCGCCGAGGATTTGCGG
>JANPGI010000144.1:0-3716 GCA_031423875.1 Verrucomicrobiota bacterium | reverse complement strand
ACGCCCGCCGCAAAAATTCCGATGCTTAACAGATGCGCCGGAGTCAGGCCGCTGTGCAGATGCGCGTCGGAATAATCTCCACGGAACAACTCGACGGTTGAGCGAGTGATCGCATAGCACATAAGAAAGACAGCAAAAACTTGCCCGTCAAATTTTCGGCGGCGGAAAAACCACACCAGACCGACGTAGAGCGCAAGGTTCAGCAACGAATCATAAATCTGAGTGGGATGAATCGGTGATTGATTCACGGGATGCGGGATTGCCCACGGCAATTCACAGGCACGCCCGTAACAACAGCCGTTCAACAAACATCCGATGCGTCCGAACACCGAGCCGAGTGCGATGCTCGGCGCGAGAATGTCCGCGAGTTTCCAAAGCGGAAGCTTTTTGATGCGCGCAAAGATGACAACGGCAAGGGACGCACCGATCAGTCCGCCGTAGAACACGAGTCCGCCGCGTTGGATCATGAAGATTTCCGTGAATGGTTTTCCGGCAAATTCCTCGCGCCAGTAAGTCGTCACGAACATCACGCGTGCGCCGAGGATACCGCCCAGCAACAACCACGGCACGATGAGGTCGGTAATGGTTTCAGCTGAAACCCCCGCCAGCGGCGCGCGACGTGATGCCGTCCACATGCCCGCCAGAAATGCGAGCGCAATGCAGATGCCGAACCAGTGAACGGTCAGCGGGCCGAGATTGAATGCGATCGGATGCACGAGCAAAACGTAATTGGCGCGCGAGCGGGTGAACAGTGGAAATGCGAGGGCGTGGCGGTCACGCCGGTTCGGCCAATTTGAGAATGCCGAGCGTGTTCGCCACAGCTTTGGGAACGAAGTTACTGATTTCGACGAACTCCGGAAGCTTCGAGCCGTCTGCGCTGCGTTCCGAGCAATGATCGTTGTCGCCCCATGGGCCGAGGCCATCAAGTGTAGGCACGGCATCCCAGATCATGTTGCCATCGCTAAGGCCACCGCGTTCTTGGATATTCGTTGGATAACCAGCTTCGTTGCCTGCTTGTTTCCAGATTTCACTGAGTCTGTCCGTGTCGGCATTGCGCGGCCAAGGACGGCTCTCGGTGAGGATTTCAACTTTCACGGTGCAACGAAAACCATCAGTCGGGCTGAACACATCTCCGGGGCCGGTGAGCGCGAGCAAAGTCTGTTTGCAATGATTGTAAGCGTCAGAGGTGAACGCGCGAAACTCGCCTTCAGCCACAGCCTCGTGCGGAACCCGATTTAATACCGTGCCGCCACTGACGGTGGCGACGTTCACCGTGAGATCGCGCGAGTAATCCGTGAGTGCGGCGATGCGTGGCAAAAGCAGTCCGAGTTGCACGGCTGCGTTCGCGCCGTGCGAATGTTTTCCTCCTGCGTGCGTGCCGCGTCCTGACACGGTGACGCGCCAGGTGGCGCGACCTTTGCGCGCGACGACCATGAGATGCTCGTTGCCGAGACGTCCTTCCGCTTCAAAGACGAGCGCGGCGAGCGTATTCTTGTCCATGCGCTGCCGACACGCGTCGCCGAAGTCAGGCGAGTACATCTCCTCGGACGAATTCAGAAATAGTTTCCATGTGATGCTCTCGAAGACTTCGGGCGCGTGAGTTTGCAGTGCTTTCAACACGAGCCACATCATCACTGTGCCGCCTTTGATGTCGTGTGTGCCGGGGCCGAAGGCGAGATCACCCTCGATCAGCCAACGGAAATCATTTCGCGCTTCTTCCTCCGGCGGGAACACAGTGTCGAGATGCGAAATGAGAGCGATGCTTTTCGCGCCGCGTCCGCGTCGTGTGAGAACGAGATGTTGGCCGAAGCGCGGATTCGCGGAGGGAATCATTTCTGCGCTGAAGCCGAGCGGCGCAAAACTTTCGGCAGTGAATCGCGCCAGATGGTTCACGCCTTCGGGGTTCAGCGTGAAGCTGTTGATACCGACCATCTGCCGGAGCAGTTCGAGCGCGTCGGGAAGTTGCGTTTCGAAGAAGGCTTTCAGATGTGCAGGGTTCGACACAGATTGAGCGCAGCTCACTTCCTCACGGACTCGACGTGTTTGCCGCGAATCTGTTTGGTGTTGAAATCCCAGAGCAACCAGTCATCGTCGGGGACGAACTTGTTGAGTTTGCTGTCCCACTTCTTGGGAAGCTCGCGGTTCAACTTTTCGATGAACGGCAGCAACGGACGTTGTGGCGGGAATTGTTTCTCGTGTTGATCCAGTGTGATGTCTGTCTTCCAGCCGAACTCTTTCCGATACTGCGCGAAGCCGAAGCCGTCGAAGAAATTTTCGCTTTTGACGAGCGGCATGTACCAAAGGCTGGGGATGCCGCGCGGGTTTTCTTTCACGGGAATCTCCATCTCAAGCCGTTCGAGCAACGCGCGGCCTTTGGCATCGCGGCTCAAGTGATCGCGCAGTTTGTGCAGACTGGGAAACTCAACTGGCGGACTGACGAAGAGGACTGGTTTGTGTTGCAGCGTCGCGAGGATGATCTCGTGTGGCGTGCCGACGCTGTAAATGTTCGTGGGACAATACGAGATAGTGAAATCACTCGTGTCCACCATGCGGAGATCAATGTGCAGCGTTTCCCAAAATTGTTCCGCGCACCATGCGCGTTCTTGCGCACCGTGTTTGCCACCCGCGAACGTCCAGCGTTTGCGGATGAGCTCGGTGCTCTTCACGTCTTCGCGACCGTACTCATGAAGTCCGCGCACATCGGGTTTGAACCACGGATCGAAGACGGTGACGCCGGTCTCTTGGAGGAACTGGCTCACGCGATTGCGCCAACCGAAATGCTTCTCTACTTTTCGCGAGGCGACGAAATCCATCGGGCCGGAGAGATAGACCCGCGCTCCCTGCAACAAGCGGCTTTTTTTCTTCACTTTAGCCATGAGCGGAAAATAGGGATGCCGGGCTGGCGATTCAAGCTTTGAGGAGTTCCAGATGCAAGCGGGTCACATCCTCTTCGGTCTTTGGTCTGGATTCCTTTCCCGTCTGTGACTAGAAATCTGCATGGACAAATTTCTCGAAGCAGCGATTGATGAAGCCAAGAAGGGTCTTGCAGCGGGCGGCATCCCGATCGGTTCGGTGTTGGTGCTCGACGGCAAAATCATCGGACGCGGTCACAACCAGCGCGTCCAGCACGGCAGCGTGATCCATCATGCCGAGATGAATTGCCTCGAAAATGCGGGGCGACTCAAAGCCTCGGTCTATCAACGCTGCATCCTTTACTCGACACTATCCCCGTGCCCGATGTGCAGTGGGGCAGCGTTGCTCTATAAGATTCCCCGAATCGTCGTGGGCGAGAATGTGACTTTCCAGGGTCCGGAAGCTTACGTCCGCTCGCAGGGCGTACACGTGGACGTCCTCAACGACGGCGTCTGTATCAAGATGATGAAAGACTTCATCGCCGCACGACCCGAATTGTGGAACGAGGACATCGGTGTTTGAGGAAGCCTCCCGTTCTCCCTACACTCCGCGCATCATGACCAGCGACGCCAAGACATGAGCAGCACACCGGCAATCTCAATCGTCACTCCGAGCTTTCGCAGCGGGAAGTGGCTGCCCTTGTGCATCGCGTCCGTGGCAGATCAGGGCGCGTCGCACGAACACATCGTGCAGGACGCCGGATCGGATGACGGCACGCTGGATTGGCTCACGAAGGATTCCCGGGTCACAGCGGTGGTCGAAAAAGATCGTGGCATGTACGACGCCGTGAACCGGGGCTATCG
>JANPGI010000143.1:0-9200 GCA_031423875.1 Verrucomicrobiota bacterium | reverse complement strand
CGCGCCGTCGTCTGTCTTGCCAAGCCCGGCGCGCACGGAGTGACGCGCCCTACCCGCACCTTTTCCGATTCGTGTCCATTGGTGTCCATTCGTGGTTAAGTTCTGAAAAAATTCTTTCGTGTGTTTCGTGTGTTTCGTGGTTCAATTTCCCCGCAATGATTCAGTATCTCGATCTGCTCCGACACGTCATGGAGCATGGCAAATTCAAAGCTGACCGCACGGGCACGGGCACTTACTCCCTGTTCGGCGCCCAGATGCGTTGCCCGCTCGCCGACGGTTTTCCACTGCTCACCACCAAGAAGGTTCACACCAAATCCATCATCCACGAGCTGCTCTGGTTTCTGCGCGGCGAGACGAACATCAAATATCTCACCGACAACGGCGTCACGATCTGGAACGAATGGGCAGATGAAAACGGCGATCTTGGTCGCGTCTATGGCGCGCAATGGTGCGACTGGCGCACCGCTGATGGACGCAGCATCAACCAGATTGAGGACGTCATCGCGCAGATCAAAAAGAATCCCGACAGCCGCCGCCTCATCGTCAGCGCGTGGAATCCTGGTGAAATCCAAGGCATGGCCTTGCCGCCGTGTCACTCGCTGTTCCAATTCTATGTCAGCGAAGGTGAATTGAGCTGCCAGCTTTACCAGCGCAGCGCGGACATCTTTCTTGGCGTGCCGTTCAACATCGCCAGCTACGCGCTGCTCACGTTGATGGTCGCGCAGGTCTGCGACTTGAAGCCCGGCGATTTCGTTCACACCTTTGGCGACCTGCATCTCTACTCGAATCACGTAGAGCAGGCGAAACTTCAACTCACGCGCGAGCCGCGTCCGTTGCCTCAGATTAAATTAAACTCCGCCGTGAAAAACATCCGCGACTTCAAGTTCGAGGACATTGAGCTTGTCAGCTACGACCCGCACCCGGCCATCAAAGCGCCGGTGGCAGTTTAGGGAAACAACCACGAATGGACACGAATAAACACGAATCGGCTGCAAGCCCGAGGATTAGGATTATTCGTAAGCACTGGCTAAAGCTGGTTGTCCTGTTGTTTGTGTTGCCAATCGCCGCGATGTTATTGGCAGATATTGCCTGCCGCTCGGCTGCTTCGGCAAGAATCTATCGCTCAACAGAAGCCATTCCCACCAACGATGTCGCACTTGTCCTCGGCACCGGGAAATTGACGGCTCGCGGAAATCCGAACCTACACTTCAACCAACGGATCGAAGCCGCTGCTGAGTTGTTCAAGTCTGGTAAAGTCCGGCATCTGCTCGTGAGCGGCGACAACTCCGTGAAGAATTATGACGAGCCGACGGATATGCGCGATGCACTCGTGGCCGCTGGCGTGCCGAAGGATGCGATCACCTGCGACTATGCAGGGTTTCGCACGCTGGATTCTGTGTTGCGGGCGAAGATGGTGTTTGGCCAGACGAATTTCACCATCGTGACGGAGGAGTTTCATTGTCCGCGCTCGGTGTGGATCGCTCGGCGGCATGGATTGGATGTCGTGGCGTTCGCCGCGCCGGACTTGAGCGTGCGCTGGTCGGCTCGGGTGAAAATGCGTGAAGCTCTCGCACGGGTTTTGTGTGCGGTTGATCTCTATGTAGTGAACCGCCAGCCGAAATTTTCCGGGCCGCCTCAGAGTATTGTTCACAGCGTGGGCACTCAGGCACTCTCGAAGTAATGAACGGGTAGGACTTCTGCCGTTCCTATTAGATCGTGGTCTTCAACTTTTTCCCGATAGTTATCATCCCATTTAAGCAAAAGATTCTGAGCAAGCCGCCACTTTGCAGTCCACCGCTAGCCATCCGGGCGTATATCAACACTGCTCGCGAAGATACGCCCAGGGAGTAATCGGAACGCTACGTTCACGCGGCAGCAGTATGATTTGCCACGTTGCTGCCGCCTGAAGGCGGCGTTCCGAAGGCAGTGCCAAGGTGCGCCGCCAGCCGTACCCACGGTGAGCTTGGTGCTTGGAATTTGGCGCGCAGCAAAATAGCTTTCGCCCATGTTCAAACCTGCCGACCTGTTTGATTTAAGCCAGACCGATCACGCCAATCTGTTCGACGGCTGCACTTACGCGTGGGAAGCGTTGAAGAAAATCAAAGACTACGTCGAGGCCAACGCCAGGCCAGAGTTGAGAAATAAGTGCCAAGGGCGTGCGTTCATCGGCGACTTGGTGTTCATCAGCGAGGGCACGGTAGTAGAGGACGGTGCGATGATCAAAGGTCCAGCCATCATTGGCAAAAACTGCCACATCCGCCACAACGCCTACATCCGCGAACACGTCATCGTGGGGGACGGTTGTGTGGTGGGTAATTCCAGCGAATTAAAGAATGTATTACTATTCAACGGCTGCCAGGTGCCGCACTTCAATTACCTGGGCGACTCCATTCTCGGCTACAAAGCCCACGTCGGCGCGGGCGTCATCGCGTCCAATCTGAAATCGTTGCCCGGCAATGTGACCGTGGAAAAGGACGGCGTGCCGTTCGACACGGGCCTTCGGAAATTCGGCGCGCTCATCGGCGACAATGCGGAGATCGGCTGCAACAGTGTGTTAAATCCCGGCAGCATCGTCGGACGTGGTGCGGTGATTTATCCCGGTGTGAACTGGCGCGGGATTTTGCCAGCGCACAGCATCGCCAAGAACCGGCAGCCCGTAGAGGTGGTTGTCCGCAGTCCCAGAGGTGCTTGAAGATATTATCAAATCTCCCACTTCACAGGCACGGTCAGTTTTTTGCCGAAGCGGTTGTTGTAATGCAGTTGTCGTTGTGAGACGCCGTATTCGTGGACGAGCTTGGTGATCTTCACGTCGTAGCAGCAGTATTCTGCGATCTCCAGCATCTTGCCTTCCTTGAACCACTCGATGGCTTGCAAGCCTTCCGCAGTTTTCTCCACGCCAAACGTCGCGGTGGCGATGGAGTCGAGCGAGAGGCGATGGTTCAAGATGCTTTGCAAATCCACGAGCATGTCGAGCGTGGGCAGTTGCGTGAGATCAAACGGCGTGTAGCCGTGCAGCACTTCGTAATCGAACCGCAGCACATTAAAACCCACGACGAGATCGGCGCGTTGCAGTTCGGTGAGCAGGTCGTTGACCTGTTTTTCGCCGTAGATGCGGTACTCACTGCGCGCGGTGTTGTAAGTCACGCCCACGCTGAGTCCCATGCGATTGATGTTGCCCCAACCGCCCACCTCATCGGCGGACTTCTGGGTTTCCAGATCAAAATAGACAATGTTCTTGGCCATGTGCTCGACTTCAGTTCTTAATCGCAATCGTTTTCTTCATCATGATCTCCAGTTCCGAAGATTAAGATCGCGATCAAGATTAGGATTAAGAGAAAAGGGAAAGCGAGTCGCGAATTGACCGGGCGCACTTCCTCGCTACGCTGCCGTCGTGCAGGAATCTGAAACGACCCTACTCGCCGCGCCGCAACCGCGTGCAGGGTTGTCTCGTTTCTACACTGATCTCATCGGGCGGCGCGTCTTCATATTCCTGCTTGCGTTGCATGGTGTGGGTGCGTTCGCACTCATCACGTTTGGCGTGCTGTTGCGCAAATTCAGTGTGGCGCGATCTGTTTTGCGCCCCTTGGTTGCCCGCGAGATTTCCCGCGCTGGTGTGAATCTGCTGCCGATGTTCCTGTTCGCGTCGCTGGCGATGGGTTTCCTCATCATAGGGCAAGCGGCCCCGTGGGTATCCAGGGTGGGCAGCGAAAACACTTTTCTCGGTGACATCATGGTCATCGTGGTCGTGCGTGAACTCGGCCCGTTACTGACGGCGTTCCTCGTATTGGCGCGCGTCGGCACGGCAAACGTCGTCGAACTTGGCACGTCGCGCGCGATGGGTGAGGTGGAATCACTCGAAGCGCTCGGCGTTGATCCTGTGCATTACTTCGTGATGCCACGCGTCATCGGCATGGCGGTGGGAATTTTCTCGCTCACGGTTTTTTTGATACTCGGCACGCTCGGTAGCGGTTATTTCTGGGCGTTCATCCAGGATGTGCCTCTGCAACCGGGCGATTACTTCAGTCAACTCGCGGGCGCGCTGACGTATCTCGATTTCATTCTGCTCGCACTCAAGACCTGCGCGTTCGGCTGCATCATCGCCATCGTGACGTGTTATCACGGGCTGGCGCAGCCATTGCAACTGGATCAAATCTCTCGTGCCACTGTGCGAGCCGTCGGCCAAAGCGTCTTCGCTTGCGTGCTCCTTGATGCGTTGTTCATCATCGCCTACCTCACATTGTGATGAACGACTCCGCGACACTCGCCACCCAAACACCCATGCTCGAAATGCGCGGCCTTACCGTGGTTTCGATCAAAAATCCCAATGTCAGCGTGGCAAGAGATGTGAATTGGACGGTGAATACGGGCGAATTCTGGGTCGTAGGCGCTCCACAACATTCCGGTAAAAGCGATTTTCTGATGACGGCAGGCGGTATCCTATCGCCTGCGGGGGGAGAGTTCCTATTTCTCGGCGAGGCGATGCCGATCTTTGAAGAATCCCGCATGATGCATCGGCTGAAGCTGGGATTTGTGTTCGACGGCGGACAGTTGCTCGGCTCGCTGACGATAGCGGAGAACATCGCGTTGCCATTGCGTTACCACTCGAGAACGACCAGCGAGGAAATCGAGGCGCGCGTCATCGAACTTTTGGAAGTAACAGAGTTGGTGCCGTGGGCGAACAGCACGCCAGTGAACGTGCCGCGCAGTTGGCAACAACGCGCTGGACTCGCACGCGCGATGGCCTTGTCACCGGAAGTGCTTTTACTCGACAGTCCGCTCACCGGCTTGGATGTACGCCACACTGCCTGGTGGTTGAGCTTTCTTGGTGAACTGGCGAAGGGGCATCGCATCGCAGCCGGAAAGCCGTTGACGCTGGTCGCGACTGCGGATGATCTGCGCCCGTGGCGGCGACGAGCGAATCGCGTGGCGTGTTTGAGCGGCGGAAAATTTCTCGCCTTGGGCGACTGGCCGGCGGTGGATGTCTGTCGCGAGCCGGTGGTGCAGGAATTGTTGCGCGATTGACTGCGGTGAGTGGTGGGCGCTGAGGGATTCGAACCCCCGACCTACTCGGTGTAAACGAGTTGCTCTAACCAACTGAGCTAAGCGCCCGAATCGAACCCACCCGGTTCAGCGTCGCCAGAATAATTGATTTCGTTGGGCGCTCAAGTGCTATTGTTTTTGTATCACGCGCCGTCAGGTGTCCCGGTTTGGATCAAAATGAGACAAATCCTTCGCGCCACTCCCCCATTTCAAAGTGACGAAGCTGCGGCATATCGGCTGCTTGATAATGCTGCATGATGACAACGTTTTTTGTTCTCACTGCGCTCGTGGCAGCAGGGTTTTTCACGGAACTCTTCGCCGCCAACCATGCGCCACTCGGTTATCAGGACGAAACGGGCTTTCACTACGGGCCTGAATTTTCCCAAGGACACTCTACCGATCTCGAAAATCCCAGCTAACGAATTTTCCGGGCGATTTGGTCATCCCTTGCGGATGGCATTGTGGCCCGGCTCCCCGACTCACGTTGAGGTGCCGGCAATCCGCAAACAGCAAATCCCCTGTCGGCAACTTCGCTCTTCTGAATTGGTTCCTCAGTGGATGCGTCGCCGACGGGGGATTTAGTTTTTCAAGGCAGTTCTCAGAATCCCATCTTCGACATCTCGCGTTCGAGCGCGGCTTGAAATTGTAGAACGTCTGCCTGTGTGGGTTTGTAGCCCTGCACTTTGGGAACGACACCGAGCCGCCCCGTTTGATCGAGATACCATTCCGCATTCGCACCATCGCTGAATGTGACATTGCCGCTGACCATTGTGCCGGGACGAGCGATCTTGTCCACGGACACAGCGACTTGTCCTGCGGTATCTTCGGGCAACGCGGGCAACTCCGCGACTGGGACTGCGGTTGCCGGAGCGGGAGTCGGCGGGGCGACGGGTTTGGGCGGTTCCGGATCGGTCAGGCGCAGTTTGAGATCATCCACTAGGAAGCGCACCTCCATATACGTGAGTTGCAGACCGAACTCCGATGCGATGCGCGTCTGCACTTCGGCGAGCTTGAGGCCGCCCGCGACCCACTCTGTGACGGTCTTCTGTTGTGCGTCGTTCAAATTCATAAATTGTGCGGAATGCGAACTGGCGGTCACGCGGCGGAATACTTTTCCCGTTCAGACGCGCTCAACTCGCGGAAGTCGCTGAGCTTTCCTTTCTTCACTGAACCGTCCTTGAGTTTCAACGCGATTTGTGGCGGCCAGCCAGCCTTGGCTTCGATCACACTTTCCACCACGCCGACAGCGCGGGTGAGTCTGTGGATCATTGTCTCGCCGAGATAACCTTCGCCGGTGGCCGGTATTTTAGTTTTACCCATGGCGTGAGTGTGCTGAAAAATCAGACGGGTTCAATGTCTGAATCACGCACCGTGTCCGACCAAGTTCGCCTGAAGTTCTGATTGTCTCAGTGATACTCCTGCACCGTCTTGACCGCGTAACCACTCTTCTTCAACGCAGCAATTCCCAACGCGGCAGCCTTCGCGCCGCTCATCGTCGTCATGATCGGCGTGTTGGTATAGACCGCTGTGGTGCGGATCTTCACCTCGTCCTCGCGCGGCAGTTGTCCCGCTGGCGTGTTGATGACGAGTTGAATTTGTTTGTTCTTGAGCAAGTCCACGGCGTTCGGACGACCTTCAGACACTTTGAAAATCCTCTCCACTTTCAGCCCAGCCTTTTCCAACACCGCAGCCGTACCGCTCGTGGCGATCAATTCAAAACCGAGCGCGACGTATTCCATCGCCATCTTCACGGCATCGGCTTTGTGCGCGTCACTCACGCTGATGAACAGCTTGCCGCCGGTGGGTAACGGTGCGTTCGCCGCCATCTGTGATTTCGCGTAGGCGATGCCAAGATCAGCGTCCAGCCCCATGACTTCGCCCGTGGAACGCATCTCTGGCGACAGCAAAATGTCCTGTCCAAAAAACTTGTTGAACGGAAACACAGATTCCTTCACCGCCCAATATTTCGTCCAGATTTCCTCCGTGAAACCAAGCTGCTTTAATGTTTTCCCAGCCATGACTTTCGCGGCGAGTTTCGCCAGCGGTTTGCCGATGGCTTTCGAGACGAACGGCACGGTGCGCGATGCGCGAGGATTCACTTCGAGCACATAAACCGTCTCGCCCTTGATCGCGTATTGCACGTTCATCAGGCCGATGACTTTCAGCTCGCGCGCCATGGCGTGCGTGTATTCGCGGATGGTCTGGATGTTCTTTTGCGAAAGTGTGTGCGGTGGCAGAACCATCGCGGCATCTCCGGAGTGAACGCCTGCGAACTCGATGTGTTCCAACATTCCGCCGATGACGATTGTCCCGTCCGCAGGATTTTTGAACTGCCCCACGTCCGTAATGCAATCCACATCCACCTCGGTCGCGTCTTCGAGAAACTTGTCCACCAGCACGGGACGTTCGGGTGAAGCCTCCACTGCGAACTTCATGTAGTGCGAGAGTTCCGCATCGGAATAAACGATCTGCATCGCGCGACCACCTAGCACAAAGCTCGGACGCACCAGCACGGGGTAGCCAACCTTCTTGGACGCTGCGAGTGCTTCCGCTTCATTGGTCGCAAGCCCGTTCGGTGGTTGCGGGATGTTCAGTTTGTTCAGCATCGCAGCGAACAACTTCCGATCTTCCGCGATCTCGATGCTCTGCGGCGACGTGCCAATGATGTTCACGCCGTTCTTCTGCAAGCCGAGTGCAAGGTTCAGCGGCGTCTGCCCGCCGAACTGCGCGATGGCTCCCCAGCATTTCTCGCGTTCATAGATGTGCAACACGTCTTCCAGCGTCAGCGGCTCGAAAAAAAGTTTATCGCTCGTGTCGTAATCCGTGGAAACGGTTTCGGGATTCGAGTTCACCATGATGGTCTCGAAACCGTCTTCCTTGAGCGCGAACGCCGCGTGGACGCAGCAGTAATCAAATTCGATTCCCTGTCCGATACGATTCGGCCCGCCGCCGAGGATCATCACCTTCTTGGCCGTGTTGCCCTTCACTTCGTCATCGCCGCGATCATACGTCGAGTAATAGTAAGGCGTGTAAGCCTCGAACTCAGCAGCGCACGTATCCACGAGACGATAGCTCGGCACGAGGCCGACCTTCTTACGCTCGGCGCGGACGGCGTCCTCGGTCTGGCCGGTTAAATGGGCGATCTGTCGGTCGGAGAAACCGAGCGACTTGGCTTTGGTGAGCAACTCTAAATTCATTTGGCGAACAAAGTGGCAAGAGTAAGCCTGAGCAACGCGCTGCTTGCAAGTCTGCCGTAAGATTCGTCGCCGTTTTCTGAGTGTTTATGCCCGACTTGATTTCTCGCGCTTTCATTCTACCCTGCAAGCTCGAACTCGTTTCGATTTAATCATGCAACTGAACAACGAAGAAATCCGCCGTTACTCGCGGCACCTGATCCTGCCGGAAGTCGGTCTGGCCGGGCAAAAGAAGATCAAAGCCACCAGCGTCCTGTGCATCGGCGCGGGCGGTCTCGGCTCGCCCATCGCCATGTATCTCGCGGCGGCGGGCATCGGCAAGATCGGCATCGTGGATTTCGACACCGTGGATTATTCCAATCTGCAACGCCAGATTCTCCACACGGACGCGGACGTGGGCCGTTCCAAGGCTGAGTCGGCCAAGGAAACCATCGCGGGCATCAATCCGAACGTCGAGGTGGTCATCCACAACACCGCGATCAATTCCGGCAACGCGTTCGAGCTCATCCGCCCCTACGACATCGTGGTGGACGGCACTGACAATTTCCCGACGCGCTACCTCACCAACGACGCTTGTGTGCTGCTCAAGAAGCCGAACGTCTATGGCTCGATCTTCCGCTTCGAGGGCCAGGCCAGCGTGTTCGCGCCGCATCTGGGCGGACCGTGCTATCGCTGTCTGTATCCCGAACCGCCGCCGCCCGGCATGGTGCCGAGTTGCGCGGAAGGCGGCGTGCTCGGCGTGTTGCCCGGTATCATCGGTTGCATCCAGACCACGGAAATTTTGAAACTCGCGCTGGGCAAAGGCACGTCCATGGTCGGACGCTTGCTCCTGTTCAACGCGCTCGACATGAAGTTCCGCGAGCTCAAGTTGCGGCGCGATCCGGCGTGCCCCATCTGCGGCATGGCCACTTACATCATCAGGTATAGATGTTGCAAAATGAATGATGAGGTCGTTTTCTTTTTTTG
>JANPGI010000142.1:0-3134 GCA_031423875.1 Verrucomicrobiota bacterium | reverse complement strand
TCCTCCGCTCATGCCGCAGATCACACGTTGTTTCTTGGCTGCAACCACAGTGCGCCAGTATAGAGCGAGGCGGGCTGACGGCAAGAGCGGTGTCGGGCGCGGTTATTCCCTCACCTTGGAATCAATGATGATCGTGACCGGGCCGTCGTTGAGCAGAGTCACTTGCATGTCTGCGCCGAACTCTCCGGTTTGCGGTGGCTTGCCGAGATCAAGTGCAACTCGGGATTTGAACGCTTCGTAAAGCGTTATCGCAATCTCTGGTCGAGCGGAGCGGGTGTAGGAAGGGCGATTGCCTTTCTTGGTGCTGGCGAACAGGGTGAACTGGCTGACGAGCAAAACTTCTCCGCAAATGTCTTGGACCGAACGATTCATCAAGCCTTCGTCGTCAGGGAAGATTCTCAGGCGAACAATTTTCCCGGAAAGCCATTCGATGTCTTCTGTCGTATCCGCATCTTCCACGGCGATCAGCACAAGAAGTCCTCGCGCGATCTGACCTTTGATCTGGCCACCGATGCTGACGCTCGCGTGGGCAACGCGCTGGATGACGGCGCGCATGAATCAATTCGGTGGCGGCAGCGGATAGATCAAGTTCAACGGAACGCTGACTTTATCGCCCGCTTTGAGGCTGTTGAAGTTCAAGTTGGGATTCGCCGTGCGCAATGCGTTTGGATCCACGCCATAGATGCGAGCGATGCGATCCAGGCTTTCGCCGGCGGCAACGCTGTGGGTTTTCTTAGGCTCAGGTTTGGGCGCGGGTTGGGCGGACGGTTCTTCGAGAAGTGTTTCACCGAGCGCGAGCGCGGTGGCTTTCATCTGTTCGAGTTCGATCTTCTTCAACTCGATCTCGCGTTGGGTCTCTGTGAGCTTGTCGTCGTTCTGGATGCGCTCCTGTTCGGCAGAGCTCTCGCGGTTGATGGCGTAGAGCGTGGCGAGTGCGGCGGGATTTCCCTTTCCGTCGGCAAGCAATTCTAACGCGCTGATATACGCGGGATCGCGCAGCCTGGCGAATTGTTCGTAGCGTTGGGGCGAGAGAACATTGCGGATGGCGGCGTCACGCTCGGCGAGCAATTTGGTTCGCAACGCTTGCGCTTCAGGATCGTCGCGTTCGGCAAGCGCGCGGATGCGGGATTCTATTTCAGCCGTGGCTTTGAAGATTTGTTTGAACTCGTTGGGTTGTGTGTCGAAGCCGGGTAGCATGTCCAGTTCATCACGCAACGCATCGGCTTGCGGGGAGAAGCGTAGTTGCGCGTCTTCGAGTTGGTTCGGGTCGAGGATGCCTGCGAGTTGCTTCCACGGATCGTTTGGTCCTGCGAGCAGGTTGGCGACGATCCGCTTGTTTTCAGGCGAAAGGCTCTGGAGTGCGGGGCTGATGTCCATCGTGGCCACGAGCATTTGTTGATAGGCGTTTGTATTGGAGGCGAAATCTGGCCTCAAAGCCCAATTTGGACCGAGGAGTTGATCGAGAATGGTTTTGCGAGTAGCCCAAGCCTCGTTGCTCTGTTTTGAATCGGCTTCTTGTTCAGCCGGGTCACGCTGATTCGTCCACCACTTGGGGTTCGGCTTTAATCGTGGGGATTGTTCGCGCTGTTTCTCTCGCAACATCTGCGTCACGTCAGCGATGATGATGTCGCGGATGGTTTGTTCAGGACAACCGATCTCTCGCAGGTTCTTGATGTAGGCGGCGTAATCCTGTGATTCGATCTCCTGCCATGAAAAAAACTGCCGCCGCACGATGACGGCTGTCTTGGTGACGGTGTTTGTCTTGGTCGCGAGCGAAGCCGGGTCGTCAGGATGGTTTGCCTGTTTGCGCGACGAAATAATCCAGCCTGCCGCGAGAAGCAGGTTCACGATGAGAGACAAAATGAGAAAGGCACGCCAGCGCATGGCGGTATTAACGGCGAAGCGCGCTGTTCTGCCAATTCAAAAACGCGGGAATCGGAGTGAATCACTACCTACTGCGTCGCTTCGCGCATGGCGGCGAAGAGATTTTTGCCGGTGCTGACTTCGACGGGCTTCTTGGATTTCTCGGCGTCGGTCTCCACGAGTTCAGGCGGAAGTTCTTTCAGAAATGGCGAGGGATGGCACGGCATGATCTGGCCGTATTTCTTGCGTCCACCGCAATGAGTAATCGTGAGACTCAGCATTGCGCGCGTGACGGCGACGTAGAACAGGCGGCGTTCCTCGTCCAACGTGCCTTCCACTTTCGAGCGTGAGTGCGGGAGCAAGCCATCTTCAAGGCCGATGACATAGACGTGCGGAAATTCCAGTCCCTTGCAACTGTGCATCGTAATGAGTGTCACGGCATCGCCCGCTTTGTCTTCCTCATCTTCGCGGTCGGAATCCAACGTGACGTTTTCAAGGAAGTCCGTGAGACGTTCGTGAAGCGGTGCAGTCGGCGAGCCGGATTGTTCCATCGTGGCTATGAAGTCTTTCAGGTTGCGGACGCGGTTGTCGCCAGCTTCAACGTCCTTTTCGGAACGACGCAGATCGGCGATGTAGCCGGTGTCGTTGAGGAAAGATTCCGTCCACGCGGCGAGCGTGCCGGGAAGGAATCTGTGTTTGTTGGAACGCTCGCCCTCACCCCGGCCCTCTCCCCCAGGGAGAGGGAGAAGTGATAGAGCGTCGCTGGTTTCTTCGGAGGCATTCGTGGAAATCGCCGCCGATCCAGCCGCGCTCGAACTTGCGTAAGTCTGCGTAAAGTTCTCCCTCTCCTGGGGGAGAGGGCTGGGGTGAGGGCGGTCGTTTAACTGATTCTTTGTTTGCTCTATCAACTCCACCAACGCCTCAATCGCTTCTCGTGTGCGCGTCTGAAACGTCGTCGTCACCATCGGATTTTTCATCGAAGCGAAGACGGATTCCTTGCGCTCGTGGCTCGCGGCGAGCAGGCGTTCCATCGTCACATCGCTCAGGCCGCGTGCGGGAGTATTGGCGATGCGGAGCAGGCTGATGTCGTCGTGCGGATTCACGAACGTCTTGAGATAGGCGAGCAGATCGCGGATTTCTCGTTTGTCGAAAAAACTTTGTCCGCCGATGAGATGATAACGAACGCCCGCCGTGCGCAGCGCCATTTCAATCGGACGTGATTGCTGATTCGTGCGAAAGAGAATCGCGTTCTGTGCCCAAGTGATGCGGTG
>JANPGI010000141.1:0-10273 GCA_031423875.1 Verrucomicrobiota bacterium | reverse complement strand
AACCCGAGCCACGTTGCGCCGGGATCTACGGTGTAATTGATTGCATTGGATTTTGCCACTGCACCAGCGAGGAGCAATGTGGCAAGACATGTCTTGAACAGATTTGTTGTTACCTTCATACGAATGTTTGTTTGGGTTGATTGAAACTACTGGCTACGTCTGAATCCTATCTTGCCATCCAGAATCGCCTAGCTAGCCGAGCGGCTAGTTTTGATGAGTCAGAGAGGTGACATATAAAATGAACTTGATCGGAGATTGACCAGGAGAACACGGATCGAACTCTCAAACCAGCTTTTGTGAACACCAACCTGATGACGGGATTGTGCGATTCTTGAGTGGAATCTGCTTCTTTAAAGGCTTCTGGCGAAGCGCTACTATTGAAGTTTGACCCGGAAAAACTCCTGTGACGACGAAATGGGATTGGTGCGCGGCGAGGTAGCACCGACGACTCCGCTCCAAGGTCCAGTAAGGTTGGTGGTTGATTGCAAAACTCCGGCAGGCCATGTCAAAACCACATTCCCCGGCAAAGGTTGGATCCCCAGACTCAACGGAGGATTTACGGTCACAGACGTGTTGGCCGCAACTGATGAGCATCCACCCGCAGATTCGACCACACTGTAAATCCCGGATGCTGCAACGGTTGCATTCTGGATGGTTGGGTTTTGGTTGGTGGAGCTAAATCCATTCGGGCCAGTCCACGAATAGCTAGCACCCGGCACGGTGGACGCAGTCAGGGTCAAATCCATCCCCGTCCAAAGCGGGCCGTTGTTGCTAGCGGTCGGTGTTGACGGCGGCGTGCAGAGTGGAGTCGCATTCACTGAAACAGAGTTGGTGCTTTCGCAACCGAGCAGGGCCGCCGATACGACATAATGATACGTCACGCCGTTCGTCAAACCGGAGTCAACGTAGTTGTTCGTCCCGAGTCCGCCGAACACGGTCGTGAACGGCCCGCTGCTGGAGAGCGAGCGTTTCATATTGTAAGTCGCACCGGCGAGTGCGTTCCAACTCAGTGAGACTTGCGAGTTACCTGCGGTTGCCGCCAATCCCGCAGGAGATGCTGGCTTGGGAAGAATGATTTCAATGCCGCTGGCTCTGGCGTTGTCCGTGACAGTGACATATTGAATCGTGATCTGTCCTCCGCTAGCGACGGCGGCGAATTCATTGATCACCGCTTTGTTCGCGGCTCCGGCGGCAGCGATGATGTCGAAGTTCGTCAGCACTTGCGCGCCGTTGATGAGGACGTTGAACCGCCGCTGACCCGCAGCCGTCCAGTAGGTCTCAACAGAATGTAACCGAACGGTGTAAGTTGCTCCAGAAATCAAACCGGGAAACGTGTAGGTGAAATTGCCGTAGCGTTCGGTCTGATAAACCGACTGTGGCGCGGGCGCAACCAACCCCGTCGTATCAATCGTCGCCGTTGCCACGGCACCGATCGTGCCGCCGGTGACATTTGCGTCCGCGACAAATTGTCCCGCTGCGCTGCCGCCGGAATTCACCGCCAGCGAATACGTACCGAGCGTCGCAGATTGCTCAATCGAGTTGGTGCTGGAGCCAAGAGAGTTTGTCGCCGCGACCACGTAATAGTAGGTCGCGCAATTCGCCACGCTGCTGTCCATAAATGTATTTGCCGCAAGACTTGCAACCGTGGTGTAAGCACCGCCGCTGGTCGTCGCGCGTTTGACCACGTATCCTGTCGCACCCGAAACAGCGTCCCATTTCAAAAATACTTTTGCGCTGCCCGGACTGGCAGAGAGTCCAGTGGGAGTGTTCGGAATTGTGGGGACGTAATTATAGACACGGACATAATCCACCAACATTTTTTGCGGAAGAATCGTGGTGCCGTCAGGATTTCCGGGCCACGCGCCGCCCACCGCTAGATTCAGAAGAAAAAACTGCGGTTGATTGAACACCCAGGTGTTGCCACCGATGCTCGCAGGTGTGGCCGTGAAGTAATTGATCCCGTCCACATACCAGCGGATGACGTTCGTATCCCATTCCACGGCGAACACGCGGAAGTCATCTGCCACATCAGGAACAAATGTGTACGAGCCGCTCACCCCGCCACCGCCGGAATAGCCCGGCCCGTGAATAGTGCCGTACACTTTCTTCGGCTCGCGCCCGATGTGTTCCATGATGTCAATCTCACCACACGTCGGCCAGCCAACGGACGGGATGTTGGTTCCCAGCATCCAGAACGCGGGCCAGAGACCCTGCGTACGCGGAACTTTGATCCGCGCTTCCATACGACCGTACGTCCACGACCATTTGTTCTGCGTGAGCAACCGCGCCGAAGTGTAGCTGCTACCGAGATAACTTTCTGCCTTGGCTTCGATGACCAACTGATCGTTTTCGATGCGGACGTTGTTGGTTCGCGACGTGTAGTATTGAAGTTCGCCGTTGCCCCAACCGCCGCTGCCCGTGCCGATGTCGTAATTCCACTTGGAGGAATCCGGCGATGTCCCGTTGGGTTGTGTGAACTCGTCTGCCCAGACCAATTGCCAGCCAGCAGGGGCAGGCGTATTGGTCACGGTGATGTTGACGACAGACGACGTGGCACTGTTTCCGCCGCTGGATCGAGCCACGGTTGTCAGTGCGTGCGCGCCTAGCGATGCGCCGTTCACGCTGAAACTAAACGGTGAACTCGTGTCGTTGCCGAGCAGCGCAGCACCGTCGTAAAACGCCACATTCGTCATTGTACCCGGGCTGACCGTGGCTGTGACGTTAATCGTGAAGTTTGAGGTCACCACGGCGTTATTGGCAGGACTGGTGATCGAGACCGTCAGTCCTGTGGAAGGAACAATCACGCCGATATTGTCAAAACCGATCTGCGAGCCTACGCCTGCGACCGGCACGACTTTGATACCGGTGGCGTTGGTGGCAAGAGTCGCAGGAAAAGTATAAGTCACCCACGCGGAGGATTGGCCGCTTGCAGAGATTTCGCCGCTGTCACTGATGAAACCGCCGGCGTTCCAAGATTCAATCTTGAGTTTTCCGACACTCGTGCCAACGAAGTTTTTCATGTCCATCACGAACGTGTAAGTCCCGCCAGCGACAAGTCCGTAGTCTCCCAGCGGAAGTGGTGTTGCCGCCCCGCCGACCCAAATGCCCCAGCCAGACGCGTTGTTCATGCGACCAAAACCGCTGGGATTGCCGCCGGTAGTCGGGTAATTGTAAGTGGTCGTGCCTCCACCAAAAACTTCAACCCACGGAGTCGCGACACCAGCGGGTGAATCAAAGTTTCCATTCGGAAACAAATTTGTCACCGCTGCGTTGGCAAAACTAACCACAGCAAACGTTGCGATGGTGACGATGAATTTTTTCATGAGAATTAAAAGGCTGAACATAACTGATTTATCCATTTTGTCTTGGGGTTGGTTTCACAACGATTTCAAAAAATTGATGAGCGCGGCGCGGTTCGCGGCGGACATCGTGCGAAAAGCTTCCTTCGATGCTTCCGCTTCGCCACCGTGCCAGAGGATTGCTTCCTCCAAAGTGCGTGCGCGTCCATCGTGGAGATAAGCCTCGCCGCCGCTCACGCCAGCCGTGAGTCCGATGTTCCACAGCGGGGCTGTGCGCCATTCCGAACCGGTGGCCACCCCTTCACCCATGTTGTCGGCCAGTCCCGGCCCCATGTCATGCAACAATAGATCGGTGTAGGGATGAATAATCTGGCTACGAAGTTCAGCATTCGGATGATACTGACTCGTAGTGAGCGTGGGCGTGTGACACTTGATGCAGGACGCGGTGGCGAATAATTGTTCGCCTTGCAACGCTTGTGCGTTGGTCAGATCGCGCCGCGCACCAACGCCGAGCAGTGCCACGTAGCGTGTCATCAAATCGAGATCGGCGGCGGAGAGTTCCGGGGCGACGCTGTTCGTCTCGCCGTCGAGAATCGGGAACACGGCAGTCGGTACGCCCATGTCGCCGTTCAGTGCTGCGGCGATCTGATGACTGACGCGCGCTTTGCTGCCCTTAGTGGAGAAGCGTCCGAGCCGTTGCTGACTGGTCTGCGGATCAATCACGGTTTGAACGCGACCGGAAATACCATCGGCGTTCGCGTCACTCGGGTCAGCCAATGCCATGATGTTGGTCTCGCTGACCGCTTCAAGCAGGCCGAGGCCGACGAGTTGCGGTGCGATACGCGCCGAGAAGAACGCTGGAGTCGTACCGGAGAACGAATAATTAGGCTTCTGCAAGGAATACGGCGTCGCATCGCCATACTGGCCGTTCGAGGTGGTGTAGCTGGCAATGGTGACGTTGCCTTCATTCGGGCCGCTCGAACTTTGCGGTTGCAACACATTGCCGAGCGTCGGATGCGCGGTACCGCTGGCATCGCTGCCCACTTTGAAAACCCATTTAGTCAACGGCGTACCGACCGTGGCCGGCAGCGCACGACCGTTGTTGACGTGACATTCCACGCAACTGCGCGCGATGAATTTCGGGCCGAGCTTGCCGACGTGGGCGGCGAAGATCGGATTGCCACCCTCAGAATGGGAGCCATCACCAAAGTCCGTGTGATGCAACCGGCGTCCGAGCATAAACGGGATTCCATTCGTCGGGGAAATGTTTCCCGCCAGTTGTTTGAAGCGATGTTCCGGTTCGTTCGAGTATTGATACGGCAACGTGGTCAAGCCGCCGAGCCAGCCATTCGTGGACAATGGATATGAATCGAGATTCATATTTACGCTGTTGGTTCCGATGATACCGATGTCTTGTCCCTGTATCCACGGCACGATGCCCTGGCCGACGATGTAGAGCAGCGCGGTTCCGTAGTAGTTGAGACGACCGTTTCTGGGACCATTGAGAAACATGCTGATCTCGATCTCCACGCGATCCCCGGGTAAAAGAGCGCGGTTACCGAAGTTGGCATTCTGAGTAATGGTGGCGGTGTAGTTGTAATCTGTTTCGCCCGGCGTGGACGAAGGGTTCGACCCGACGAATGTGGCGATCTGGTTGTTGTTATATTGAGCGACCGCGCTGACGCCGCCAAAGAACGTGCGGAATTCAGCAGGGTTCAACAGATCCTGCGTGGTGTAGTTGAACGTAATCGTTTGCGGCTGCCCGGCCTTGCCGACGCGATCAATGATCTGGATGTTCGCCATACGCTGCTCCCAATACCAACTCAAGTAGTGGTCGTAGATGTGAAAATTCGCTTCTCGCGCATGACGGTCGCGCACGCGATCCGCGATGTAGGTGATCCGATTAGTCGGCGTATCAATGCTCGTCGCCGGTTCGAGCGGCGTGCTGGCATTGAACAAAGCGATGATGCTGGCGTTTGCGTCTGTTTGCGCGGAGATCGTGGCGTCAACGGCCAGGCTCTGACCATTGGCGGTGATTGCGACGACGGCCAGAAAGTAAGTCTGACCCGACGTGAGACCGGAGATGATCGCGGAAGTCGCATTCCCGACGTCTGTCGAGTTCGTGAGCGCGCCGCTGTTCAGGCCGTAATAAATGCGATAGCCGATCACTCCCGCCGTGGAACTCGCAGTCCACGCCAGACCGATGGCGTTGGTCGAGCCGGACGGAATGGTTTGCAAACCGGTGGGCGCAAGCACCAAGACAATGTCCGACGGAATGGACAGACCGTAAAACCTTCTCGGCTCGTTGAGATTCACGGAGAGCGTGTTCGTGGATCGTCCGTCTGCGCCGAAGAAGTTGGTTGCGACAGGAGTCCACGTTGAGCCGGGCGCAACATTCGTGGACGTGAGCAACACGCTGGTGGTGTTCGTCCGTCCGAGCCAGATGAAATTCAAATTCGAGCCACTCATCACAACGCTGCCAGGAATAATCGTTGGCGGCACTGGCGGGGCCGGTGGCGGTAGCAGATAAGTGAACCCGTTGAGATTCGTGGCGGAAAGAGTGTTCGTGTTTTGAACCACCACGTTGACTGCTCCCGCCGCGCCGGGTGGCGTGGTGACTGTGATGTTGGAAGAATTGTTCAGCGTGAGTCCTGTTCCGAAATTCGGGCCAAACTTCACCGTGACTCCGCTGAGAAAGTTTGAGCCAGTGATCGTTACCACCGTACCTCCACTCGTCAATCCACTGACCGGTGCGACGCTCGTGATGGCGGGCGCAGCGGGTGACACCACTCCGCCTGCGCTCACGACGTCGGCATAGCTGTCGCCCACGCGAATCTCATCCGCCTTGATGGCGAATCCGCCGCCGGGATTTTGAAAACCAATACCCGTGATCGTTCCGACATCGAAGGTGGTGACAGTATAAGTCGCGGCCACGACCGGTGTGGCTGAATTGGCTGTGGGGTTGATGTAGATCGTGACCGTGTCGTTTGCGCCAGACGTGTTGAAATCAATTTTGATCGCGACGAGATACGGTGTGGTGGCAAACGTACCGAGAAAAGAACTTGCCAGTGAAGTCGCTCCTTGAGTTGCAGTCCCATCGGTATTGATTGATCCAAGCCCAAGACCACCCTGAGTCGGAGAGAACGGTGCCAAGCCGTAGCCAAAGAACAAACCCGTGCCGCCGTTCGCAAAATAAATTCCGCAATGATTCGCGCCGTTGTTGCCCGTCTGGTTGAACAGAAAACTGATCCACTTGGTGCCGACCGATAGAGGAGTCGCGAGACTGGCAACCTGTCGTCCGCTGGTGGAACTGAAAGAATTGTTCGCCGTCGGCAGATCGGTGTAAGTCATGCTGGCAGCAATCGCGGGCGTCGTTCCACACGACCAATTGCCCGTGAAGCCGCTGGCGGTGCTGGCCGTTCCGTTTGGGATCGAAGTCGCGTAGTTGAACGGCTCATAAGCGATGAGATTCGCGTGGCCTTCGTTGACAAAAAAACAAAACAAAGCGCGGGAGAGCGTCCGGAGGACTTTGACGCCATTTGAAATCGGAACTGATCGGTTGAAATACATTCGGGAAACTTTTATTTCCCCGATTCGTCTGAAGTCATTCTCTCAAAAGATTCAAGTCTCAGTCCACGGGGCTTGTTGTCCGACAACCCTAACGTGTTCAACGAATTCTCATAACTAGCCAAGCGGCTAGTTTTAGGAGGATTTTCCCTGACGGAATTTCAACGCGGCCTCAGTGCGAGAATGGACATGCAGCTTGTCGTAGATGTGTTGAAGATGCCACTTCACCGCCGCGACGGTGACACCCAGCCTGTCGGCGATGGCCTTGTTTCCCAAGCCGTGCATGACGTGTTCGAGCACTTCGCGCTCGCGGTCGGTCAAGGTTTCAACCTCCGCAGCGGCGGCATTGTGACTCCGGAATTGTCCGATGACTTTGCGCGCGATTTCCGGCGTCATGGGAACGCCTCCTTCGTGCGCCTCTTGGATTGCAGCGATGATCTTATCCGGCTCGGCGCGTTTCAGAAGATAGCCGCAAGCTCCGGCACGCAACGCCTGGAAGATGCGTTCGGAATCTTCATAGACCGTCACGATCACGATGTGGACTTTGGGCAACAACTCCTTGATCTTTGCCGTGCACTCGACGCCCGTTGAATCAGGAAGTTGGATGTCCATCAACACCACGTCGGGCATGGCTTTGGGAATCTTCTTCAACGCTTCGGCGACTGTCTCACAGGTGCAAACACATTTGAAACCGCTGGAACGATTGAGCAGTGTTTCAAATCCCTCGCGCAAGGTCTTGTTGTCTTCAACGATTCCGACTTTGATCATAAAAGCCTTTGGGGTAGCGGTGCTTGAAACCGCACGGTTGTGCCTTTTTGTGGCTCGCCACGGATTTCGCAAACACCTCCGATGGCATTCAAACGCTCCCGCATGTTCACAATCCCATCCGAGCCAACCGAGCGTTCGCGCAAATCCAGACCGATACCGTTGTCTTCCACCTCGACCAAGATGGAATCATTTTTTACCGAGATGCGCAGCCAGACTTTTGTGGCTTTGGCGTGGCGCACCACGTTGGTCAAAGATTCTTTGAACGCCAAGAATAGTTCCTGACGGAACTTCGGATCAATCGGGTGATCGGGTAAATCCTCCGCGACATCCAATCCGCAGGACACCGATGCCAAATCCAAAAGTCGCTGCGCGTAAGAACCGAAATAACTCGCGAGCGAAGCAATCGTGTCGTTGCGCGGATTCACGGCCCAAACGATTTCGTCCAGCGACGTCACCATGTCCCGCGTCGTGCCGGATAATTGATCGAGATATTTGCCCTTCTCCTCCGTGGATGTCGAATGGCTTTTGATGAGCGCGCTCAACATGCTGACTTCCGTCAATCGCGCTCCCAAGTCATCGTGCAGATCATGCGCCACTCGAGTTCGCTCCTGCTCAATCTCGCGTCGCCTTTCCGCGCGCTGTCGCTGCTGACTTTGTATTTCGAGATCGCGCGTGCGTTCGGCCACTTGCCGTTGTAACACGGCGACCCAACCAAAAGCCGCCAAGGAAACAAATCCCAGCCCGGCGGCGATCCAAAGCACTTTTCGCAACGTCCACCACGGCGGCTCGTGAAGGACGATGATATCCGCGATGGAACGCATCTGCACTTTGAACGATTTTGCGCGCCACTCATCGCCCGCCTGCCAACCACCGGGATCAATCCGGCAGATTCCGGTCACATTCAGTTGGCTTCCGTTTTGCAACTCAGCAAAATCATCCCGATTCCCGCCCGTCTGGAGATGCGCCTGAAAAGTAAATTCGCCGTCCTGCAAGATGAGATATTTTTCGTTGCCGTAGGTGGCGCGATCCAACAGCCGTCCTGAAATCTGGACCAGCAGACAGTCATATTTGCCTTTTAACGCGGCGTCAGGCGTGACTTTGATCGGATCGGGAGCAGAGCCGGATGCGACTTTTCTGAAAACGGAATCGTGCAACACCGGGGTGTATTCGCCTTGAGCCACAAATCCGAGGGCCTCCACACGATCTCCCACCACCAACGATTCCGTGCTTCTGGTCTGCACCTCCACGCCTTGGTCGCCATCTTGGAGATACACCGCTTTGCCGGGGATCTGATAAACTACCGTCCCGATGACTTTGACCCGACGGCCATAGGCTTCCTGTGGCGCGAATTGAAGGAGACTTCTGATTGGCCGCTCTTTGACATCAAATGGATTTGCGGGCGCAGTCTCTTCCACGACCAAATCTTGAGGTCGCGGTGACATCAGCCGGATGGCGATCAGTTGTCGTTGATGATTGAACTGCGTGGAACAAACACCGCGCACTTGCAGCGTGCTGTCAGGAAGAGCCTCTTTGTTTTTAACCGGAAGCTCTCGGGCATAAACCGAGAGTCGCCCGCCACCCGTGGCGATTTCGATCCGGTAATGCTCGGACTTTTCATCGAAATCCACCAAGCGAACGATGCCAGAAATTTCGACGAACTGGCTATCCTCTTTGCCGCTGGCGAGTTGTTCGTAGGTCACTCGTTTTGGGATCGGAAAGGCAGATTCGCCGATCACTCTGATTTCTTTTGGAACGACGATCGGCGCATATTCGCCGGGACTTGTCGTGCCGACGATTTCGACGAGTTGTCCCGGAGTCAGATGCAATGGTAGCGCAGAATCATAGAGATAAACCCCCGATGTTTCGTCCTGCACAAAACGCGAGAACAGATTCTCCTCAAAGAACGTCACCACTCCGTACAGCCGAACCGCGCGCTTTTGCTTTGCTTCCTCCACAGACAGACTGCGCACTGCGGCTGCGGTGCGTAATTCCTCAGGAGCAGATTGCGCCGTGCAGACACACGAGACCGCCAGAAGCTGGGTGACGACGAACGTCACCCGACACCATGTGAGGATTTTTTCTGCGTGATTGTCCGGTGATGTCGTCATCAATGCAATTAACCCGCAACTGGTCTTGTCCCGTATATGTGGGCTATTGGAGAGCGCATGAGACATGAGGGTTTTTAGTTTAGTTTGGTTTCAAAGTCCACAGGGGATTGGAAGCCGAGGGCACTGCGAGTTGACTCACATTAAATGTTACCCGTGCTGGGAGGTAGACGATGGGGCTGCCGATACGTTGACTCATATTCGTAGTTACCCAAGTCACGACCATGAGTTTGTCTGTCAAGCGCGCATCATGTCGGAGTTTTGCGCCACCCACGGGTATCATCGCAAGTCCGCCTTGCGGCTTTTGAATCGACCACCGCGCACGATACCTCTCAAACGTTCCGGGTCCAAAATCCTCTACGATCCCATCCATGCAATAACGGTAATCAAGAGTGCGAACAGGAATTCGACTTCAGCGTTTTTGAACCCGCTCGCGCCAAGATCATCGAAGTCGGTCGCGCGTGTGTGCATCAACAGCATCGTAATCTCGTCGTCCTCGGCATGTTGTGGAAGGGCATCGCGGATTACGCCACG
>JANPGI010000140.1:0-4315 GCA_031423875.1 Verrucomicrobiota bacterium | reverse complement strand
CGCAGAGAACGCAGCGAAACCAAACTGGATGAAAAATCTTTGCGCGTTCTGTGTTCTCTGCAGTTGAATGTTTATGATTCGCGTCGAGCTGCCATTTCATCTGCGCAACCTCGCCCGTGTCGAAGGGGATGTGTTGCTTGAAGTCGCCTCGCCTGTGACCATCCTTGCCGTGCTTGAAGCGCTCGAAGCACGGCATCCTGTCCTGCTCGGCACGATCCGCGACCACGGCACGTTGAAGCGCCGACCGTTCATCCGATTCTTCGCGTGCAAAGAAGACTTGTCGCTCGAACCGCCGGAGACACAATTGCCCGAGGCCGTAGTCAACGGCAGCGAGCCGTTTCTCGTCGTCGGCGCGATGGCCGGCGGCTGACTGTAGCTGAGGTCTATGACCGCGAAAGATGAAGACACAAACGGCGCTCACAGAGTGCCGCTACAAACAAAAACTCCCCGGAAACAAAACATGAAAAAATACCTCCCCATCATCGCTGGCATCGTGCTCGGCCTGTTGTTCGTCATGTCCGCCGTCGTCGTGCTGTTCAATCTGGTGAAGATGCCGCCGCCGCCGGAAGGTTCGCCCGCCGCGATGTTCTTCGGCGCGTTCGGGCCGACGGGCTACATGACGTTCGTGAAAGTATTTGAACTGCTCGGCGGCGTGCTTGTGATGATCCCGCGCCTGCGCAACCTCGGTCTGCTCGTCCTCGGGCCGATCATCGTGAACATCCTCGCGTTCCACATCTTCATCGGTGGTGGCTTCAAGGATCTATTGAACCCGATGCTGCTCATCATCATTGCTCTCGCGCTGTATCTGCTCTGGGTGGGACGCAAAAACTTCTCCGGCTTGTTGAACTGAACCTCCGTCAAAAAGGAATCCCATGCTCAAAAAAATCCTCGGCGCACTCGCCGTCATCGTCATCGTGTTTGTCGTCGTTGTAGCCATGCGGCCTGCGAATTTTCGCATCACGCGTTCAGCCACCATCGCTGCGCTGCCGGAAGTGGTGTTCGCCCAAGTGAACGACCTGCACAAATGGGAGGCATGGTCGCCGTGGGCCAAGCTCGATCCCAGCATGAAGCAAACGCACGAAGGATCACCTGCTGGAGTCGGCGCGATTTACTCGTGGGACGGCAACAAGGAAGTCGGTGCAGGCCGCATGACCATCACCGAGAGCCGCACGAACGAGGCGATTGTCATCAAGTTGGAATTCCTGAAACCCTTCGCTGCGGTGAACGACACGGAGTTCACATTCAAGTCAGCCGATGCAAACGGAAATCAAACCACCGTCACTTGGACGATGTCTGGGGAAAATAATTTCATGTCCAAAGTGTTCTGCCTGTTCATGAACATGGACAAGATGGTCGGCGGGGACTTTGAAAAGGGTCTGGCGCAGATGAAGGTCGTGGCGGAATCAGCCGGGAAGAATTAGACCGTGGTTCAACATTCCCCATCTCGGTTGGAGGCGACGATGTCAGGAGTCGAAAACCTTCGATGATGGCATGGTGACGACTCCTTACGTCGTCGCCTACACTTTTCCCCTGCTCACTTCACCTTCAACGTCACATTGCGTCGTTCGAGAGTGCTGCCTTCTTCGAGGGCGATGGCAGCGAGGGCGATGTTGTAATCCGCCAGCGCGCGGATTTCTGCCGAGCGTGCGGCGGTGAGTTTGCTCTGAAGATCAAGGACGATGAAGCTCGTGCTCTTACCTTTGTCGAGTTTCATCTGTTCGGCCTTGAGCGCGTCTTCAGCATAGAGAGCGGCTTGTCGCGTGGCCTCAGTGCGTTCGAGGCTGGTGCGTCCGGCGGCGACGGCATTCTCGATCCTGATCAACGCCTGCTGCTCGGTCTGTTTGTAGCCCAATGCCTGCTGCTCGCGAGTCGTCTTGGCGATTCTGTAATTGTTTCGCGCAACAGTGTTACCTAGCGGGATGCTCATCTCCACGCCGTAGGAGTAATAGGGATAGTCCGTGCGGCGAACTTGTGTGAACGCGGAACTGAACTCCCGGCCTGCTCCCGCGTATCCGGCATCACCCACGATATCCAACGACGGAAGTTTCTGGTTGCGGGCGAGCTTCACGCTTTGATCCTGATTTTCCAATTCGATCCGGGCAATGATCAGGTCGGGGCGGGAGACTTCACCTTTGCGCCAGCTTTTGCTGAGATCGAATTTCTGCGGCACGGCCTTCAACGTCTCCGTCGGCTGAATGGTCGCATTGATCCACTCACTGTATTCATCACTCAACAAATTTTTCAGGTCGCGATGTGCTGAGTCGCGTCTTGCGCGGGCGTCGAGGAGGTTGGCGCGGCTGGCGGCAGCTTGGGACTCCGCCTGCTTCTCGTCGAGCGGCGCGAGTGCGCCAAGTTCCACGCGGCGGCGATTGTCCGCCACGAGTTGCTCCGCGAGTTGGAGTGCTTTCTCCTGCACCTTCACATTTTCCTCCGCGTAGATGAAGTCGTAGTAAGCCCTCTCGACTTGGGTGATGGTGTCCATGATCTGCGCACGCAGCCGCATCTCAGAAGTCTTCAATCTGTTTTTGCCGATGTAAATGTTCAGGCGTGTCCCGTCTATCCAAAAATCTCTCAGCAAGGGCTGGCGCACTTGGAAGAATCCGGCGTCGGCACTTGCATCATCGAACGGATTGCGCGTGGTGAGCGTTGAATAGTTTGTTGTCACATAATCGAACGTGCCACCCGCAGCTGGGTACAACGTATTGGTGACTGGCGGCAGGATTGGGCTTGAAAAATCAGTCGTCGTGCCGGGCGATGTGCCATAACTGTCGCTCATGCGCAGGCCGAGGCTGTAATTCATACCCCACGGCAGCAAGCCACCAATCGCGCCACGAAAGCTGTCCGTTTCACTCTTGGTTCCGCCGGTGGATTCCTGATTGGCGTGAGAGCCAGAGAGCGTGAGGGCAGGTTCGTAACTTCCGTAGTTGGCGCGCAGGCTGAACCCGGCGATTTCCGGGTTCAATTGCTCGATCTGAATATCGAGATTGTGTTCGAGCGCGATCTTGATGCAATCGTCGAGCGACAGCACGCGCACAGGGCCGGATTCGGCGCGAACCGTCGCCGCCGAAGTCGCCAGCAAAAGAGTCAGAGCCAATGTCAGGAATCTCATCGTGGCCAGAGTTTGTGTGAGCCGTGAGATTTCGTCAATCAGGCGAAAGTGACGACACAAGCCATCGCTTAAACTTCACCTTACGAGCCGCGCAATCTCCTCAAGAAGTTTTTCGACTGCCACAGGCTTGCGAAGCACGGGAGACTCCACCGTGTTGATGAAGGTTTGAAACCGCTCGTCGTCCATCACACCCGTCACGAAGATGAAGCGTTGCGCCAACGCAGGCTGCGCCCGTTCGACCGTCGCGTAGAAAAGATCGCCATCCAGTTCTGGCATCTGAAGATCACAGATGATCACGTCCGTGTGCTGGGCGAGAACATGTTTGAGCGCGGGCACGGGATGGTTGAAGACCGTCGCCTCGTAACCGTGCAGCTTGAGGATCTCCTGAAAAAACCACGACAGCTCCGCGTTATCGTCCACGATGACGATGTTTCGCCTGCGGTGATCTGGATTGTTCGTATCCATAAGCGAGCGGGCTGTCAGAAAGACCCTACAACGCTCCGCCTCAGACTAGCAAGCCCGCCAAGTGAACCGGATTTGACTGGAAGTGCCGCATAATAGTAGCGGGAGGCATCCTTGCCTGCCGTAGAGCCGGGCTTCCAGCCCGGCGGAAAGGCATGGATTGACGTGATGCGTTGGTAAAACAGAATGCGTCACGAGACAACAACGCGAATTCCGGGCGCCAAGGATGCACGCCCTCTACGGCAACCAAGGATGGTCGCCGCTACTGAACGGCAGTTTCAGTCACACCCGAGAACGATTCTTGATTTCGATAGTGTGATTCATTACAAACTCGCCGACCAAACGGTCATAAACCAATAAATAAAAGTTCACGGAATGAAATCGTCCATCAAATCATTGGGAGGCATCACTGCGCTATTGTTCGTCAGTTGCACGGTCGCTTCAGCACAAACCGCAGCACCCGCCGCAGCACCTGCCCCGAAATGGGAAACCACTGCTGCCGCCGGCCTGTCACTCACACGCGGTAACAGCCACACCATCCTCACCACGCTCGGCCTCGACAGCAAGCGCAAGTGGGATTCTGAAGAAGTGCTCCTCGGCGTGTCCGGCGGTTATGGCAAAAGCCAAGGCATCCGCAATACCGACTTCGCTCAAGCATTCGCCCAGTGGAATCACCTCATCAGCGAACGGGCTTACTGCGGTATCCGCGTGGACGGCAATCACGACGGCATCTCGAAGCTCTCG
>JANPGI010000139.1:0-3609 GCA_031423875.1 Verrucomicrobiota bacterium | reverse complement strand
GATCAAAGTGGATTCTTCAACCCACCACTGTCTAGTGCTGTGATTTTTAATCCTTCAACCGGATTGTGGTTCACTACGGGTTCTATGAATACAAGCCGCGTTTTTCATGCGTCAGTTTTGCTTCGGGATGGTCGGGTCTTGGTCAGCGGCGGGTATAACGGAATCAACACAACACCAAACGCGCAGATATATGACCCCGCTGTCGGAACTTGGGGATCGAGTCTCCCGATGAACTCAGCGAGAAACTCACATGCCGCCTTGTTGTTGCCGAGCGGGAAAGTGCTGGTCGCTGGTGGTGCAATAAGCGGTGCTACAGCGACAGGCCTTACCAGTTCGGAGCTTTTCGATGCAGGAGTGATCACCAACAGCGCATGGCAACCACAATTAGATTCGACAACATCCCCTCTGAGCTTAGGAGGCAACATGGTCATCACAGGTCCTCAATTTCGCGGCATCTCCGGCGCATCAGGTGGCAATTACCAAGATTCCTCGTCTGATTATCCGCTGGTTCAGTTGCGCAGCATCGAAAGCGGGCAGAGCACTTTCCTGCTCACTACGAACTGGTCAACGAACGCGTTCACATCACTGCCCGTGTGGAATTTCCCGCCCGGCTATGCGCTGGTGACGGTATTCGTCAACGGCATCCCCAGCACCAGCAGCATCGTCAACATCACCGTTCCCGTTCCCACAGCACCCACACTCACCAACGTAGCGAAACTTGGGAATGGTTCGCTCCAGTTCACCTTCACAAACAGCGTTGGCGCCTTGTTTGGCGCGTTGGCTTCAACCAATGTCTCGCTGCCTTTGAGCAATTGGACAGCGCTCAGCGGCGTCACGGAAATTTCCCCCGGCCAGTTTCAGTTCACGGATGCACAAGCCACAAACAACTCGCAACGCTTCTACCGCGTCCGAGCGAATTAAAGAACAATCTACTGGTTACAGGCAAAACAACCGGGATTGATTCCGCATTTCATTTTCATATCCTCTCTCCGTCCGCTCGTCTTGCGGTTGCAGGACGGGCGTTTTGATTTACCCAACTCAATTCTTTTATGGCACTGCTCAACGAAAATTATCTGAAACTCAAAGCTGGTTATCTCTTCCCCGAAATCGGACGTCGTGTGAAAGCCTTTTGCGACGCCAATCCCGAAGCCGCCAAGCGCCTCATCCGTTGCGGCATCGGCGACGTGACTGAACCGTTGCCCCAAGCGGTCGTCGCCGCGATGCACAAGGCCGTGGACGAAATGGCGTCGCGCGAAAATTTCAAGGGGTACGGCCCGGAGCAGGGGTATGAGTTCTTACGCGCGGTCATCGCGAAGAATGATTTCCGAGATCGCGGTCTTGACGTGGCGGACGACGAGATTTTTGTCAGCGACGGCTCGAAGTGCGATTGCGGTGCGATCCTCGACATCCTTGGCGACAAAAACAAGATCGCCATCAGCGATCCCGTGTATCCCGTCTATGTGGACACGAACGTCATGGTCGGTCACACCGGCCCGGCCAACGAAGCGGGCGCGTACGGCAAACTGGTTTATCTCCCGTGCAAACCGAGCAACGGTTTCATCCCCGAGCCGCCGAAGAAGCATGTGGACGTGATCTATCTCTGCTCGCCGAACAATCCGACCGGTGCCGCCGCCACGCGTCCGCAACTTGAAGCGTGGGTGAAATACGCGCTCGAACACAAAGCCGTGATCTTGTTCGATGCGGCCTACGAGGCTTACATCACTGATGCGGCGATTCCACATTCCATCTACGAGATTCCCGGTGCGCGTGAATGTGCCATCGAGTTCCGCAGTTTCTCGAAGAACGGCGGATTCACCGGCACGCGCTGCGCGTTCACCGTTGTTCCCAAATCCCTCAACGCCTACACCAAGTCCGGTGAAGCGAAACCCTTGCATCCGCTCTGGTCGCGCCGCATGACCACGAAGTTCAACGGTGTGAGCTACATCGTCCAGCGCGCTGCCGAAGCACTCTACTCGCCCGAAGGCAAAGCGCAGGTGGCCGCGCTGATCAAACATTATCTCGGCAACGCAGAAGTCCTCCGCAAAGGCGCGAAGAAAGCCGGGCTGAAAGTTTTCGGCGGCGTGAACGCGCCTTACATCTGGGTTCGCACACCGAAGGAAGTCACGAGCTGGCAGGCGTTCGACAAGATTCTTGCCGACGCGAACGTCGTCATCACACCCGGCAGCGGTTTCGGCTCGAAGGGCGAAGGTTTCTTCCGCATCAGCGCATTCAACAGTCGCGCCAACGCCGAAGAAGTCGCGCGCCGCTTGCAGGAATTGAAGTGGAGAATGGATGAACCGCTAATCCACGCTAATCTGCGCTGATGCCGAAGCAGTTTGCGAGAGCCGCCGAATCTTTCAGCGGCTTCTTCCCGATTAGCGTGAATCCGCGAAGATTAGCGGTTTGAACTTCGGGGTGCTTGGGACACCGCTGGTTTGCCTGAGCGTTAAGCCAACGAAACGTCTGCGCTCCGGCTGAGACGCCCCGGTTTTAACCGCACCCAAATCGCTTGGTTAAAAATTATCATTTCGCCGGGCGCATTTTTACGGCATCGTCTGTGAGATATGGGAAAACGCCGCGAAGCCCGCGAAAGGGCCGTCCAGTTTCTGTTCCAGCATGACTTGAATCCCCGCGAAGACATCGACGCGGCTCTCAATGAATTTTGGGAATCACAACGCGCGGCATCCATCGCCGAGGATAAGGGCCGCGCCAATTGGAATGAGCCGGTTGTGCTCCCGCCGCCCACAGCAGGCGAGGCCGAGATGCGTCTGTTTTCCGAACCGCTCATTCGCGGCACGCTCCAGCATCGCGATGTGATTGACGAACACATCAAGAAGCACGTCAAGAACTGGGACTTCAGCCGCATCGCTCCCGTGGATCGCAATGTTCTGCGGCTGGCGATCTATGAGATGTTACATCGCGAAGACATTCCGCCTGTGGTGAGCATCAACGAAGCGGTGGACATCGCGAAAAAGTTTTCCACTGAAGACAGCGGCAAATTCGTCAACGGCATCCTCGACAAGGTGAAGGCGGAGTTGATGCGGCCAGCGAGGATTGTGAAATGAATCCAGAAGTCAGAGGTCAGAAGTCAGACGCCGGAAGTCACGGGGCGGAAGGCCGACCTCCGGCTTCTGGCCTCCGACCTCAAGCCTCCGGCTTTGCCGACCTCCATCTTCATTCGCACTATTCTGATGGCACGTTCACGCCGGAGGAGATTGTCGCGCGCGGGCGCAAGCAGGGGTTGGGCGCGTTGTCGCTCACGGATCACGACACGGTGGAAGGTTGCGAGATGATGGCCAGCGAGTGCGCGAAGGTGGGGATTGAATTTGTCGTCGGCACGGAACTCACCTCGGAGCATAACGACATCGAGCTGCACATCCTCGCTTACTTCGTTGATCCGAAGAATGAACGCCTGCTCCGCGAGATCGCCAAGTTCCAGATCGTCCGGCAGGATCGCATCCGCGAAATGGTGGCGAAGATCAACGAGCTTGGGTTGCCGCTGAAGGCCGAGGATGTTTTCGCGCTTGCGAACTGCAAATCGCCCGGTCGCCCGCATGTGGCGCGGACGCTTGTTCGCCAACGCATGTGCCGCACGCTGGATGAAGCCTT
>JANPGI010000138.1:0-2905 GCA_031423875.1 Verrucomicrobiota bacterium | reverse complement strand
CTCCCATTCCGCGTTGGTGGGCAGCCTCCGACCCGCCCGACGGCAGAACTCCTCTGCGTCGCGCTTCAGGACGAGAGTGACCGGCAAATCATCCTCGCCCGCCGGATAGCGATGGTCGTTCTTGAATTCCTGGTAGCGACGATTCGTGACCTCGAACTGGTCGATGTAAAACGCCGGAACGAAAACTTGGCGCAGCGGTTTCTCATCCGGCTCGGCACTGGCATCGTCGCTACCCATCCAGAATTCACCCGCCGGCACGAACACCATTCCCGGCGGAGGCGGCTCGTATTCCTGAGCACAGAGCCTGGCGTGTCGAACTGCGGTCCATGCTCGCTCGCTGCCCCAACCGGCCAGCGCGACGAGGGCGAGGCACCCAGTGATCCAGAGTGTCCGGCGCAGCTTCACAAAATCAGTATGGATGCAGAATCGTCGAGCGCAACGCCAGCGAGTGGGAACTCAGCAGCAACGCATTTGGCCTTACTCTCCAATCCGTTTATACGTATTAGGGTCGGCGTGGAGGATGAGCAGTTCGCCCTGGCGCTGGACTTCGCCGGTGATTTCGACCGGCTCCGCGACGAGGTTCAGGACTTGTTTGTTCACCGGCTTGCCTTCACGGGAGACGAGCAGGAAGTAGAGCGCGGGGCCGTTCGTCTGGCGGACGAGGAGGACGGGAGGAATGCCGCCGCTGATGCAACGGATGGCGCACGCGCGGTGCGGCCAAAACAATCGCTCCCCCCGACCGCGAGCAGGATAGACTCCCAGCGCGATGACGAACGCGGCGGCGATCATGAGCGGACAGAAATCATCGTTGTGATTTTTTACTCAGGGCTTCAACAAAACGGACGAACCTTGCGGCTTGCTTGTCCAATTGCTTTTCGATTTCCGCGTTAGCAAAGTTTCCTGAGCCGTCGAGCATGTTGCCCACGCCAGTAATGAGAACGCGTTCGGGAAAGATGTGAGCATTGCGGTAGCCGAAGATGGCTTGCAACTGTTCTACAGGGCGCAACCCACCCTAAACCCCAGCAGCCACGCCGACGAAGCAGACAGGCCGCGCCTCGAAACTTTCGTGGAACGGCAGCATATCTATGAAGTATTTCAAGATGCCCGAGACGCCACGTTGTGTTCGGGCGTCACCACCACGAGCCCGTCGGACATGAGGATGGCGTCGGTGAAGCGTTTGAATCCATCTGGTCATTCGGCATACGAAGTCAGCGAGAAAATCTCGGTTGGCAACTCCGCCAGATTGAGGAGATGTATTTTTACGCTAAGGGTTTTGTGGCTCGCTTCGACACGCGCGGCAACCTTGCGCTCGGAATCGCGCTTCACTCGGCGGTGACTGGTCTATAATCTTTTCCCGTTATCCGAGTGGTGGCTTCCTGTCTCCGCACGGTCGCTATGGTTCCAAAATGAGCAATCCATCTCAAAGCAACCCGAAGAAGTCCGTCGCGGCAGCGATCCAACTCTCCGATCCTGAGCGTTGGGTGGATGAGCACGGCGATTATCTATTCAAGTATGCGCTGTCGCGTTTGCGCGATCCACTCAAGGCCGAGGATGCCGTTCAAGAAACGTTTCTGGCTGCGCTCAAAGGTGGAAAAAGCTTTCAAGGACGCAGCGCGGAGAAAAGCTGGTTGGTCGGCATCTTGAAAAACAAAATCTTCGATCACTTCCGAAAAGCGGGTCGCGAAACGGCGTTCACCGATCTGGAATTCTATTCAGATGAGGAGAGCGACCGGTTTGTGGCGGATGGATTGCAGAAGGACGGTTGGATTCATGAGCTTGGCCCGAACGAGTGGAGCGATCCGGGCGGGAGTTTGGACAGCGAAGTGTTCTGGAAGACATATCATGACTGCTCGAACAAGCTGCCGAAAAACGTCTCTACCGTATTCACCTTGCGCGAAGTGGATGGCTTGGAAAGTAAAGACATCTGCGCGATGTTGAACATCTCAGAAAGCAATCTTTGGGTGATGCTGCATCGCGCGCGGATGGCGTTGAGGCGGTGTTTGGAGACGAATTGGTTCGCCAAACAAGAGGGCAGGCAAGGCGGAAAAGTTTTGTAAGGTCGTGGTTCTTTGCGCGACAAACCCACGGATAAAACGGAATTGTTGGGTACAAGTATGGCGAAGGTTTTCAAAAAATTGATGCAAGGTGCGGGCGAGTTGTCGCCAACGTGTCGCGAGGCGACGCGCCTCCAATCACAATCGTTAGAGCGTGCGTTGACTTTGCGCGAGCGCGTCGGGTTACGGATTCATCTGGCGCTTTGTCGGTGGTGTAAACGCTACGGGATACAGATCCGCTTTCTGCGTTCTGTCGCCCAACGTCAGTCTGAGCAATCAGAAACTTTGCCAGCGCAGTCCTTGAGTCCCGAAGCCGCCGAGCGGATGAAAGTTCGATTGAAAGCGGAACATAAACAGATTTGAAAGAATTAACCGTGCCGTCACAGAAATGACGCGTTGGTTTTGTAGGGTTGAGCACCATGAATACTTTAATTGAATCCGCCCGACTTCTGGTCAGCTCCCAAGCTCATTACGCGATCCTTCTGACTCGCGATGCCGAGGCGGTGCGCGCCGCTCAAGCCTTGCGCTATCAGGTCTTCAACGTCGAATTGAACGAAGGTCTCGAAGTGTCCCACGTCACGGGCCTCGACGAAGACCCGTTCGATCCGGTGTGCGATCACTTGCTCGTCGAGCATTTGCCTACGCGACAGATCGTCGGGACTTATCGTTTGCAAACGGGGAATATCGCGGCGGCGCATCTCGGCTACTACTGCGAACAGGAATTCGACTTCAGCGTTTTTGAACCCGCTCGCGCCAAGATCATCGAAGTCGGTCGCGCGTGTGTGCATCAACAGCATCGTAATCTCGTCGTCCTCGGCATGTTGTGGAAGGGCATCGCGGATTACGCCACG
>JANPGI010000137.1:0-24241 GCA_031423875.1 Verrucomicrobiota bacterium | reverse complement strand
CACTACGGTCTTTACGACACTGTGGTAGCGAGGGAGTGAGGGTGGTTAGTCGCGAGTTGAAACTTCTGTCGCCCTATCCGCCTCCGCGTGGCTTCGGCGCGACATGTCACCCTGGGCTATCACATGACGGGCTTTCAGCCCTTCGGATCAGCGTGAATTAGCGAAGATCAGCGGTTGAAGCACCTCACCCCGGCCCTCTCCCCAGCGCGGAGAGGGAGGAGGCTTCAACTTCCCGCTTTCCTGAATTGCAAATTTGCCTATCGTCTTCGGCGCGATGTTTTCCAAAATCAAATCAGTTCACTTTGTCGGCATTGTCGGCACGGTAGCGACTGTTGACAGGGGCGGGGCTCACAAGCAAAGTATCCACGTATGACACTGAAAACTCTGCGGGAAATGCGGGATGTCGCACCGTTCAAACCCTTGGACATTCATTTGTCAGACGGCAAAGTGCTGTCCGTCGTCACCACAGACCATCTTCTGTTCATGCCCAAAAATTCCGAGTTCATTGTGGTGTTGCCCGACGGCAGTTTCCGAATTGTTGACCCGGCACACGTTGTGAGTGTCGGCCCGAAATCAGGGCGGATCAAAGCACACTGATTCCAAATTCCCTTCGATCCTTTCGACGCCAGCGAGGTTTTCCTCCCTGGCGTTTTCGCTTTTCTCCCCGGCTGCTTGAAGCATCATTGGCCGCGATGTTTTCCGAAATCAAATCAGTTCACTTTGTCGGCATTGGCGGCACAGCGATGGCCGCCGCCGCCGTGGCCATGTTGGAAAAGGGTTACTCCGTCACTGGCTCAGACAATAATGTCTATGAGCCGATGGCGTCGTTCCTAGCGAGCCGCAAGATCGCGGTGATGAATGGCTACGCGGAAAAAAATCTCGCGCATAAGCCCGACCTCGTCGTCATCGGCAACGCCATCGCGCGCGGCAATCCCGAGGCGGAATACGCGCTGGATCACAAGCTGCGGTTTTGTTCACTGCCGGATGTGTTGCGCGAGTTTTTCATTCGTGGCAAGCGCTGCCTCGTTGTCGCAGGCACTCACGGCAAGACCACGACGACTTCGCTGCTGACTTGGGTATTCGAGCACAACGGACTCAATCCGAGTTATCTCATCGGCGGCATCCCAAACAATCTCTCGCAGGGCGCGCGGTTCACGGACAGCGAATGGTTCATTATCGAGGGCGACGAATACGACACCGCCTTCTTCGACAAGCGCAGCAAATTCATCCATTACCTGCCGGAAGTCGCCATCGTGAACAATCTGGAGTTCGATCACGCGGACATCTTCGAGAATCTCGCCGCGGTGCAGAAGACGTTCTCGCATCTCATCCGCATCGTGCCGCGCAACGGCCTGCTGCTCGGCAATGGCGACGACGCAAACCTCGCGCCGTTGCTCAACGTGAACTTCTGTCCGGTGAAACGCTTCGGGCTTGGCGAGAACAATTCCATCCGCGCCACCAACATGCGGCTCGGCCCGACGGCGAGCGAGTTCGAGATTCCGAGCGCGAAGTTTCATCTGAACCTCGCGGGTGAGTTCAATGTGCGCAACGCGCTCGCGGTCGTGGCGGCGGCGAAGCATTGCGGGTTGTCCAACAAACAGATCCAGTCTGCGTTCGACACGTTCACGGGCATCAAGCGGCGCATGGAAGTGCGCGGCATCTCCGGCGGCGTGACGGTGATTGATGATTTCGGTCATCATCCGACGGCCATCCGCGAAACGCTTGGAGCGTTGCGGTTGAAGTACGCCAAGGAGCGCATCTGGGCGATCTTCGAGCCGCGCAGCAACACGACGCGTCGGAATGTTTTCCAGAAGGAACTCGCGGATTCATTTGCCGACGCACATGGTGTGATCGTTTCGCAAGTCGCGCGACTTGAATTGCTCAAACCCGAAGAGCGATTGAACCCGGAAGGTTTGATGGCTGACTTGAAGACTGCTGGAAAGAACGCCGCGTATCTGCCAGACGTGGATGCCATCGTCGCGCACGCCGGGACACAGGTTCAACCCGGCGATGTGGTATGCGTCTTCAGCAACGGCGGCTTCGGGGACATCCATACGAAACTGTTGGCGCGGCTCAGCAGGCGATAATTTTTGGGCCGTCCGTGCCGTGCGCGAATTCATGGCTGCGATAAGGAAAGCTAGATTCGAGTAGCAAAGACTGCCGAGGAAGCATCTCCTTTACCACGGTGGATTGCGTTCGAGAATTTCACTCTCTTGCAAGTCGCCACAGCGACAGTTTTTCGTTGGAATAAAACCTCTCCCCAGACCTCTTACCAATGCCAACTATGAAAATCAAACTCCGGTTGCGAAGCGAAACCACGCAATATCGCCCGCTATTTGCGCTGCTTGGCTTGGGCGCGTTCATGGTCTTGGGCTTGACGGGCTGCACCGCCATGCGCCCCAGCGAACAGCGGATGGTCGCCAAGCCCAATATGATTTTCTCGGATTCCGCCGCGTTCACTTACAACTCATCCCGGTTATTTCCACAGATGGCTACGGGCTTCGCTTCCTCTGGCGGCTCGCAAAACTCTGGTTGCATTTCTTGCCGCTGAATCATGAAACATCCATCACTTTCTGAAATCATCCTCGGATTCGCGGTATTGTGTTCGTCAGCTTCAATTGGCAGCGCCGAACCCACGCCCGCGCCAGACTTCGAGTTGTCGAAGTGGGAATCCACCGAAAAAGTGAAGCTCGCGGACTTCGCCGGTGAAATCGTCGTCCTCGATTTCTTTGCCTACTGGTGCGCGCCTTGTCGTAAGGCTTCGATTGAAATCGAAGGCGGCGTGCAAAAGTATTACGCGGCCAAAAAGGGGAACCCGCACGGCGTTCCCGTGCGCGTCGTCTCCATCAACATTGAGAAAGACAATCCCAAGCTCACTGCCAAATACATCACGGAAACCGGAGCAGAGTTTGTCTTGAATGACTTCGATGGTGCGTTGCTGGAGAAACTTGGTGGCGCGGCCACGCCATTCATCGTGGTGATTGACGGCACGCACGCGACGAAAGAGAAGCCGGACTTTCGGTTGCTCTACAAGAACGCGGGGTTTGAAGGCACGAAGAAATTGCGTCCTCTCATTGACGCCATCAAGCCGCCGCCCAAGCCTGCCGCCGCGAAATCGCGCAATGGCGACGGCATGATCAAAGCCGCCACCGGCCCGCCCGTGGAGCGGCGCGGTGAGATTTCGTTCGAGACGTTGCTGGCGTCCGACGTTGAAATAACTTCCACGGCACTCGGCTACGGTCAGAAACATGGTGGCACGGAATGGAGAATCAATTACACCCACAACACGCTCAGCGAAGATTACGAGAATTTTGTGTTGTTCGATTTTCTCGGCTACCCGGAGCGCATCACCGAGGAATACGACGCGGTTGCGGTTTCGTTGCGACGGAAACTTGGTGACACACTCACGCTGTCCCTTGCGGGCGGCGGTTACGTGGGCTTCACAGATTACCGCTCGCTCTGGCTCGCGAACTACTACAAGCAACAATTCGCTCCGTTCTATCCCGATGTTTATGAAAAGCCTGACCCAAAGGGTTTCAACACGAGTGGTGGTTTGCGTTGGGAATACCAGCCCACCAGAGGTTTTATCGAAGCTGGCTTTCTCTACGCGGACGATGAAATTGCGCCGGGCTACGACCGCGATCTTTTCACGGGTGATGCGCTTCGTGGCAACACGAAATTGCAGACCTACTCGCCGACGTTGAAGTTTGAAAACATCATCAGCCGCCGCATCCGGGTGCTGAACGAATTTCAACTCACGTTCACCACGGATCGCGAAATGCGCTATGCCTATCGCAACTCCATCAACATCGCTCTCGGTGAACGCTGGGTCTGGCGCACCATCGGCGGCTACACTCACGAAGACCCGACGCTACGCGCATGGTTCGCGGGAGCGACGTTGGAGTTTGAGATCACGCCGCGCTGGCTCGTGAATGTTTCTGGGCTGTATTACCACGACACTGGCGAGATTGAAAATTCCGTCTTCATCTCCACCGCCGCGCCTGGACTCGAAACGTGGCAAGGCGGACTCGGCTTGCGCTACGCGGGTGAGTCGTCGTCGTTCAGCGTTTCCGTCGCGCCGATCTGGGCGAATTATGAATCGGTCACTGTCGGCACGCGCCCATTCACCAATCTTTACCGCGACCGCGACTGGGTTTCCATCCAGGCCGCGTGGTCGGTCACTTTCTAAAACTGCAACTCAACAAACCATGAAAACCACTACTCAACTCTTTAACCATTGGGCGCGCGCACTCCTGCTCGCGCTGGCCGTCGCACTCGGCAGCGAGACTGCCAATGCCGCGCTCTATCAAGTCGGCGATACCGTGACGAACCTTACCTTCATCGCGCGCCGCCAATTCACGCGCCCGGACGGCGTGATCGTTCCCGCCGGAGCGCAGGCGAAGCTTCAAGACTTTGCCGGACGCATCGTCTTCCTCGAATGGTTCGCGGTGTGGTGTCCCTATTGCACTGCCGCCGAGCCGCAGATTGATGCGGGCATCGTGGAGTGGTATGCCACGCGCGGCGGCAATCCGTACGGCGTGCCCGTACTCTACATGTTTGTGAATCTGGAATCCGGCGGCTCCTACCAAAGTTCGACCACCAGCTACATCAACAACAACCTGTCCGCCTCCACCATTTGTTTGAATGACTACGGCATTCCCGGCAGCAGCCCCGTGCGTACGGGTTTTCAATCCAGCGGCCAACCCATCTTCGCCGTCATCAATGGCGTCACCAACTCACCGACCCACACGCCGTGGAAATTGCTCGTCAATCATCTGGGCTATGGCGACACCGACTTCAACCAGGAAATCCTCAACTTCCGTGCGGCCATTGACGCCGTGCAACCCCCGGTGATTGCGCCGGTGATGACCAACGCGCAGCGTGTGGGCGCGAACTTCCAGTTCAATTTCCAGACGCAGCCCGGACGCAATTATCGCGTGCTGGGTTCAACCAATCTCACTTCTTGGACGGCCATCCGTACCAATGCTGGCTCGACCAACATCACGCAGTTCATCCACACCAACGCGCCAGCCGGACGATATTTTTATCGCGTGGTGACGCCGTGAGGCTGGTGATATGAGATCAAGTCGGCTGAAAATTCGATGGAATTTACTGGAATAATCTCTCCCGCCCATCTGTCATAGCAGGGTGAACGAAGCGGATTACGAGCAAGCGGTGGCGGCCTATTACGAGCCGCTTTACGCGTTCGGTTACAGCCTTGCCGGAAATTCCGATGACGCCTCGGAACTGACGCAGGAAGCATACAGCCGCCTCCTCAGCAAAGGTGGCCAGGTGCGTGACTCGTCCAAGGTCAAATCCTGGCTGTTCACGACGCTCTACCGGATCTTCATCGGCTGGAAAGCGCGGGAACGTCGCCTGCCGCACTTCGAGATCACCAGCGTCGAAGATGAATTACCCGTCATCACGCCTGAGCATGTGGATATTTTGGAAGAACAGGTTGTCCGTGATGCGGTGCTGGAACTGGAGGAGCATTACCGCGCGCCGCTCGTGCTGTTTTATCTGAACGATCATTCCTACGAGGAGATCGCCTCCACGCTCGACATCCCGGTCGGCACGGTGATGTCGCGACTCTCCCGCGCCAAAGGATTGTTGCGCGAACGATTGGTGGCGCGGGCCATCGGACGTACACAGGAAAATAAATTTTTGCCGATGGAACGAAAAGCCAACGCAAAGTCGTAATCGTATGAACAACGAAGAAGCCAAATTGATCCTCCAGGCCTATCGCGCCGATGGACAGGACGCGAGTGATCCGCGTTTTCGCGAGGCGCTGGAGCAGGTGCAACGCGACCCGGAACTGGCGCAATGGTTCGCAAATGAGCGTGCGCTCGATTCCCGCATCGGTGCGAAACTCAGAAAGTCCACGCACGCGCCCGCAGACTTGAAGGCTCAACTCTTCGCGCAACGGAAGATCGTACGCCCTGTAATCTGGTGGCAACGCTCCTCCGTGCGTTACGCGATGGCAGCATGTTTCGCGTTGATCGCAACCATCGCCGTGTGGTTCGGCTTCCTGCACGAAGGTGTGATCGAGGCACACGGAAATACCTTTGCGGATTATCGCGATGTGATGGCGGATTTCACCGGCAACAAACTGAAGCGGCTGGAATTCAGGACGCGCGATGTCACGGAGGTGAAACGATGGCTCGCCAAAAAAGATTCGATCGCTGAACTGACGTTCCCAAAAGGACTGGAGGGAAAGCCAAGCCTCGGCTGTCGCGTGCTGGAGTGGCAGGGGAAAAAAGTTTCGCTCGTATGTTTTGAACTGGCGAACCGAAAAATTGTCCATCTCCTTGTAGTGGACAGTTTGGTCTTCGAGAACGCGCCGGGCGGATCACCTGAGTTCAAGCAGGCGGGTGGCGTGGCGACGGCGAGTTGGAGCCGCAGCGGCAGAACTTATGTTCTGGCAAGCAAGCGGGCGAATGAATCCGAGTTGAAGGATCTGTTCTGACACGAGTAGTAAAGAATTTTGTGACATCCCACAAAACGAACCGGACGATCGGCTTGAGTCGTCCGGGACGAGAAAACAAAGCAAACAACTGAAAAACATGAAGAACCTCATCAAATCCCTGAGCGTCATCGCTCTCACGCTCGCGTTCGCGGGTGCTGCGTATGCCGGTGAATGTTGCACCAAAGCTGTGGACAAAGCCAAGAAGGGCGAGACCTGCGCCAAGTGCGAGAAGGACAAGTGTTGCCAGGACGCCGTGAAAAACCTCGGCGACAAAGCAAAGCCCTGCGCTGCTTGCGCCAAGGCCAAAGAAAAAGCCTGAATGCGTTCTCGGAGCGGGTAGTTACGCTGCCCGCTCCGAACCGGCACGCTTCGTTCAAACGCACATCGCATTCATTCTGACTTTTCAAACAGGCTCTAAAACAATTCACCCGACCGCGCCGGAATGTCCGGCAGGTCGGGTGTGTTGTTCGGGGCAAAAAGCGGAATCAGTCCTGACCATTCCAGTCGCAATCTTCGGTGATGTTGCGCGCCTGCACAATCACGCCAGCAGAACTGCACGTCCAGAACACGCTACCGTTCGCAGCCACGGCGATGTCCGTAGGTTCGGGATCACCCTCGTCAACAACTTCGACTTCATGGGTGTCGAGGTCGAGCGAGAGAACACGATTGGATCCACCGTTACGTCCGGACATTCCAGGCGTCGGAACTTCAGTCCAGTAAAGACGACCCCGGCGATCATCCAGCGCGATGCCGGTGGGTTTGTTCAATCCGTTCATCAAAAGACTCACGACACCTTCGGCGGTGCGTTGCAGGATCACACCCGCGCTTTTGCATGTCCAATACGATGTGCCGCAACGCGAGACGACAATGTCCGTCGGTTCAGGTTCACCAGTGGTCAGGTTCACGATGGTTTGGCCGTCGGAAACATTCACGGTGTTCGTGCCGCCGTTGCGACCCGACACACCGGGAGTGGGGACAAGGGTGAAATAAACGCTACCCCAACGATCCACACTGATGCCGCTCGGACGCGCAAGACCGCGAAGGAACGGAGTGACTTCGCCCTTGTGATTTCGCTCAAGGATCACGCCAGCGGATTTGCAGGTCCAATAGAGATTACCTTTTTTGTCGAGCGCGAGATTGGTCGGTTCAGGTTCGCCAGTGGTAAGGTTTGTCATTTTTCCGCTGCCGAGACGGATGCGATCAACGGTGTTAGATCCACCACGAGAACCAGACAACGCCGGCGTGGGCAGTTGAGTGATGTAGAGCGTGCGGCTGCCTTGCACTGTGATGCCGGCAGGACGATTCAAGCCGCTGGCGACGACACGCGTCTCGTAGTTTTGCGCCTGCACCGACACACCGAACGCCAGCATTGTGACGATGCCAAGGACGATCGTCGTGGGTTTGAGGATTTTTTCGAGGGTCAACATGATGATACTCACTTTCTTTGTTGGTTTTTATCCGGACATCAGTTTCAGGCAACACGCCTGATGACGTCCGGGTTCGTGGTGTGAGCGACCGCATCACGATTTATTCCTCCTCCGAAGAAAATCGGCGTGGGAATATTTCTTCCATCTCGGGAATAAATTGCTGGCTCGTTAATCTTACTGCGCCATCACTGCGCGATAGAAACGCATCGGCAACGGGTTCGTCTCGGTGAATGAGAATGGCGAGATGTTCGTGGTCACTGGCGACCAATTGATGAGATTAGTCGAGCCAAGCAGGATGAAGTTGTAGCCGGAGATTCCTGCGCCGCTCAGAGTCATTCCCATGCCGGGCTGGTTCGAGAGCGTGAGTGCGAACGGTTCGGATTTGAGACGGAAGAACCGCAACGGATCGGTGACTTTCGGATGAAGATAGGGACTGGTTGCGCCGGGAATATCTGCGAACGGCCCGGCGGGATTCGTCGAGGATTGCAAGGTGAACTGTCCGCCCCACGTCAGCTTCACATCGTTCCCGCTCGGCTCGGAATATAATTCCGGCGTCACGTTCACTGCTGCCGGTGCGCTCACGAAGCTGCCTGCGGTGTTGCTGATGGCGACGGAATACAATCCTGCGTTCGTCCACTTTGCGCCGTTCAACAGATACGTACTGCTGGTCGCGCCGGAGATGTTCGTGCCGTTGAAGCGCCATTGATAGGCGAATGGTCCGGTGCCAGTGGTGGTGACCTGCAACGTCGTTCCGGCGTCCGTGGCGATGGTCTTGACGAATGCTTGCGGCGTGGCGGTGGGCGGTTTCGCGCCGAGCTTCACGAGAAAGATGTCGTTGCCGCCGAAACCATTCAGGAAATTTGTCTGGTTGGGGCCAAACAACCCTGTGCCGGAGTAGCGCCCAGCGAGATATGCGCCGCCGGAAGAATCCGACACGACTCCCGAACACCAACTGCCCGCACGCAAAACCCACAACGGAATTCCGTCAGGACGATACTTCGATATGAATCCGTTGACGCTAAGGAATGTTCCCTCGAATGTCAGCGACCCCGTGACGCCGCCAGCCATCAGAATATTCCCGTCTGCATCGAAACCAAGCGAACTTCCTTGCAACTGGCCGTTGCCCTGCGAAACGCCGCGAGTCCACGTCATGAATCCACTGGGATCATACTTGGTCAGAACTAGAGCGGTGATGCCGAACGCAGGACGAGAGCTTGTCGCGTAGATGTTGCCTGTGTTGTCCGCACGAATCGCCTGTCCAGTTCCCGCTGCACCGCCGATGCCTTTCTTTGCCCAGACTGGATTTCCGTTCATGTCATATTTTGTGATGAACACGCTGGCCTCTGATCCCCCTTGCAGGGCGATGTTGTTGTTTGTCAGGAATCCGCTACCGAAACTGATCGCGCCGGTGAAATATCCTGTGACAATGACGTTGGTGTTTGCATCCAACGTGATGCCATTGCCCTGATAGCTGCTGGCGGTGCTGACGCCAGTCTTTGCCCACACGACATCGCCTGCGTTGTCGAACTTGGCGATGAAGAAGTTGGTGTAAAAGCCAACTGTCTCGAAAAACGAATTGGTAAGCCGAAAGCTGCCAAACGTTGCCAAGTAACCGCAACCACCGGTGACGTAGGCATTGCCAGCGGCATCTATAGCAATCGCTTGAGCGATATCATTGATCCCGAGACTGCCGCCACCCGCAGCTTTCACCCACATCGCGTTTCCTTGGGGGTCATACTTGGATACAAAGATTTCCTGGGTGTTGGAATTAGAGTTGATGACGGAAAAACTGCCAAATGTGGCGGTTGCCGATTGGAACGAACCTGCAAGGAAAACATTGCCCGCGCCGTCCACCGCCATGGCTCGCGCACTATCCGAAAGCGATCCACCCGCGCGCCGCGCCCAGAGCAATTGTCCGTCGGAATTATATTTCGCGAGGAAGATGTCAGTCAGCCCGGCACTGACGAGGCTGATGTTCGTACCGTAGAAACCATTCGTGAATGTCGCTGTGCCGGTGAAATAGCCTGCCATGTAAAGATTCGTCTGCGCGTCCATTGCAAGCGCGAGTGCTTGATCGTCGCCAGTCCCGCCTGCGCGCCGCAGCCACGGAAATTCTGGTGTGAGTTCCACGGTGGCCGTCGCTACAACACTCGTCACCGTGCCGAACGCGTTCGTGACGATGACGGAATAATTTCCCACGGCGGCGTATTGGAAATTCGCGATACGTAGCGAGCCGTTCGTCGCACCGGACAGGGGAGCATTGTTGAACAACCATTGATATGATGGTGACGAACCGCTGGTGACGCCGACGCTGAGGTCGAGCGTCTTGCCGTAACCGACTGTCTGCTCCATCGGTTGAGTCGTGATGATCGGCGTAAGGTCGGGATCGTAGAGCGAAAGTTTTGCCACGAAGGCATCGCGTAATCCCGAACCTGACAGTGGCGTTGCGCCAATGACTGATGCGCCAGTGTGAAATCCGCCGAGGACGAGATTCCCGCGTCCGTCATAAGCCGTAGCCTGCGCCGCGTCATCGCCCATGCCGCCGAGCTTGCGGAGCTTCAACAGGTTTCCCGTCGCGTCATACATCGCGGCGAACGCATCCGCGCCGCCGATGCCGGTGAGGGTTTGTCCGCTGAACTGAGCCGAGCCGGTGAACACACCCGCAAGCAGCGCGTTGTCAGAGTTGTCCGTGGTCAGCGCGAGCGCGGAATCCGTGGCCACGCCACCGCCGGTGCGAACCCAAAGCACGTTGCCTGCATCATCATATTTGGTCAGAAACAAATCCGGCGCGTTCGTGCTGGCACTGGCGACGGTGTTCGAGCCGAAGATGCCGAGGCTTTGGAAATAACCGGCTACAAAAATATTTCCACTGCTGTCTGTCGCCAGCGCCGTGGCTTCGTCATCGAAAGCGAAGACGGCTGCGTCTGAAGAAGCTGTGCTGGGCGCGCGTGCCCAGACGACATTGCCGGTCGGTCCGTATTTCGCCACAAAAATCTCAAGCCCTTTTCGGATGCTGTTCAGCGTGATGTTGTCGAATGTTGCTGAGGTATTAAATCCGCCAGTGATGAAAACGTTTCCGGCGCGATCAAACGCAACACCGGTCGCCCTGTCTTCGGAGGTGCCTCCAGAACCTTTAGCCCAAAGAACCAAGCCATCGGTATCATACCGCGCTACGAAAGCGTCGCTGAAAGGGGTTATGGCATTACTCTTGTTCGTTATCAATACACCACCGAAGTCCGCAGTCCGTTGAAACGATCCACTGATCGCAATATCTCCATTCGAGTGGATTGCGATGTCCCTCGCTGCTTCTGAATTCGTGCTGCCCGCCTGCCGCGCCCAGAGCAACGCGCCTGTGTTGTCAAACTTCGCAAGGAACACGTCGTTCGAGCCAAAGGTGGTCAGGTTCGTGCCATTAAAATCCAGGGTGGCGGAAAATTGCCCAGCGACGATGACATTGCCCATTAAGTCGAGCGCGAGTGCGGTGGCGCGGTCATTGTTCGTGCCGCCGAGTTGTCGCAACCAGACAAGGTTTTGTGCGATGTCGAACTTGGCGATGAAGGCATCTTCGCCACCGTTGCTTGTCAGATTCGTTCCGCCGAAGTCTGTCGTGCCGGAGAAATATCCGGCGGCGTAGGTGTTGCCGTTTGGATCTGCGGCCACGGCGAGACATTCGTCGTTGCCTGAGCCGCCGAGATGTTTTGCCCAGAGAAAATCAGGCTCGGTCACCACAGTCAGCACGGCAGATGTGGAGGAAAGATTTCCGTTCGGCGTGGTGACATTGACGGAATACGCGCCGCTGTTGGTCGCGATGATGTTGACGAGCGTGAGGCTCAGGTTCGTTGCGCCGGAAATGTCTGCGCCATTGAACTGCCACTGATAACTGATCGGGCCGGGGGCGATGATGCCGACGCCAAGCGTCACGGCCGACCCAGATGGTTTCGTTTGGCCGACTGGCTGTACGACGAGTATTGATGAGGCGTCTGGATCAAACGCAGCGAGTTTGGAGAGGAAAAAATCTGCGCTGCCTGCTGAACTGAATGATTGGTGACCAAATGTAGTCGCGGCACTGAACGCGCCAGAGAGGAATAGATTCCCGGAATTGTCGGCAAGCACGGTGCGCCCGGCGTCCGTTGAAGTTCCGCCTGCTTTGAGCACCCAACGCAATTCTCCCGCTGTGGAATACATAGCAACGAACGCATCAACACCGCCCGCACTATTAATGTTCGTGCCTCCGACGAACCCGGCACTAGGGTAACTGAGAAGTGAAATGTAATAACCACCAAAGTTGGCAGAGAAGCTGAAACTGCCGGTAATATAGACATTGCCGCCGCCATCCACCGCCACGCCGCCCGCCGCGTCGGTGCTCGTGCCGCCCCCGCGTTGCGCCCAAAGGATGTTTCCGAACGGATCGCACTTCATCACGAACACGTCAGGCGACTGGTTAACGCCTGGGTATTCCGTCAACGTCGTGCTGCCAAATGTCGCTCTGACGTTGAACTCACCGACAACATAACTGTTCCCGCCACCGTCCACAGCGATGCCGCGCGCAGTGTCATTGCTTGTGCCACCCGCTTTTGTCGCCCACAACACGTTGCCATTCGCGTCGTACTTGGTGGTGAAGACGTCCAATGAACCATTGGCCCCAATGAGTCCCAAGTTATTGGTCAACGCAATGGAGCCGAACGTGGCATACCCTGCGTTGAAAGATCCCGCCACTAAGACATTGCCTTGAGTGTCTAGTGCGATACCCGTGCCAGACGCCGTGGTGGTGCCTGCGCTGGCACGAACCCAGATCAGGTTTCCATCCGCGCTAAATTTGGCGGTGAACACCGCGCCGTTCAACGTGTTTGAAATGATCGTGCCGCCGAAGAAGCCTGTGCCGTTGAATGAGCCGGTGAGATAAATGTTGCCAGATGAATCAGTCGCAACCGCATTCGCGATGTCCGTGGATGTGCCGCCGAAGTTTGTGACCCAGAGCAGATCGCCCGCACTGGAGTATTTCGCGACGAACGCATCTGCGCCGCCGATGTTGGTCAACATCGTGCCGCTGAAGGTAGGAGAAGCACCGACGCTCCCCACGATGCAGACATTTCCGGCAGCGTCCACGGCGATGCCATTCGCTGAATCCGTGCCGCTGCTGCCCGTCGCACGGACCCAGAGGAGTTGTCCAAAGGAATCGTATTTGGCGAGGAAGATGTCCATGGAGCTGCCGACGCTGACAAGTTGATTAGTGCCGAACGTAGCCGAGCCGGTGAAGCTGCCCGCCACGAAAATATTTCCCTGAGCATCTCGTGCCACGCTGCGGCCTTCGTCGGCGCTCGCGCCCCCGGCTTTGCGAGTCCACAAGAATCCCGGTGGCGGTGTGACGGTGAGCGTGGCGTCGGTGCTGTTGCTTGCGCCCGCGATGTTCGTCGCAAGTGCGGAATAGATTCCAGCGTTGGCGTATTGCGCGTTAGTGATGACGAAGTTCGATCCGGTTGCGCCGGGGACGTTCGTCCCGTTGAACAGCCATTGATACGAGATCGGTTCACTACCCTTGGCGGTGGCGGTGAAAGTCACTTCCGCGCCTTTGGTGGCGGTGCGTCCGATGGGATTAAGTGTGAACACCGGCGCGGCTGGCGTGACGACCAACACGGCAACCGAGCTCGTGACCGAGCCGTAGAGATTGGTGATAACCACGGTGTAATCCCCGGCGTTGGCAGCTTGAATATTCGTCAGCAACAGCGAGATGTTTGTGGCCAGCGGCAGATCGTTCTGGTTGAAGCGCCATTGATAGCTGAAAGGTGTAGTGCCGAACGTGCCCACGATGAAGGTGAAATTCGTGGAAGCCGGGACAACGCCGCCCACGGGATCGTTCGCGATGACGGGCGGCTCCACGATGCTGAGATCGGCAGGGAAGCTGAAGGCGGAGCCATATTTGTTAGAGACGAACACGCGATAATTTCCGCCATCGCTCAACACCAGGTTTGAAATGCTCAGGCTTACGTTGGTCGAACCGCTGATGCGCGCATTGTCGGCGAGATTCAAGTTGTTGAACTGCCATTGGTAGGTGAAAGGCTCTGTGCCGGTGGCAATGGCGGTGAAGACGACATTCGAGCCGATAAGGATTGTCTGGTAGATCGGTGTCTGCACCGCTGGCGGATAGCCGACATCCAGCATCGCCACGGTGCTGGTGATTGAGCCGAGCGCATTGGTGGCGACGAGCCAGTATGCGCCGATATCGTTGGTTTGCGCTCCGACGATGTTGAGGATGTTGGAAGCCGCGCCGAAGTTGTGAGCGGAGTTGGTGAGCGGCTGGCCGTTGTAAAACCATTGATAGGCTATGGGCGTCTTACCTTCGACGCCAGCGATGAACGTCACATTGGAGTTTGCGATGACAGAGCGGCTCGCGGGTTGTGTGGGGATAAATGGCGGCCCGTCAAACGGCGCGATGTTGCGGTAAAGTGTGACCGTGTTGTCGTAGGCGTTCGCAAAAACGATGTCACTGCGACTATCGAGATCGAGGTCGCCGACGGAAACGCCCCACGCATTCCAGCCGGTGGCGTAGTCCACGCCGGGTGCGAGTGTGATGTTTCCAGAAGTGCTGAGATTTTGATACACGCGCAGGTAACTTCCAAGTTCGCCGACGACCACGACTTCTACCTTGCCATCGCCGTTGATGTCACCGAACACGACGTTGTGAACCCAGCCGGGATTGAAGTAATCCACGTTTCCCGCGAACGAGCCTGCGGAGAAACCATTGGTGGAGCCGAGATTGCGATAAACGGAAATCGCCGTGTTGTTGCCGCCTGAAATCAAATCGGGTCTGCCATCTCCGTCGAGATCGCCAGCCGCGATTGTGGCACCGGCGTTTGCCGGCAGGTTCACACGCGGGGCGAATGACGCGGAGTTGAGAACGCCGGGAGTGCTGATGTTGCGGAATAACGAAATCGTGAAGCTGTTCTGGTTGACGACGGCAAGATCGAGCCGGGTGTCGCCGTCAAAATCCGCTATCGCTACGTCGTAAGCACCGGAGTTCGCCACAAGATCGAAACGAGATGCGAATGTGTTGGCATCGAGCGCACCTGCGCTTCCGGTGTTGCGGAGAATTGAGATTGTCCCGTCGCCGACATTGCACGTCACGATGTCGGGACGGCCATCGCGGTCCAGATCAGCCACTCGGACATAACGAGGATCGCTGCCGGTGTTGTAGTAAAATGGAGTCGTGAAAGAACTAGTCGTGAGCGTTCCCGGGCTGGCGATGTTGCGATAGATGCCGATACGATTGTTCACGCGGTCGGTAAAGACGAGGTCGAGCTTTCCGTCCGCATCCACGTCGGCGGCGATGAATCCATACGGATTGTCCGTGCTGCCGCCGATCGTCGGAAAATCCACGCGCGCTCCAAATGTGGCTGCGCCCAACGGCTGACCCTGACCGAGATTCCGAAACAACGACACGGTATGCGCATAGACATTGGCCACAGCCAAATCAGGCCATCCGTCACCATCCAGGTCGGCGATGGCGGTGCGATGGACTCCGCTGCCCGAAGAAAGATTTTGCCCTGCTGCCAAAGTCGAGTTGCTGATTGGCACGATGTCTCCCGAAAACGTTGGGGTAAAACTGACGCTGCTCGCAGCACTGAACCCACCGACCGTAACCGTCACCGGCGCAAACAAAGCACCTACGGGAACTATGACGGAAAGAGAATTTGAACCGGCAGAGATTATCGCTGCTCTGACGCCCCCAAAGTGGACGATGTTGCCCGCAGCAAGCGGCGAGAAGTTGAATCCGGAGATGGTCAGATTCGTGCCGGGCACTCCGACCAAGGGAGAAATCGAGCTGACAAACGGCACGCCGGGTTGCGGCGCGAGTACGGTCAACGCCGCGACTGAGCTGACCGCCGTGCCGAGCGCGTTGCTGACGATGACGGTATAATTTCCCTGATCGCCCGGCTGGACGTTGTTGATGGCAAGCAAAGCATTGGTCGCCGAAGTGATCGGAGAACCATTCAACTGCCATTGATAACTCAGCGCACCAAAACCGGTGGCGGCGGTCGTGAAATTCGCCGTGTTGCCCACCATGACGGTCTGGCCTTGCGGTTGCAGCGTGATGATCGGTGCTTTGCATCTGCCGTCAGCGCCGGAGGCGTAAGCGGCAGCGATCTCTCCGGCTGACAGTGCGCGATTATAGAGCGAGACTTCGTCGAGCTTGCCTTTGAGTTTGCTATCGTAGGAAGGCACGCCGGAGCTGCCGAAGTAAAGGGGTTGGTTGCCGTAATCTTGCGGGAAGTTGACGGCAGCTTGCGCGGATAAAACTCCATTGGTGAAAAGCTGGATGTAGTCCGGCCCGCGCACCGCAGCGACGTGATACCACACGCCGGTTTGGATCGTGGATGAACGCACCGGCACGAACACCCCGCCAGCCGAAGTGACCCCAAAGGTGAACGTGTCCGTTCCCGTGCTGCGCGACTTGCCAAGCCAGTAACCTTCAAAATAACTGGCGCGGCTGTTTTGCTTGAAGACGTAGAACTGAACGCCAGCGTTTGCGGTGCTGGGCGTGTCCATGGCATCAATCTTTATCCACGCTTCGATTGTGAAATTGGTCGGCCTGAGCGCGGGGGAATCGGGGATGGAAACAAAACCGTTCGTGCCGTCGAAGTTGAACGCGCCGCTGACAAATCCTGGCGCGCCAGCGATCGCACCGCCTTGCAGCGTGCCGTGATTTATCCCCAACAATTCTGTCGCGTTGGCATCGCCAGACCACCAGGCAACCAACCCGCTGGCCGATGGAGCGCAATCGGCCATGGCACGATCAGTGACGCCAGCAATAAACAGGGCGGAGGCGAACAGGGCGATGATCGGAGAGCGGTAAATGGGATGAGTTGTTTGACGACGGGGGTTCATCGGGTGGGCGTGCTTGAGGTGGAATCAGTTTTTAACTTCGCTGATTTTCTCATGGTAGGTTTGGGCCGACAAGGAAATGTTGTTCCCAAAAGATACGGGTGCGAGGACGCGAGGACGCCTTGCCTCCAGCAAGATTTCTGGTGACGCTACGTTCCGCAATCACATGAAAACGACCTGGCTTTTGATCCTCGTGCTTCAGTTCGCGCTGACGGTTGGCGCGGCTGTGAAACCGATCCACAAACTTTCCAGCGACGAACGCCAAGCGCGTTTGTCGAGTGACGCAAAGGCGGCGATTGTCTATCGCGATGGACTTAGCAACGTGATCGCGTTCGTCGAATTGCAGACGGAGATTTTCCCGGTCGCCAAGCCGAAGGAATCGCGGTTGCTGCGGCGTGAAGAAAAAGAAGTGGTCTGGCAGACGTGGCAGCGGTTCATGGAATACACGATGGCATTGGATTCCATCGAGCGTTATCACGCGGATTGGTGGCGGCTCAAGGGCGATGCGAAGGAAGACGCCTTCCTCATCAGTTACGCGGCGATGCTGGCGAACTATCGTGCTTCGCTGGAATTCATCCGCGCTGCGGAGTTGAATCCTGAACTGGAGAAAGTTCTCAACGATGCCGTGCCGGAGCTTGGGTTGCCCGCCGGAACTTACGCGAAATTGAAATTCCAGAATCTTAATGTCCGCATCGCCACTGAGTTCGCCGCGAGCGAAGTGACGTTGAAAACTTTCACGAGCGGACGACAGGGCAAGTTGCGTGAGATGATCAAAGCGGACTCGGAATACGTCTGGAAAGCAGGGCGTGGCAGGGCGGAGTTGTTGACGGCAAAGAATGCGTTGAATGTTCTGAAACGCGGCGCGGACTCGGCGTGGTTGCCGATCCAGACCGGTGTCTCTGAATGGATGGGCGACACAAAGGTGTATCGCGTCGGAAAGTCGCTGATCTCAGCCGCTCAGATTGAATCGCTCAAGACAAATCTGCTGCCAGGCGATGTGATGTTGGAGCGACGCGATTGGTATCTGTCCAATGTCGGACTGCCAGGCTACTGGCCGCACGCCGCGCTTTACATCGGCACGGAGGCGGAGCGAAGCGCGTTCTTTGCAGATGCAGAAGTTCAAACGTGGGTGCGAAAACAAGGTGAAGCCAGCGGTGACTTCAATGCATTGTTGAAAACACGCTACGCAGCCGCGTGGCAAACGAGCAACAAGCCGCAGGAACACGAACACATCCCGCGCGTCATCGAGGCGATGAGCGAAGGCGTGTCGTTCACTACGCTGGAACATTCGGCGGATTGCGACGCGCTGGCGGTGTTGCGTCCAAAACTTTCCAAGACTGAAAAGGCGCAGGCCATCTTGCGCGCGTTCCATTACGCGGGTCGTCCGTATGATTTTAATTTCGACTTTGGCACGGATGCAGAACTGGTTTGCACGGAGTTGATCTACAAAGCCTACGAACCGGCGAATGGCTTCATCGGATTGACCCTTCCTACTGTGGAGATGCTTGGGCGAAAGGTCGCGCCTGCGAATGAGTTCGTGAAGCAGTTCGACGCTCAATTCGTCACGCGCAGACAACAATTTGATCTCGTAAAGTTTCTTGATGGAAGCGAGCGGTCAAAGAGCGCGAGGGAATCCACGCTCGAAGATTTTCGCGCCAGTTGGAAGCGCCCCAAGTGGCATATACTGATTCAACCCTGATTTATGCCGCAGACGCGAGACACGCGTGTCAGTATTTCTGCCGGTCGTCGACATTACACCCGCCTAAGCTCCTCATAACAGCAAGTCCTGTCACGTGGACTGAAGCCTGCTTTCACAGGCTTGCATCTGTTCTAGAGGAGTGAAATGAAAACGAATTCTAATCGGCGTGTTATGGATGGAATTATGCCTTGCCTTGGTTTTCTGGGGAGGGTTTGGGTCACTCTTGCTTTGGCGGTCATAAGTACCAACTCATCCTTCGGCGATGGCCTTGCAGGGCGGACGGACACCTCAATCCAGAAGTTATCAATTCCGGAAACCGGCATCGCCTCGTACTACGGTGAGAAGTACCACGGGCGGCAGACCGCCAGTGGTGAAGTCTTCAACATGAATGAATTAACAGCCGCTCACCCAAAGCTGGCATTTGGCACGCGCGTCCGGGTGACTCACCTCGCGAACGACCTTTCGGTGATCGTGCGCATCAATGATCGCGGGCCGTTCGTGAAAGGGCGCGTGGTGGATCTTTCCCAGGCGGCGGCCAAAGAATTGCAGATGGTGCAAAGCGGCCTCGCCGAAGTGCGACTCGAAATCATCGAGTAGCCGCCCGGACCGCGTCGGGGCATTGCCGCGCGTCCACCGCCACCCCACCCTCCAGGGCAATGGTTCCGCCTTGTGTTTGGCCCGCTGGCGGGCCTAGATTTTCCCCACGGCATCACCCAAATGACCACCTCCACACCCGAAAATCCAACCGCCCGCCTGCTGGTCGTGGATGACAACCCCGTCGTCTTGCTCGGTGTGTCCGAATTCCTGCGCGGTGCGGGCTTTGAGGTCGCGGAAGCGCGGGATGGCGCCACGGGCCTGCGGCTGGCGCGGGAAAACGCGCCCGATCTGGTGTTGCTCGACGTGATGTTGCCGGACATCAACGGCGTGGAGCTCTGTCGCCTCATGAAGGCGGACGCGGAGCTGAAGACCCTGTTCGTGGTGCTGCTGTCGTCGTCGGAAATCTCCGCCAGCAGCAAGGTGGCGGGCCTGGAGGCGGGTGCCGATGGCTACATCGTACGCCCCATCGAGAACCGGGAGCTGCTCGCGCGGGTGCAATCGTTGTTGCGCATCCAACAGGCGGAGGAGGCGCTGCGGCGGGCGCACGATGAACTGGATGAGCGGGTCGTGGAACGCACCGCCGAACTCGCAAAAGCAAATGCTGCGCTGCGAGAGATGTCGTTGCGATTGGTGGACGTGCAGGAGAAAGAGCGGCGCTATCTCGCACGTGAGCTGCACGACGAGGCCGGACAATTACTCACGGGTCTGAAAATGGTGGTAGATCAGGCGTTGCCGATGGCGTCTGAGCCGTTGCGGGAACGATTGAACGAGGCATTGGACTTGATCAACCGGCTCATGGAGCGGATGCGCAGCCTCTCGCTGGAATTGCGCCCGCAAGTGCTGGATGACCTTGGATTGCTCATCGCGCTGGACTGGCATTTCAAGCGATACCTGAAACAGACCGGCATCCAAGTACACTTCCGCCACACCCCCATTCAACAACGGCTGCCATCGCTGATTGAAACCACGATTTTTCGTATCGTGCAGGAAGCGTTGACCAACGTCGCCCGGCACGCACATGTTCAGGAAGTTTCCGTTCGAGTCTGGGTGGACGAGGATCGCGTGGGATTGCAGGTGGAGGACAAGGGCGCGGGCTTTGATGCGGATGTGGCTTTGGCAGCGCGCAATTCTACGGGACTGTCAGGAATGAGGGAGCGTGCTGCCTTGCTCGGCGCCGATTTCACGATCGAATTCCGGTCCGGCAAAGGCACTCTGTTGACGGTGGAACTGCCCTTGTCAACTGGCGATACGTTGAAGCCAGAGGCGGGAGGCAACCCATGACAACGATTGTTCTCGCGGAGGATCATCACATCGTCAGGCAGGGATTGAAGGCGTTGTTGGCGACTGAGAAAAATTTCAAACTGCTCGGTGAGGCTGCCGATGGCATGGAAGCGGTGGCGTTGGTGGGGCGCTGCAAACCGAACGTGCTGGTGCTCGACCTGATGATTCCCCGTTTGCATGGCCTAGAAGTCATCCGCCAGGTTCGTGAAGAACATTCCGCCACGCGCGTCCTCGTTCTGTCCATGCATTCAGACGAGCCGTACGTGGTGGAGGCGATTCGTAGCGGCGCGTTGGGCTACGTGTTGAAGGACTGCACCGCATCAAATCTTGTCGAAGCCATTCGCGCCGTTGCCGCCGGGAAGCGTTACCTCAGTCCGGTGCTGGCCGAGCGGGCCATGGACGCGGTCTTTCAAAACCCCGGCCAGCCCGGTTTGGATGCGTACGAGACTTTGACCGAGCGTGAACGATTGATCCTGCAACTGGCTGCCGAAGGTTTGAGCAATCCCGATATCGCCAAAAAACTTTCCATCAGCTCGCGCACCGCCGAGAGTCATCGCGCAAACCTGATGCGGAAGCTGAGCCTGCGCTCGCAAACGGATCTGGTGCGCTATGCCATCCGAAAAAAAATCATCACGGCGTAGCGGTTTCGACCACCTCCGGAATCGGCGTCGGATGGGGAAATAATTCTCCCTCCTGCCAGACATACGAATCGGCAGCCACAAAGACCCACACCAGTTCGCCACTGCGTCGCCACGGATCGAGGACGATACCTTCCGCGAAGGGTTGGTTGCGGCCGGTGACTACAACGGTGTTGTGTTCCCTGAGTTTGCCCGCACCTGAAGAGCCCCATCGCAGCTCCAACGACTCGAGCTGGAGTGTTTGCAACTGAGTCACCATGTCCTCGGCCCATTGATAGCAAAGTCCGCGCTCTTTTAGTCCCACATTGATGAGCAGGTTGTGAAAGAGCGGAGGGCGCACAAGCCGATACTCCCGCGCGAGTTGACGCGGATATCCGTAAGCCATGGCCGCCAATCTCCCGGCTTCCGCTTCCTGAACATCGGGATGCAGGCAGGTCAGCGCGCGACGAAGCGCGGTGATCCGAGAGTCGCTCGCGGGCGGAGGCACATGGATGCAACCCGTCAGGAAGCAAACGAACAACAGCAGCATCTGACAATGAAAACGCACGGGAATTAAATACGCAGCGCGTTGCTCGCGAGTCAAAGATTTCCAACAGATTTCGTTTCACCCTTCTCGGACAAAGATTACTCGCCTCCGTACACACCCTAGGTCGAAAAGCCCACGACACCCGGATAGCCGTCCCGCACCGATTCTCTATTCTCGCTGCAGTGAAGTGTCACCCAATTCACACGCTCGCAAGTCGGGAATAGTGAGTTGGGAAAGAGATTCACAAAACGATTCACACGAACAACAAACCAAGTACTAAAATGAAAAAAACAATTAAAGCCTCTCTCGCGCTGACTCTCGCAGCCGTCCTTGTGACGACTGGCTGTCAGCAAACCTCCCAACATCGTCCGTATGCTTCAACACCTGCCCCCGTTGCAGCCCCGGCACCGAAACCTGCTGCCGCGCCCGCGCCGGCTGCAAAACCCGCTCCCGCTCCTGTTGTCGCCTCCGCTCCCGCTGCCAAAGCGGGTTGCACGGAATCGACCTGGGGTTTGATTCGTCTGAGCAAAACAATGCCGACCGAAGCCACTCTCGGTGCGGAATTCCAAGCTGGATTGAACATCGTTGCTCAAGGTTGCGCCGCGAATGTCATCGTGCGTGACACCGTGCCTGCTGGCACGAGCTTCGTGCGCAGCGAACCTGCCGCCACTGTTGAAGGCAACCAACTCGTCTGGAACATCGGCAACATGGACGCCGGCCAGAGCATCAACGCCAAGGCATGGTTCAAGGCGGACAAGGAAGGCACGCTTGTGAACTGCGCGACGGTCTCCTCCGATCCGCGTGTTTGCGCCAGCACCTTCGTGGGCAAGCCCGTCATCTCGATTGATAAGACCGGCCCGGAAACGGCCAACCTCGGCCAGGACGTCACCTATAACTTCGTCGTCAAGAACAGCGGCTCTACCGTTGCCAAGAATGTCGTTGTGACCGACCTCGTGCCCGAAGGTCTGAGCGGCCAACCCGTCACACTCAACATGGGCGACCTCGCCCCCGGCCAGTCCAAGACTGGATCAGCCACCTTCAAGACCACGCGCCGCGGCAAGGTCTGCAACACGGCCACTGCTGACAGCAGCAACGCCGGCAAAGTCAGCGACGACGCTTGCACCGTGGTGCTCGTTCCCGGTTTGAAAGTGGAGAAGACCGGCACGAAGGAACAAATCCTCGGCCGCAACGCAGATTATCAAATCGTGGTTTCCAACACCGGCGACACGACGTTGCAGAACGTGACCGTGAGCGACACCGCACCCGCTGAGACGAGCATTGTGACCGCACCCGGCGCAACGATTGCCGGTAACAAAGCGACCTGGACGATTGCCAGCTTGGCCCCCGGTGCGAAGCAGAGCCAGACCGTCCGCCTGACCTCGAAAGTCGCGGGCACTCATTGCAACAACGTGACCGCCAGCACTGGTGGCTTGAGCGATTCCGCCAAGGCCTGCACGCTCTGGAAGGGCATCGCGGCTGTGTTGCTCGAAGTGGTTGATGATCCTGATCCGATCCAAGTCGGTGAAAACACGACCTACACGATCCGCGTGTTGAACCAAGGCTTCGCGGACATCCACAACGTGAAGATCGTCGCGAACTTTGGCGACCAAGTCACACCTGTCAGCACTGCTCAGGGCAGCATCAGCGGCAAGACCGCGAACTTCCCGACGGTGGCCACACTCGGAGCCAAGCAGACGGTGAACTACACCATCACGGTGAAGGGTGCTGCAACGGGCGACTCCCGCAACAAGATCATCCTCACCTGCGAAGAATTGAAGACGCCGGTTGAAGAAGAAGAATCCACTACGGTGTACTGAGCCGGAAATCTAATGGACTGGCGGGTCGCATGACCCGCCAGTCCTTTTCTCTATCCATCACAAACAAATAAATGAAAATCCAAATCATTCTCCCGATCCTCGCTCTCTCTGTAATCACAGCCTGGATCCCCGGTTGCAAAGAAGAAACCAGGTCTGTGGTCGGCTCGGCCACTGATTCCATCAACAAGACCGCCGAAACAGCAAAGGACGCTAGCGCGAATGCCGTCTCTGTTTTGACGGACAAGGCGAAGGATCTGGCCGCTCCCGCCAGCGCCAAGGCACAGGAATTGATCAGCACAGCAAAGGGTCTTGTCGCTGAAGGCAAATTTCAGGATGCACTCGCCAAACTGAAAGAAATCGGCAGCGAAAAACTGTCCGTGGATCAACAGGCCATTGTGGACGGTCTCAAGGCACAGATTGAAAAATCGCTCGGTGCGACTTCAAAAGCCGCCACGGATGCAGCCGGTGCTGCGGGTGGCTTGCTCCCGAAATGATGGATACGCAAAAACAGATCAATTGACACAAACAAACTAATAAAAAAATGAAACATACGATTCAAACATTGGGAAGCATCACCGCAGCATTGTTCGTCGGCTGCACGGTAGCTTCATCACAAACCGCAGCTCCTGTCGCCGCACCTGCTCCGAAGTGGGAAACCACCGCCGCAGCCGGACTGTCACTCACGCGTGGCAACAGCCACACCGTTCTCACCACGCTCGGCCTTGATAGCAAGCGCAAGTGGGATGCAGAAGAAGTGCTCCTCGGAGTCTCCGGCGGTTATGGCAAAAGCCAAGGCATCCGCAATACCGACTTCGCTCAAGCATTCGCCCAGTGGAATCACCTCATCAGCGAACGGGCTTACTGCGGTATCCGCGTGGACGGCAATCACGACGGCATCTCGAAGCTCTCG
>JANPGI010000136.1:0-2186 GCA_031423875.1 Verrucomicrobiota bacterium | reverse complement strand
GGGACAAATTCGTTGCTCCAGTCAAAACGGATCCATTCCTGCGCCATTGGAAGGCGAGCGTCGCCGTGCCGCGCACAGTTGCGGAGAATGTGGCGTTGGAGCCTGCTGTTACAGTTTTATTCAGTGGTTGCACAACAATCTCTGGCGGCGTGCAGACCTTGCCGTTCGTGTCCGCGTTGTAGATAGAAAGGATGTCCGCGTCCGTCAGTGCCTGACGGTAGAGCGCCACCTCGTCCAGGCCACCTTGATAGAAGCTCGGGGTTGCGCCGGATACACGCTTACCGAAATAAAGAGGGTAAATAGTTTGCGGACGAAATGTGCCGATCGTTTGCGATGCGACCGCAATACCATTCCGGTAAATTTTTGCGACACCGTTAGTGCGATTGTAAGTAACGGCAACATGTTGGAAGTTCGTGATGTTCAGGATGCCCGCTGGCGACGCAAAAATGTGATTATTGCCATTGGTTTCCACTATGTTGGCGAACAGCGACCCATTACCACCCAAGCCCGGAACAGAAGTCCAGAATTGAACGCCAATCCCGCTACCGTTATTCCATTCTGCTAGCGCATGTCCTGCCGTGATATTTCCGGGTTTAATCCAACACTCGATGGTGAAGCCGTCTCCTGCGCCTATGTCCGAATATGTTGACGTTGTCAGGTTGATGTAATCATTCGTGCCGTCGAAACTGAACGCTTGTCCCACTTTGCCAGCAATAAAGGCAAGCCCACCTTGCAACGCACCGTCATTTCCACTGATTTTGTCAATGGCATTGCCATCAGCACTCCACCAACTTACAAGCCCGCCTGCCGCGGAGACGCAATAGCTATCAACCGTTAGAATGGCATTGGAACTCGCCAACACTCCAAACGCGTTGCTTACGATTACCGAATAGTTGCCGGACTGATTAGTTTGGACATTGCCAAGAAACAGCGAGGAATTGGTGGCATCCGCAATATCAGCATTGTTGAACCGCCACTGATAGGTCAAAGCCGACCCGGTTGCACCGACGTTCATTGTTACGTTGATACCCGGAAACACTGTGCGACTTACTGGCTGGTTGAAGATTGTAGGGGGTTCGTCCCTGCACTTGCCTGCTGTCCCTGCGACAAAAACATTCTGTATTTCGGCATCTGAAAGGACTCGGCTGTAAAGCGAGACTTCATCCATCAAACCATTGAAGCACGATCCACTTGATAGTCCCGAAGCGCGGGCTCCAAGATTGAGCGAATAGCTGGTTTGAGGTGTGAATATTCCTAGGTTTTGTGATGCGACGACTATTCCATTATGAAATATCTTCGCCGCACCAGTCGTTTTATCATAGGTCAGAGCAACATGCTGAAGATTGACGGTGTCTAACAGATTAGGTGAGGAAGCAATGTAATGATCGTTGCCCGATGAATCGGAAACGTTTGCGAACAGAGACCCCAAACCGCCCAAAGCTCCGATGGAATGCCATAGATGCATACCGACCCCACCACTTCCATTGTTCCACTCGACCAAGCATTGCTGCGATGTCACATCATTTGGCCTCATCCAAAACTCAATCGTGAAGCCGTTACCGCTCCCCACATCTAAGCTCGCCGATGCTCCAATGCTTACAAAGTCATCTGTGCCATCAAAGCTGAACGCCTGATTTACTTCTCCGATTGTAAATGCCACTCCATTCTGAAGCACACCGTGATTCACTCCAAATTCGTCGTTGGCCGAATTCTCACCTGCCCACCAACTCACCAGACCGCTTGGCTGGGTGACACAGGTTTGTGCCAACGAAAGAAATGCTGCGCAGAAAAATGACGCGCTAGCGAACAGGGCGTTGGCGAGTTTTATTCCGGTAGTTTTTCGCGCACTCATAAATATCCGGCCTTTGAGAATTGTTTGTGACATAAAAATCGTCGGGTTGTGGAATCTGGCTATTCGGTTCTACCGCGCCTTCAGCACTTTGTCCAGCAACTATCAAAACCCTACCAGAAAACAACCGAGCCTCATGACCCACTTCGGTCTTTAGAGGCTGCCGATTGAGGTTTTCGAGTTTTTTAAGATTTTGGGTGTGGACACCCCCCATCACTTACGCGTTAATAACTCGTGTGAACCTCAAACGACCAACTGTTCAAAGGGTGACCAGAGGTTCATTGGCGTTCACGCTGATTGAGCTTCTTGTGGTCATCGCCATTGTCGCCATCCTTGC
>JANPGI010000135.1:0-1890 GCA_031423875.1 Verrucomicrobiota bacterium | reverse complement strand
ACGAGAAGCTCCGCGCCGAAGTCATCGAGAAGCGTGAGGCCAAGAAGGGGAAGTTCGTTGAACGCCTCTACGACTCCCTCCGCAAGATTGTGCCGGAAGCGGAATCGCGCGGCATCAAGCTCGGTTGCGAAAATCGCGAGTCCACGGAGGAGATTCCGTTCGAGGATGATTTTGCGCTGTTGTTTCGCGAGTTCAAAAGTCCTGCGCTGACTTACTGGCACGACACCGGTCACGCGCAGATAAAAGAGAATTTAGGTTTCATCCAGCACGCGCAACATCTCCAGGCTTATTCCGACAGGCTCGCGGGATTTCACATCCACGACGTGCAGGCGCACACGCGCGATCATTGCGCGCCGGGCAGCGGTTCGGTGGATTTCACCGCGCTCAAACCGATGGTGAAGCCGGAACACATCAAGGTTTTTGAATTCAGCCCTGCGATGCCAGTGGAATTACTCAAGCAAGGTATCGCTCATGTGAAGCAGATTTGGGGTGAGTGATCAGGCTCTCGTTGAGTGGCATGACGCATCCAGATCAAAAACCAAACCGCTCCATCCGCTGGTGGCCCGGCGTATTGCTGTTCATCGCCATGCTTGCGGTTATCCTCTGGGTGCAACTGCAAAATGATTGGCCGTTTCAGAAACGCAATCTCGTCAGCGCGCAGATCGGCATCGTCGCCGGAATCTTGCTCCTTGTTTGGTGGACATTTCTTTCACGAGTCCCAAATCGCCTGCGCCTGTCCGTGACGTTCGGTTTGGTGGGTGTGGTGCTTATCTGTGCGGCCTTGTTCAGAGTGCGCGGCGTGAGTGGTGACCTGTTTCCCATTGTTGAATTGCGTTGGACGAAGCGTGCGTTGCCGGAATCTGCGACTGCAAATCAAGGTTCAACTGTTCCCGAATTCAGCGTGTTCGATGATTCAACGAATCACTTTACTCAATTCCTAGGCTCGGATCGCAATGGTGTTCTCACTGGACCAAATTTGGAAACCAACTGGCTCACTCATCCGCCGGAGATTTTGTGGCGACAACACCTCGGCGCAGCGTGGTCGGGCTTTGTCATCATCGGCGACGCTTGCATCACGCAAGAGCAACGTGGCACTGACGAATGTGTGAAGGCTTATGAGCTTCGCACCGGCAAACCAATCTGGGCGCACACGAATCAAGGACGTTACGACACGGTCATCGCGGGTGAAGGGCCGCGCGCCACTCCAACGATTGTCAGCAATCGCGTCTTCACCTGCGGCGGCACGGGCATCTTGAATTGCCTCGATCTCGTCACCGGAAAACTGATTTGGACGCGCGATGTCGTCGCGGATTCTGGCGGGAAGATTCCGCAATGGGGCTACACAGCCTCGCCGCTCGTGGTAGGCGGATTGGTGATCGTTCACGGTGGCGAGGAGGTTCAACGCTCAGTGTTCGCGTATCGCGTCGAGGATGGCGCACGCGAATGGACGGCGGGAACAAGTCCACCGAGCTACGCATCACTAACGCTCGCCACATTCGCTGGTGTGAAGCAAGTGTTGGCGTTCAACAACGGCAGTGTCTCCGCGCACGATCCCGCGACCGGCGCGACGCTCTGGGAAAAGCCTTGGGGCAACGGTAATGTCGTCTGCGCATCACCCGTGGTTGTCGGGACGAACCGCGTTCTGTTCTCCAGCGGCTACGGCGTGGGCGCAGAGTTGATCGAGATTTCCCGAGTCAGCACGAACCGGCTTTCCCCGAAGCTCATCTGGAAATCCATCCGCATGAAATCCAAGTTCGCCCACATGTTTGCGCGCGATGGAAGTCTCTACGGCCTCGATGACGGCATCTTCGCCTGCGTGAATCTGACCGACGGCTCGCAACGCTGGAAGGAAGGCCGCTATGGTCACGGTCAAGGCCTGCTCGTGGGCGA
>JANPGI010000134.1:0-7630 GCA_031423875.1 Verrucomicrobiota bacterium | reverse complement strand
ACTGGCGAAATACCATTGATAAGAGAGAGGTGCAGTGCCACTCGCCACGACTGTGAACGTCGCATTGCTGCCCGCAATGACGCTCTGACTCTGCGGCTGCGTGGTGATGGATGGCGGCTGCAACACGGTGAGTATCGCCTGTGTGCTCGTGATGTTTCCGCCGCCGTTGCTGACTCGGACCGAGTAAGCGCCCGCGTTTGTGGCCTGGGCGCTGGCGATGTTGAGATTGGTGGATGTCTGACCGGAGAGCGCGGTGTTGGTGTTGAAATACCATTGGTAACTCAACGGCGCAGTGCCAGCGGCAGCGACGTTGAATGCGGCGGCTTGTCCCTGCGTGACGACGAGGCTCACCGGCTGGCTTAGTATTGAAGGTGACACCGGCCCTGCTGCGCCCGCCGTGCGGATGCGGAAGAACTTCACGCCGGGCTGGATTGTCTGCACAACGTTGAAGGTTCCTGCGCCGCCGAAAGTGTTCGTAGCTACGGTAGGCCAGTTGGTCGAAGGCGTGTTCAGATCAGCGCTCGCCAGCAGATGATACGTGCCGCCTGCCGTGCCGCCGCTGCCGGACAAGACGACGTTCGCTCCTGAGAGTTGCACGTTGGTGATGAGCAGGCCGACCACCGGCGGTTGCGGGCCGTTCACGTAAGGCGTGACGTCGGCATAACTTTCGCCGAGGCGATATTCGTCCACGATCATCTCGGCGTAAGGGCGAGAGTTGGCGGTGTCCTGGCCGCCCGCGAATATCCGTATGCGATCAAATGAATAATCAAATCCACCGAGCGAGTTGGTGTCCGCAGATACGAGCGACGGCTCGAAGCCGAGGGTTGGGTTGATGAAGAGGTAAGCGTTATCGTTGGCAGAACCCGCGACGTGATCCACGCGTACGACGATGAAGTTGGTCTGCGAGAAGATGACTTCGGAGCGTTTGAGGTTGTTTGCATTGCCGAGCGGGATGAGTCCTACGGTGTTGGTGGCGGCTGCGGTACTGTTGCCGATGGCGATTTTCTGGATGTTCCCGGTGTTGAGATCATGCGGAAGATTTGCGCCGCGAGGGTAGGGGTTGTTGCCTGCTGTGGTCGGCCCTTGCCGCACGACGAGGAAGCTGATCCAGGTGGTGACGCCGTCCGTGCCGTTTGTGCCGCGACTGGAGTTGAACAGGCGGATGGGCTGCATGGAGTTGTTGGCCGTGGTGAGTCCTTGGAAAAAACCTGCGCCGCCGCTTGCCACCAGCACGCGACCCAAGCCATCGGTGTAACTCAAGCCTGCTGACGTGTTGGTGGCTGTGCCCTGACTGGAACTGTAGTTCTGCCATGCGCCGCTGAAGCCGAATCCATCCGCCGATCCGATGATGGCTGTGCCCGGCGCATTCGTGAACGGTTCATACGCAAGGATGGCAGCGCGGGAGGAAGCGCAACTCAGCGTGAACAGCAAAGCGCATACGCCCGCCGCCGGGATTGTCAGACTACGATTCGTGTTCATTCTGATTTGGATTGGGTGTTTCACTGGTCTGATGCGGAACTTTTATTCATGGATGTTCATAAGCTCCTAAATCCGGTGCGGCACCGTTGAAGGGCAATCCCACATCCACGCCCTTATCAATCAGATCGCTGCCGTTGACGAGTCGCGCAAAACCGTTGTCCGGCAGACTGCCATCGGGCTGACGCGGTGCAAGTGCAGCACTGGCGAGCACGCTGACGAAATCCGCCACCGTCACGCTCACCGGCAGATTCCAACTGTTGTTCACTTGCATCGAAGTGCCCGTGATGTCCACCGGCGCAGGGCGCGTGGAGTTCCAGTCGAGACAGTTTTTGAAGACGTTGCCGTTCTGAGCGTACTTGTAGGGGCGTCCGCAATTGAGTGCGGAGCAATTGATGTTCGTGATAGGCGCGGTGTTGTTGTTGAACGCGAAGCCCGCCGTCGTTCCCCATTGCGCGTCGAGCGCCACGCAGTTCACGACGAGGATGGGACAAAACGTATTGTCGCCGCCGAGCTTGAAGCAGTTGCCGTCGCCGTTGAACGAACTATAACCCCAGAGCGAGGGATCGCCGTTGTGCCACGCCCAGCAATTCTCCAGCACGATCAGATATTCCGTCTGATATAAGTCCCAGCCGTCGTCGCAGTTCTCCCACGCGCGGCAGCCGACGAACTTGTTGCCCTTGCCCGCGTAAAGTTTGCACGCGAAGCCGTCAGCGTTCTCGTAGCTCGTCGCCGGGTCAGCGTTGCGATAGGAATCGCAGTTCAATACGAGATTATGCGCGGCGCGTGTATCGGGTTCGGGGTTCGTGGTGTAATCCTCCTTGTTCAAACCGATCTGGATGCCGCTGTCGCCGTTGTGGTGAAACACGATTTGCTCAAACGTGTTGTGATGGCCTTCGCACTTGATGCCGTTGTCCGGCGCGTAGCTGATGGCGAAATTTTTGAGATGCCAGTAGCTGCCGATGATCTTCATGCCGCGCGCCCCGCCTCGGATCGTCTCGCTCGCAGGCGTCCAGTTCGACCAGTTGAGTTCCGCCATCTCGCCGGGATACGATGTGATGAGCACCGGATTGTTCGACGAGTTATGGCGGGTGAGGTTGATCGTGCTGGTATAGTGATGCGCGCCACCGCGCAGATAAATCACGTCGCCCGCGAACGCTGCCGCCGCCGCCGCGTGCAATGTGAGCAGCGGCGCGTCAATCGTGCCGGGATTCGCGTCGCTGCCGTTCGTCGCGACGTAAAGTGTGAACGCTTGCAAACTCTGGAACGAAGCGGTGACGCTGGTGTTCGACGTGAGGGTGAGTGCTTTCGGATTGTTTGTGCCGGACAATGTCCCGGACCAGCCGGTGAACGCGGCGTTCGTGAACGGCACAGCCGTCAGTGTGACGGACGTGCCGGAATTGAAATAGCCAAACGCATTCGACGGCGAGAGCGACACGCTGCCACGACCGTTCGCGAGCGTGGTGAGTTTGAACTGCGGATCACCGGTGACATCCGCGCGATCGAGATTTGCCAGGCCAGCAACATTGAGCGCGGTGAGGCGAAGCGTGTTGCGTCCCACGGCCACCGGGATTGTGCTCGTGACATTTTGCCACGTCGTGAACGCACCCGTGGGAGGAAAGGCGAGTGCGCCGTTGACCACCACGCCATTCACAGCGAGCGATGCAGTGCGATTGTCCGTTTTGCCATGCGCGTAACGGAACACGACCGTCTCCGTTCCAGCCGTCTGCCGTCCAAACTCCCACTCGATGTAAGCGCCCGTGGCATTATCTGTGTCCACGAAGCCTGTGCCGGTGTAGCCCGCGTGCGACGTGTCTGTCTTTCCGCTGAACGCCGAGTCTTCCGCCTGCAACATCTGGAACGGCCCGGTGTTCGTGGCTGGGGGCAACACAGTAAGCGTGGCGAAAGAACTGTTGGTCGAACCAATGCCGTTCGTGACGATCACGGAGTAAACGCCGACATCGTTCGTCGTCACATTCGCGATCACATACGTCGCATTCGTCCCGTTGGCGATGGTTGTGTTCGTGTTGAAGTACCATTGATAACTCAGCGGCGAACTACCCGTGACTCCCACACTGAAGCCCGCGCTCGCGCCTTCGCTCACAGCGATGCTCTGCGGCTGCGCGGTGATGACCGGCGGAGTTGGCGGCGGCACGTTGACTGTGAGTGTGGCGATAACACTTGTGGCCGAGCCACCCGCGTTCGAGACGACCACGAAATAATTTCCCGCGTAAATCAGGCTGACCCCATTGATTGCATACGTCGCATTCGTCCCATTCAGAATTGGCGCACTACTGAAATACCACTGGTAAATCAGTGGCGCAGTTCCCGTGGCGGCCACCGTGAACACTGCATCCTGTCCCTCCGTGAGCGTGAGATTTTCCGGCTGGTCGGTGATCTCTGGTGCTTCGGGCGCGGGCGCGGAGGTGTTCGTGCCGGAGCGGATGGCGTAAAAACGATATGGCTCAATTGGCGCAATCGGATTGGTGCTGGTGAAATTGCCTGCAGCGTCGAAGGCGTTCGTGCCGACACGCGACCAGAGCGGAACAGCGAGCGCGAGTGTGGTCGAACTCAACACATCATACGGGCCGTGCGCCGGACCGTTTGTGCCGGACAGGACGATGTTGCCGCCCGATCGAAACGCCTGCGTGATGCGCGGCGCACCGACAAGCTGTGGTATCGAGCCATCAGTGGGTGTCACCTGCGCCCAAGAATTACCCACGCGTAATTCATCCAGCCACACCGTTTGTGCGGCGGCGTGATTCAGGAACACATGACCGAGCGCGGCGGCATCGTTCGAACTGCCCGTGCCAGTCGTGAGCGTGGCGGCGGGAATGCCATTCGTGCCGAGCGACGTTGGATTCACCCAGGCATCCACCTGATCGTTGCCTGCGAGAAACGAGTAGCGCGCCACGATGAGATGCGTGCCCGCGCCAAGCGCAGCCGAAGTGACGGCGGGCGAACTGGCGGATTTGGCGAGACCGATCTGGCCGCTCGCAGTCAGGAAGATTCCAAGCGGCGGTGAACTCGACGCGGAGTTGGCATTCTGCAAATACACCAACGCCTTCACCGCGCCGGGCGCAGTTTGCACGTTGAGCAGGAATGAAACATAAACCGTCGTGCCATTGCCGGATTGAGCAGTGAAGGGCGCGGCTTTTTTCTTGAATGTGCCGCCACTGTAAATCACGCCTGAACCAGTCGAACCAAACACGCCAGCGTGGTTCAGTGCCGCCGCAGAGTTCACGGCAAGCGCAGATGCCGGGCTGTCACCACCAGTCCAGACGGCGTTACCGCTGCCATTTGCGCCAAGGTTCGCGTTTGGATAATCGAAATGCTCTGTCAGTAATTGCGCCCCAATCGGTGTGCTGGCCCACAGCAGCCCGATCAGGAGTAACACAGCTCGGCGACTTGTGAATCCAAGAAGGAACAAAATCATGATTAAATAACCTCTCTGCTCTGAATCAATCTTTTTTGGGTCAGAGGGAGAATCTCACAACCCTCAGGAGCTGCAACCCCACGCAATGCAAATCACGGTGAAAATCATGCACCCGTGCGCTGGGATTCAAGGTGGGTCGCGATAGGGCGACCGTGATTTGAACAACTGGAGTCGCGCGTTCAGTTCAGTCGCGAACGCATCTTTCCCTTGTCGGGTCGCCAACGTCACCGCACGTTCAGCCGTGGCGACAGCATCCGCAAAATGTCCGGCCTCGGCATACGCCACAGCCAGCGTATCCAGCGTGTCGGCGCGATTACCGCCGGTGAGTTCATTCGCTGTGAGCGCGTGCTGCACAGCGCGGTTGCCGTTGCGTAACGCATCGTCTGCATTGGCAGCGAGCGTCCACGCGAGGTTGTTGTGACTGGAAGAATGTTTTGGATTGGCGGCGATGGCTCGTTCGTATTGCGTGATGGCTTCCGCAAACTTCCCCTGACCTTGCAACGTGAGAGCCATGCGATAATGCGCCTCGGCGAACTGCGGTTGGATCGCACCGGCGCGTTGAAAATGTTCGATGGCTTCGGCCTCGCGTTTTTGCGTGACGAGCAGCAGGCCAAGGTTGTAGTGAACCTCCGCAAAATCTGGCATGATCTGCAATGCAGTTTGGAATTTTTGGATCGCCTCATCCGGCCTGCGTTGCAGGACGAGTGCAGCACCGAGTCCGTAATACGCCTTTGCATAGCGGGGTCTTAGTCGCAGGGCTTGCTTGTAGTGCGTGATGGCATCGGCGGAGCGGCCTTGCGCCGCGCGGAGATTACCGAGGTTGTAATGCACTTCGGGATAATCAGGTCGCGACTTGAGCGCTCTCTCGAAATACGTAACAGCCTCGGCGTGCCGACCTGCGGGGACGAGCAGCGTGGCGTAATTATTGTTCGCTTCGGCGTAGTGGGGCTTGAACTTCAACGCCCGCTCAAAATGCGTCATCGCCTCCGCTGTGCGGCCCATGTCCATGAAGACGGTGCCTAGATTGTTTTCTGCTTCGGCGAGATTGGGTTCGATGCGCAATGCCTCACGAAAATGCTCCACGGCTTCGGCAGGTTTGCCTTCGGTGATGAGGACGTGACCGAGATTATTATGCGCGAGTGAATTGTTCTTCGTCACTGCCAGTGCGCGCTCCCAAAGCGAACGGCTGTTACGCCAGTGCGCGATCTGTTGTGTTGTGACGAACGCCAGCGCGACGAGAACCAAACCGCCGCAGACGCGAATCGCTGCGAGTCGTTGCGGAACTTTTGCCGCCCATTCAGCGATTGTCCAGACGAGCGCGAGGGCGATGCCGATCTGGGGCAGGTAGGTGTAGCGATCTGCGTGTGCTTGCTCGCCGACTTGGACGATGCCGATCACCGGCGTCAACATGCCGAGATACCAAAGCCAGCCGAACAACATCCACGGACGTTGCGGACGTTGTCGCCAAGCGAGAAAAGTAATCGCGAGCAACATCACAAATCCGGCTGCGGTCTGAAACGCCAGTTCACCGGAGTCCGCATACGGATAAAACGCGGCGAGTTTCGCAGGGCAGATCAGTTGCCATAGGTACATGCCGACGGCGGCGACGGCATTGGCCAGGCGCGTGCCGATGGGCAAGGTCACGAATGATGCAACGGCTTCGCGTTGCGCTATGAGTGTGGCAACACACGATGCGATAGACAGCGTCACAAGCGGAATTTTTTCCAGAATGAGCGGTCGCCATGCGGCGAAGGTGGATGCCGTCGCGCGTTTCAACGGCCAGAAATCTAGCAGCAACAGAACACCCGGCAACGTGACGAGCATCGGCTTGCTCATCAAGCCGCAGGCGAAGGCGACGAGTGTGATCGCGTACCACCGTTTGTCCGGCGCACCCCGGAGTCGCGCAGTCTCGGCGTATTTTGTGTAAGCAAGCAGCGTGAGGAGAAAGAAGCATCCGCTGAGAACATCTTTTCGTTCCGCGACCCACGCGACGGATTCCACTCGCAGCGGATGAACGGCAAACAATGCCGCCACGAATGTCGCGCGCCAGTGCGAACCTGTGAGTTTGCGGAGGAGTAGAAATAACAGCACCGCGTTGACTGCGTGCAGCACGACGTTGGTCAGGTGATGTCCGCCGGGTTTCAGGCCGAACATTTCGCAATCCGCCATGTGGGACAGCCAAGTCAGTGGATGCCAGTTGTTGGAGTAGCGATGCGTGAATGCCCAAGCCGCGCCGTCCATTGTCAACCCACGCGAGACCTGTGGGTTTTCATAGACGTATTGATCGTCGTCGTAATTGACGAAACCGTGTTTGAAGGTGGCGCTGAAGACCAGGAACACCGCGCCAGCGAGCAGAGCGCAGATGATTGCAGTGATGCGGGTTGATGAAGTTGTCGGCGCGGGCGGCAACATGGTGGAAGTAATCGTGACAGTTGCGTCGGGAAAAAGCAAAGGGGCGCTGGAAGTTCCAGCGCCCCGTGAAAGAGTTCAGGCCGTCAGGGATTAGCGGTTACGGCGAATACCGATCAGAGCCATCACACCAAGACCGATGAGAGCCGCAGTGGTCGGCTCAGGAACGCGTTCCACCCGGAACAGGGAAGTATCGAATTGCGTAGCGGTTGATTGTGAGCTGCTGGGACGAACCGCGAAGGTGTCGAAAGTAAGGCTGCTGGGTGTGGCATCCGTAAAGGAGACTTCATGCAAACCGTCACCGCCGAG
>JANPGI010000133.1:0-10822 GCA_031423875.1 Verrucomicrobiota bacterium | reverse complement strand
CCGAGCGCGCCCGCACTCAATACGAATATCCGCAATGCAGCGCGTGCTTCATCCAGTCCGTCAAAGACGACATGGAAAGTATCATGCACCTCGCGTATGCCGAGGCGATGTTGTTCAAGTTCGGCTCCGGCACGGGCACCGATCTGACTCCCATCCGTTCCGCACGCGAAAAACTCAGCGGCGGCGGTCGTCCCAGCGGCCCGATGAGCTTCTTGAAAGTTTACGATCAAGTTGCCAACGTCGTGAAGTCCGGCGGCAAGACCCGTCGCGCGGCGAAGATGAATACGCTTCGTGATTCGCACGGCGACATCGAAGAATTCATTGACGCCAAGCAGAAGGAAGAGAAGAAGGCGTGGGCATTGATCGAGCAGGGTTATGATGGTTCTTACAACGGTGAAGCTTACGGCAGCGTCATGTATCAGAACGAAAACCTCTCTGTCCGCGCTGGCGACGAGTTCATGGAAGCCGCGCTCGCAGGCAAGGAATGGTGGACGAAGTCCACGACCACCGGCAAACCGCTCGAAAAGAAAGACGCTGCCAAACTCCTCACCAAGATCGCTGAAGGCACATGGATTTGCGGCGATCCCGGAATGCAGTATGACGGTGCGATCCAGAAATGGCACACCTGCGCTGGCACCGAGCCGATCCACTCCACCAATCCGTGCAGCGAATACGTGTTCCTCAACAACACCGCGTGCAATCTCGCTTCCTTGAACTTGATGAAGTTCAAACGCGAAGACAGTAAGTTCGACATCGAACGCTTCAAGGCCGCTGTTCGCATCTATATCACCGCGCAGGAAATCCTCGTGGACAACGCGTGCTATCCCACGAAAGAAATTGCTGAGAACTCCCACATCTTCCGCACGCTTGGGCTTGGCTTTGCGAATCTCGGTTCGCTCTGCATGAGCTACGGTTTGCCGTATGACAGTGATGAAGGCCGGGCCCTCGCCGGGGCGATCACCGCGATCATGACGGGTCATGCGTACGAACAATCTGCCGAACTCGCTGGTGCGATGGAGCCGTTTGCAGGCTATCGCGACGCGCGTTGCTCTGGTGTCGCCAAGACCGCCAAGAAAGACAACGTCGAATCCATGCTCAACGTCATCAAGCTGCATCGCGACGCCGTGGAAACGATTCAGCCGAGCGCGGAATTTAATTATCTCAAAACTGAAGCCCGCAAGTGCTGGGACGGCGCATTGGCTCGCGGTAAACAAGTCGGCTATCGCAATGCTCAAGTCACCGTACTCGCGCCCACCGGCACGATCGCGTTCCTCATGGACTGCGACACCACCGGTGTTGAGCCAGACATCGCGCTCGTGAAATACAAACTGCTCGCAGGCGGCGGCATGTTGAAGATCGTCAATCGTACCGTGCCCGAAGCGTTGCGCCGCATGAATTATAGTGCGAAGGAAATCGAAGCCATCATCGCGCATATCGAGAAGTTCGACACCATCGAAGACGTCGAGGAAGCTGGCGTGATCATCCACAGCGGATTGAAGGCGGAGCATCTGCCCGTGTTCGATTGCGCGTTCAAGGCGTTCCGTGGCAAGCGCAGCATCGGTTACATGGCGCATCTCAAGATGATGTCCGCCGCGCAACCGTTTATCAGCGGCGCGATCTCCAAGACCGTCAACATGCCGAGCGAATGTTCCGTGGAAGAAATCCGCCACACCTACGTTGAAGCCTGGAAGATGGGACTCAAATGCGTCGCAATTTATCGCGACGGCTCAAAGCGTTCACAACCGCTCAACACCAAGAAGACCAATGAAGCGGGCGACAAAACAGTGGCTGCTGTTGCCACGCCTGAAACCGCTTCACTCGAAGCGCGCGTCAAAGAACTCGAAAACGAAGTGGATCGCTTGCAAGTCGAGTCCGGCAAACCGTTGCGTCGTCGGCTCACCGATACACGCTCTGCGGTCACGCACAAGTTCGACATCGCGGGACACGAAGGTTACCTCACCGTTGGATTGTTCGAGGACGGACAGCCCGGCGAATTGTTCATCACCATGGCCAAGGAAGGTTCGACCATCGTCGGCTTGATGGACAGCATCGGCACCTTGACCAGCATGGCGCTGCAATACGGCGTGCCGCTGGATGCCTTGCTCCGCAAATTCGCGCATCAACGCTTCGAGCCGAGCGGTTTCACCAAGAACCCGGAGATCCGCAACGCTGCGTCCATCACCGACTATGTGTTCCGTTGGATGGCCATGCAATTCATCCCCGGCTACCGCGAAGCCAACACTGTGGTTCGCACCCAGCCGGAGCTTCAGATGCCTGGCTTGCTCGAAGAGATGAAACGTCAGGTCAACCGTCCCGTGCCTGAACTCCCGATCTCAGATGACACCGACATTCTGAATCTGCAACCCCCGGCCATCGGCGCGACACACGCGCATCATTCCAAGCGCCGCACTGTGAAATCCCTGAGCGAATCCGTGGCGCACTTCCAGCAAGACGCGCCCACCTGCCCGAACTGTGGTCACATGGCCGTGCGCAACGGTGCGTGCTACAAATGTTTGAATTGCGGAGAGAGTCTCGGCTGCTCGTAAGAGCCGGGAGCGATCAACAAAGGCCGGGAAGCGCGAGCTTCCCGGCCTTTTGCTTTTGGGTGAAACATCCGTGGGCAGATGAGGTGAGTGCGGCTTTTCATCGTGGGCGTCCAACACAATTTTGCTCCATGCCAGCAAGGGTATAGGCTTGCCGTTCAGTAAATCCTCTGTCGCAATAGTCGATGTAGGCCGCTCGCCAAATCACCTCGGTTGTCTTACCAGCGCAGAACTCCGGCGGTATGGCATTCCATTGGCATATACTCTGTTGTATGTGATCTCTGCGGCTACGTTGCTGGGTTAGTGTTGAAGTTGTACGCTTTCATGTATTGGTGATCCGTGGTCATCTAACAAAGATATGCGAGTAAGTTGCAGTATTTCAAAGTTGTCATAGCGGGGTTGTATTTCAGGCTTCGCTGTGCGTCAACAAGGGTTTGCAGATTTTTCATCCATGAATATTGAACCGGGTGGAAACCGCAGTCGCACTTGTTCCGCTTCCGTCAGCAAGAGGTGCGAGAGGATGTTGTCGGTTGGAATCGTATCGTTCACCAGATTCACGGTTCGAGCAATTATCGCGTCCTACTCTAGCGCGAATACCACGCGCGCCAAGCCTTTGCTGGCGGAATCTTCCGGGGCGCGCAGCGTGACGAGCAATCGCCCGCCCTCGATCTTTCCGTTTTCTAGGAGGAAGCGTTGCACCACTTCCACGCGGCGTTGCATGAGTGATCTCAAATCATCGCCGCTCACGGGCACGGTCGTGGCGAGGCGCGTTTCCAGTTCGTCGCGGATCAGTTCGCGTTCGGTCTTGGGCTTGGCTGTTCCGGGGCTGCCACCTTTCTGACTGATCTGCGCGGCAAGTTGCGCGAGGGATTTACTTTCGCGCATCAGTTGGCTCGCGCCTTTGCGCGACTCCGCTTTTTCTGCTTGAGCGGCTTCCAATGCTCCGGCGTCTGCGGGTGAATTCGTGGCGAGAGCGGCGGCGAGCGCTTCGCGCAGAGCGATCTCTGGCGTGGTGTTGAACGCCGTCTTATAGGCCGCGCGCAAGAGATCGTCGTAGTCGCCCTCTTCCAGCTTCAATTGTTCGATGGCAGGTGCTGGCTTGCCGCGTGCCACGAGTTTTTGGATGTGCAGCAGCTTCATCTTCTCCATCACCTTTTGTCGTCCGAGCGCGTCCGTGTCCGCGACCGGATCAAACGTGGCGCTGATCTCCACATCCAAAGCGGGGCGGTTGGTGAGCGCGATCGAGAGCTTCATCAATTTGTTCGTCTGGCTTTCACTCAAGTCGGCGCGGCCCGGAGCGAATTCGACAAACTGCATGTCATCACCGCCGCCCACCAACGCGCCGAGCAAGGAGAACGGTGACGTGGCGACTTTGAGGATCATGTTCTTGAACACAGTCCCCACCAAAGCCCACACACTGAACTGGGGATCGTCGAGGCTGCCTGCGATGGGGAGGTTCAGATCAATTTTCCCATGAATGTCCTTGAGCAAACCTACGGCGAGCTTCACAGGAAGTGCGGTCGCATCCGGGCTGCCATTCTTCGCGCCGAAGGTGAAGCGATCCAGTGCCACGATGTTCTCCGCCTTGAGAACGCGTTGCTCGATGTTGTAACGCAGGTCGAGCGTGAGCTTGCCTTTGTTGATCGGGCGACCGGCGTATTTTTCTGCGTAAGGACTCAGCGGTGTGAGATCGGTGTTGGTGAACGCGATCTTGAGATTGACGAACAGGTTGTTCGGATCGGGCGTCACCTCGCCGGAGATCTCAAACGGCGAAAGCGCGCTGACTTTGCCACGAATGTCCACGCTCGCCTTGTGTGTGCCGGGTAAAATGATGTCGCGGATCGTGCCCGTGAACTCCTCGATACTCGTCTGGAAATGATTCGGCAGGGAATCGTCCGCCACACGAATGGAATTGTTTTCCAGCACGAGCGCGCCGACGCGGATCGGGAAAATATCTGCTGCGGGCGCGTTTGTTGGTGAGTTGCCCCTCACCCGGCCTTCGGCCACCCACCCCCCATCCGATGGGGAGAGGGACGGGGTGAGGGGCTTCGTTTTCGGCAACGCTGCCACGTTCAACACGCCGTTGGAACTCACCACGAAACTGTTTCGCGCTTCCGTGAACTTCACCTCCTGGATCGAGAGCGCGTTTGTCTGGAACGAGAAATCAATCCCGCGCACCGCCAGGTTTTTCCAGGACGATAGCTCGTGATACGAGATCGTGTCCGACGATGCGAAGTTGGTGACGCCGACATCTCCGGCGAAGTGGATTTGCGGCAACGCAGATGGATTGAACTTAGCCTCGCCCTCCATGCTCACTCCGCCGGAGTGGACGACGAGATTCAGGTTCTGTCCGATGTACGGCTGCAACGGCGCGATGGCCAGTTCGCTGACCCCGATCGTGGCGGTGATGTCCGGCGGCATCAGCGTGCCGCGCGATTTCACGTTGACCGTGCCGCCGCCGCGCCAGTTGAACGCGAGTGCGACACCTATCGGCGTGTTCGTCTCTGTGGAAAAACCTTTCACGTTCAGGTGCAGTGAATCCACGCCAAGCTCGGCGGCGTTTGGTGTCGAATGATCTTCTACTGCGACGTTGAACCCGGCAACGTCGAGTTCGGCAAGATCAAATCGCCACGGAGCGGAAGGCTCAGGCGTAGCGTTGGTCGAGGCAATTGCGGATGCGTGATTGGTTTTTGGGATCAGATATTTCAGAGCTGTGAGTGAACCGTCGGATTCGCGACCGACGAGTGCCGAGCCACGATTGAGCGACACTAATCCCACGCGCGCCACACGTCCGGTGAGAGTCGCGCTGGCGTTCGTGACGATGAATTGATTCATACCGAACAGCGTGGCGTCTGAGCCGGGCGGTTTCACGAGCAGATCACTCACGCGCAACGTGGCGTTGGTGACATCCAGTTCGAGCAGCGCGCTTGCGGCATTCACGCGATAGTCTGCGCCGACATCAATTTTCCCTGACGCCACCTGCACCGTGATGAACTGCGCGAGATACGCAGAGTATTTGCCGGGCGAAATCCCGGTGAGCTTGAATTGTCCGCTAGATTGCGGCGGATTGACGGAGATGCGCCCAGACCACGCGAAGGATTCGCCGTCGCTCGTGGTGGCGACGAATGTGTAGGGGCCGTGTTTGTCGCGTCGCGTCGTGAAATCGGTGATGGCGAGATTGATCGGGCCGTAGTCAGCTTTGAAGCGCGGCGCAGTGGTTTCATCAGCGAACGAGACGACGGCGTTCGTGATGAGCAAAGATTGAATAAGAATGCTGGGCACAGATGTGGGAGGATTCGTAGCTGGCGCGGAGTTTGTGCCGACCAGATTGGAGAAGTTGAATCCGCCTTCCGCGAGCCGGACGAGATTCGCCGTGGGATGAACGAGCCGGATGTCGCCGAATGTCCATGCGCCACGGAACACGGAGGAGAGTTGGAAGTTCACGTAAAGTTCGTCGAACGCGGCGAACGGTGCGCCGTTGGATTCTGTGAGGGACAATCCGCGCACCGTCAGCGAGAGCGCGTAAGGATTCATGCGAACCTGTTTCACGTCTGCGATGCGATGCGTGAGCGCGGGAAGTTGTTTGCGCAACTGCCACTTGATGACAGCGGGCAAGACAAGGAAACCGACCACCGTGTAGATCAACAAGCCGATGAGACAACGCTTCCGCCATTGTGAGCGCGGTGGAGCAGATTTCGTCGCGGGTTGGATGAACGATGCGGCTGCGGCGGGTTCGGCTGGTTTGGATTTCTTGTGTTTCATTGCGCCCAACTGGATGGCAGAACCAAGCTAGGGAAATCATGGCGAACAGCAAGCTTTGGGGATGTGGCGGCAACCATCCGTGGTTACCGTGGAGGGCGTGCATCCTTGCCGCCCGGAGAGAGCATCGAGCACACTCTTATTATTGTGCGTCTGAACGCGTGTCGCCGAGCTTCCGAAACAACCACACGAATAAAAACAAAAATAGCGAAGTTCCGACAAAACGCCCGATTAAGTAGCTAATGGCTTCGGGTTTTTGATTTATTGCCGTAATAATTCCAATCACTGTCAAAATGAGCTGAAGCAAAATGGGAATCATCAACAAAACCAAAACAATCCGACCGACTAATTTTAATGTCTTCATTTGCAATAGAACTCTCACGTTTCCGTTCTGATTCATCACCAAAAGTTTTGGTTGTCACTTTTTCTAGTGACGACCTTAATTCCCGGTTTCCAACGTGTCGAGCCGGGAGTTTTCGCGCTCCGCTAACACCTGCCCCCGCATTGCAGTCCTCTCGGCTTTCCGCTAAAACCAACGCATGACAATTCGAGTTGGCATCATCACCGTTTCCGACCGCGCATCACGCGGGCTTTACGACGACCTCGGCGGGCCTGCGTTGAAGAAGGCGGCGGGTGAATACGGTTGGTGTGTTGCGGCGGAGTCTCTTGTTCCTGATGAGCAGCGCGACATCCAAATCGCCATCCGCGAGCACATCACCAAAGGTTGCAACCTCATCCTCACCACAGGCGGCACGGGCGTGGCATTGCGCGACGTGACGCCGGAAGGCGTACGCGAGATCGCCGTGCGTGAGCTTCCCGGCTTTGGCGAAGTGATGCGCGCGGAGTCCATGAAGATCACGAAGAACGCGATCCTCTCACGCGCGCTGGCCGTGGTGGTGGACAAGGCGTTGGTGATCTGCCTGCCGGGAAAACCGAGCGGTGCGGTGGAGTGTTTGAGTTTTGTGGTCGGTGCGATCCCGCATTGCGTCGAGGTCTTGCAGGAAGTGCCGACGAATTGTTGAAACAGCGTTCCTCAGTTTTTCTTACTGCCTAACACCCTCGGGCCGACCCAGCGGGTGTTGTATCTCTTGATCCAATCGTCTTTGATCGTTTCCGGACGGATCACCTGATCGTAATTCTGATCGTCCATGCCGCGATAGGGCAACGGCTCAACGCGCCAGCCTTGGCCGACGTGGAAATCTGCATCCTTATCCCAACCGACGACGTGAAGGAAAAAGTCGCGCACGAATCCAGCGGGCTTCGGCGGGAGCTTATCCGCGCGGAATGACAACGCCAGTTCATCGCCACCGTTGAGCAACGCAAGCGCGTCGTCGCTTTTCTGGACCAACTCGTTCACCTCGCCATAGCGTGTACACCAACCGGATGGCGTGCGACGCCACGGAGCGGAGGCTCGAAGTCTGGTGTAGTCCGGCGAGAGCGGCAGAGAGTCGGGGAGGTTTTGGAATTCACTGAACCCACGCCAACGCAAATCCGTGCGGTCTGCCGTGAGTTGGAATCGTTTGTTCTGCGCTGCGGAAACTTTTTCACAGAGCGCGGCGGAGTCCCAATGAATCTCGAACGCGGTCGTGAGCCTGAGTCGTAGGTTCGTTGATAGTTGATAGTTGATAGTTGATAGGGACTTCTCCAAGGCAACGAGGATGGTTTTTGTTTTGCCGCAAGGCGCGCCGACATCCACATCCAGTTTTCTCCACGAGCCATCGGGCAACTCAGCTTCCAATGTCGGGAACGGGAACGGCAGATCCGCGTCGAGTGATGCGCCGATGTTCGCCATGCCGCCGCCGAAACGCAGCCAGCCGTTCAGCACGAGTACGAGCGGACGATTCGTTGGAAGCGCGCCGAAATCCATCGTGACAGAAAACGGCTCGGCCAGTCCGCGCAGTTGCTGCTCGCGCAGTTTGACGGGTGAAACCATTTGTTGATCGGTGACGGCGAGTGCGGTGGTCACGTCGAGGCCGTCGCTGCGCGTCGCGTGTTTCAATGCAGCGAATGGCCGAAGCGTCCAGAGTTCGTGCGGGGGAAACGGTTTTCCCGGATGCAGTTTGCTCGTCGGAAGAACCAGTGTGTCGCGCGGATGATCCACTATGACAAGCGAGGCTTCATCGAGATAAAGAACCTCGCGCAGTTCTTCGGTGAGCCGGATTTCATACGAGCCGTCGCGCGGTTGGAATTGTTCCTCGCCGCCGAGCGCGAGGAATTCCTCCGGGTCAGCTTCGATGTAACGCGACTTGGCGACGGGCAATCCCAGCGGCGCAGCACCGAGGATGTCGGTGACGAATCTGAACTGATCACCGTCCCAGACATAAAGGTAAGGGCACGAGCCGGACGGGAGCGTCAATTCATCCAGCGTCAGAACATTTGTCTGCATCGTCACATCCACGAGCGAACTCGCCAGATCGAACCAGCGGACTTTGATCGCATCCAGCTTGTCACGTTTGCCGACGCCGATCTCCAGTGGGAGTTGTTGCAGCGTGCGGATGGTGCGCCAGTTGCCCGCAGCCACTTCGACGCGGACTCCGAGCGCGCTGGCGTTCGAGCGATTGCCGACGAGGCGCAGTTTTAATTGATGGTTCGCGTTGCCACCGTCATTGCGCCAGAGATTCAGACCGTCTGATGAGGCGATGACAAAATCTGTGTCGCCATCTGCATCGAAATCTGCCGCGACGATGGAATCTGCTGCCGAAATCTTATCCAATCCGAGCGCGGCGGTGACATCGGTGAATCCGGTTGAACCCTGATTACGCCAGACGCGCAAGCCGTTGCCGTAGGCGATCACGTCCAACCATCCGTCGTTATCGTAGTCCGCGAGCAGAATATTTTTTGCCTTCAATCCACGCAGCGGAAGGCTGGGGCCGGACTTGTTGCTCGCGGGAACGATTTCGATTTTGGTCTCACTCACCACGACGAGATCGGCGCGCAGGTCGTTATCCAGATCGGCGGTCGCGAGGATATTCCCCGCAGGCCAGTTTGTTCCTAGATTCGTTGCGGCGAATGTTCCGGCGCGTTGTTTGGCGAAGAACGCGGGTGGCTTGCCGGTTTGGGCCACGAAAACTCCGGGCACATCTTCGTTGTTCCAGTCTTCGATCGCGAGATGCTCCGCGCCGGGCAGGGTTGCAGGCAAACCAGAATTGGCCGTGTCATCTTGGAAATAGGAGTTGCCGAGATTTCGATAGACTCTCAGACCCCGACCTTCTGGCAGCACGGTGAGCAGATCGAGTTTGCCGGTGAAATCCGAGTCCGCCAGCACGCCGTCGCGACCTTGCAACGTCTTGAGGCCGGTCATGGCGGTGACTTCGCGCACGCGACCATTGGTGGCAAAACTAAAAACGTGTGATGCCGATTCGCCCAGCACGACGAGGTCTTCAAGGCGGTCGTTGTTCAGATCACCGACAAGTGCGCGCCGATAATTTACGCCGGGTTTTCCGGGCAGCAAATCTCCCAGCGGCTCGAAATGTCCGCCGACATTGTTCAAGAGGCGGAATCCTTTGTCGCCTTCGAGGACGAAGAGGCTGTTGCGTCCGTCGTGGTTAAAATCCACCACAGCCATCGGCCCGCGAAAGCTTGAAGGTTGAGTGAATGCGCCAGCCGTCGCATCCGTGAAGCGCACTGGAACGCCATGAGGATCGGGTTGCTCCAAGGCGAAGGCGATTCGCGGCACTGTGTGTTTGCAACGCTCGAATGTGGCAGCGCTGGCGGGGACTCCGGCGATTTTCGCCTGTACTTCCTGATGCTTCTGCATCTGCTGCGCGGCGTCCGTTGATCGGCCCACGCGTTCGTACAGCCGGGCGAGTTGATAGTGGACGGACGGATGTTGCGGCTCAAATTTAACCACGGATTCAAACTGCGTGATGGCATCCTCGGCATGGCCCAGTTTTTCGTGAGCTAGGCCAAGTTGGAAATTCAACGCGGTGATGGCCGGGTCTAGTTGCTGGGATTGCTGGAATGCCTTGACCGCAGGCTCGGCCTGATTTGCGCGCAGATGAGCGCAGCCGAGCAGGTAATAACCAGCAGCACTGTTGTGGTCGAGGTTCAGAGCCTGTTGTGATTGTTCGACGGCATTCGCGGAATCCCCGGCGAGCAAGTAGGCGTTGGCGAGATTCAAACGCGCATCAAGACTCTCAGGCGCGAGTTTTATGGCTTCGAGGTAAGTGGCGATCGCGTTGGTGACTTCGCCCTTTTCAAAGAAGCCGTTGCCGCGCGTCATCAATTGCGTGAAGGGGTCGGCGCTTTGGTGTGCGTCATTCTTCTTCGAGCAAGCGGGAACGAGCGCCAGCAGAAAACAGAGTGCAGCCGTGGAAACGAGCCAAGTGATTCGGGTTCGCATGACGAAGAAAATTAACGGAATGCAGCCGTTTGCCAAAGGGATTTCCAGCCGCGTGGCTGACTGGGGGGCGCATACCTGACACTGCCCTTGAAGTCGCGCCTGCGGTGCAATCGGAACGCCGCCTTCAGGCGGCAGTGGCATGGTTTGTCCCGTTGCTGCCGCCTGAAGGCGGCATTCC